>NZ_JBGTZD010000007.1:0-129552 GCF_041807865.1 Moraxella sp. E33BD | reverse complement strand
ATAGAATAAAGAGCAAGCTAAAAGGACTAAGTCCTGTAAAGTACAAAAACTTAGTCCTTAGCGAAACCACTTAGTTTTATCAACCTAGCCTTTAATCCTGTGTTTAAGATTTGGGGGTTGGTTCAAAAATGGGGTGTTTTTTTGTTGGGTTAGGTTTGGCGATAGTTTGGTGCTTCTTTGGTAATCTGCACATCATGGACATGAGATTCTTTCATGCCTGCTGATGTTACCTTTACAAAAGTCGTATTCTTACGCATCTCTTCAATGGTGCAACAGCCTGTGTATCCCATTGATGATCTCAAACCGCCAGTCAGCTGATTGATGATGCCTGTTACAGGACCTTTATAAGGCACACGACCCTCAATCCCCTCTGGAACAAGTTTATCCACACCTTCTTTGGCATCTTGGAAGTAGCGGTCAGATGAGCCATTTTGCCCACTCATTGCCCCTAGCGAACCCATGCCACGATATGCTTTGTAGTAGCGACCTTGGAATAATTCTACCTCACCTGGAGCTTCTTCTGTACCCGCCAAAAGACTGCCCACCATGATGCACGACGCCCCTGCAGCTATTGCTTTTGCCATATCGCCAGAGAAGCGGATACCACCATCAGCGATGAGCGGAATGCGATCTTGCAGTGCTGTTGCAACATTATCAATGGCACTAATCTGTGGCACGCCAATACCTGCAATGATACGAGTGGTACAGATAGAGCCTGGACCAATCCCAACTTTAACAGCATTTGCCCCCGCATCCATGAGTGCCAATGCCGCATCACCTGTGGCAATATTGCCACCGATTACCTGAATATTTGGATAATTCTTTTTAATCCACGCCACACGATCAATTACGCCTTTTGAATGCCCATGTGCAGTATCTACGATAATCACATCGACATTTGCCGCAACCAGTGCTTCAACACGAGCTTCTGTATCCAAACCTGTGCCGACAGCCGCACCCACACGCAGACGACCTTTTTCGTCTTTGCAGGCATTTGGGTTATTTTCAGCTTTAGTAAAGTCATTGACTGTAATCAAGCCTTTTAGTCTAAAATCATCATCAATCACCACCACTTTTTCAATGCGGTGCTCATGTAGCAGTGCCTTAATAGTCTCTTGTGGAGTACCCTCTTTGACCGTAACCAACTTTTCTTTTGGAGTCATGACATTCGCCACAGGCTGTGCCAAATTGGTCTCAAAGCGTAAATCACGATGAGTAACGATACCTACAACCTTATCTGTGCCACGCTCAACCACAGGAACGCCACTGATTTTATGCTCACGAGTAATACGAAGTAGCTCACCTACGGTTACCTCCGGATAAACCGTTACAGGATCAGCAACCGTACCTGCCTCAAATTTTTTGACATGGCGAACACGACTGGCTTGATGCTCAATGCTCATGTTCTTATGTATGATACCTAGTCCACCAAGCTGTGCCATTGCAATCGCCATCTTAGATTCTGTTACAGTATCCATGGCAGCAGAGATGATTGGCAGATTAAGGTTGATATCGGTGGTTAAGCGAGTGGTTAGGGTGGTTTCTTTAGGTAGGACTTCTGAATAGGAAGGCAATAGTAGCACATCATCAAAAGTGAGTGCATCGTAGGCAATGCGTAGCATAGGTTATTTCCTTTAGAGCTTACCTGCTTGTGATGACAAAAGAACTAAACAGTCATCAAAAGGCAGGTTATGCAGGTTGTAAAATAACGATGTATTCTATCAAAAATTACGACAAAAAAGCAAATGATTTTTGATATTTTTAACATATATCCAACACGTCTTTAGCAAAAATCCCTAACATACCACTGGCATTTATAGAAAAATTTTGGCATAATTAATAAATTTTAACTAAAATACACACCGCATTACTATTAATTTTTATGAATCAGTAGCCATAAAGATTATTAAGTAATCCTAGCCAATCACCGATAATCCCTGAAACTTTTTACCACAACCTTAATGGAAAATAACACAATGATAAAGCTGCGTACCATCATCACCACATCATCTTTATCTTTGGCACTTGTTTTGAGTGCATGTAGCGAAAATTCTAACGCTCAGGTCTCAACAACAAGCACCAGTCAATCAGCCAATAAACAGACCACACCGCAAGGCAACTCCAATGACCCATTGGTGTCGGCGTTGCAAGCAAATTTAAAAAAATCAGGCGTTGAGCTGACCGTAAAGTCTGCCACACCCACTTCAATGGACGGTATCTATTGGGTAAGTTTTGATGAAGCACCGCCCATGTTTTCAGATGCCAAAGGCGAACATCTAATCCAAGGGCAAATTGCCAATATTGGTGGCGAAAGACCAGTTGACATTACTGCCGCCCTTCAGTCCACACTCACCAAAGAAAAACTCACCAAAGTAGATCCGACTGAGATGATCACCTTCCCTGCCACAAATGAGACCAAAGCGGCCATTTATGTTTTTTTTGATCCAACTTGCCATTATTGTCAAAAGCTACACAGCGAAATTGACGACATTAACGCCCAAGGTATCGAGGTGCGTTATTTGGCTTGGCCTAGAAACGATAGATTTATCGAACTCACCGAGGCCATCTGGTGTAGTAGCAATCGTCAAGACGCTTTAACACGAGCTAAAGAAGGCGAAAATATCACCGCACCTGCCTGCGACAACCCTGTCAGAAGTCATATAGAGCTTGGTCATCAAATCGGTGTTAGCGGTACGCCTGCCGTCTTTACCGAATCAGGGCAACAAATTGGTGGTTATTTACCCGCTAAAGAGCTTGCCAAACTTGCAATTGAATATAAAGATTGATGGTGAAACACTTAGTGATTTAGGAGACTTGCTAAAACACAAGAGAACACAAAACAGAAGATAAAAAATTTTGTGAAGCATCTAGCAAGTTTGTCAAAGTTATGATAAGTTAAGCACCCATCTTTTATTAAAATAGACAGAATCTGAGAGCGTCTTGTGAACAAAACCATTAATCTTGCCGTATTAGGCTTAGGTACTGTCGGTACTGGCGTGGTCAATCTACTAAAAGACAATACCGATGAGTTGGCTCGTCGCAGTGGTCATGTCATCAATATCACCCATGTTGGCACACGCCGCCACCGTGATGATATTGACCCTAGCATTCAACAGAATGCTGACCTGATGACCATTGCCCAAGCTGATGATGTGGACATCGTCATTGAGGTCATCGGTGGTACTGATATCGCCAAAGATGTCATCATGCACGCCATTCGCCATAAAAAACATGTTGTTACCGCCAATAAGGCTCTACTGGCAAAATATGGCAACGAAATTTTTGCACTTGCTGATGAATATGGCGTACAAGTGCGTTATGAAGCAGCGGTAGCAGGTGGCATTCCGATCATCAAAATCATTCGTGAAGCCCTAGCCGCCAACAAAATAGACTGGTTGGCTGGTATCATCAATGGTACAGGCAACTTCATCATGACTGAAATGCAGACCAAGAATCGCAAATTTGGTGATGTGCTTGCCGAAGCTCAAGTGCTAGGCTATGCTGAAGCTGACCCTACTTTTGATGTTGAAGGCATTGATGCTGCCCACAAACTATCACTATTGGCATCTATTGCCTTTGGTATTCCCATTCAGTTTGACAAAGTATATTGCGAAGGCATCACCAAAGTCAGCCTACAAGATGTGGTCTATGCCAAAGAACTGGGCTACAACATTAAACATCTAGGCTTTGCCATTCGCCGTGAAAATGGCTTTGAACTGCGTGTTCACCCAACGCTAATCCCAGACACCACCCTACTTGCCAATGTGCATGGCGTAAAAAATGCGGTGATGGTTGATGCCCATCCACTGGGTCAATCGCTGTACTATGGCGATGGTGCTGGTGCTGGTGCAACCGCATCGGCAGTCATGGCAGATGTGATGGATTTGATTTATGTCATCACTGCCGCCACACCAAGCGATGTTCCCCATCTTGCGTTCGTGCCAGAAGAGCTATCAGATACTCGCATTTTATCTAGTGATGAGATGACCTGCGGTTATTATCTGCGACTGACTGTCAAAGATGAACTGGGTGTACTGGCTGACACCACTCGCATTCTAAGTGATAACGGCATTAATATTGACGCCATCTTGCAAAGAGATGCCCACAAATCAGGACTTGTGCCAATTATTATCTTGACACTGCCCGTCCTAGAAAAACAAATGAATCAAGCCATTAAACAAATAGAAAAACTATCTGCCGTTACCGAACCTGTCGTTCGTATTCGCCTAGAAAGTTTAGATGAGTGATTATTGGCAAGTTATTCATGACCATCAAATGCGGTCTTGTACCATCGCATTTAAAAAAATCTGAAACAAAACTTAAAATAAAAAAAGAGCATCAATGAGTGATGCTCTTTTTTTATTTAAAAACCAACCGATGTGGGCTTAGCTACATCAATATTCGTCAAACTCGTCTCCAAGTCGTCCCTGCACGGCCATCTTCAAGCTCCACGCCCTGCTCTTTTAATTGTTGGCGAATCTGGTCAGCACGAGCAAAATCCTTGCTTGCCTTCGCTTCTGCTCGCTGCTTGATGAGTGCTTCAATCACATCAGCAGACAATCCATCATCATCTAGACTGGCTTGCAAAAACTTGCTGGCAGACGCAGTCAATAACCCAAGATTGCTCGCTAAGGTTTTTAATAGCAAGCCATATTGTAAGGCACTTTGTTCATCACCTGCTTTCATCGCCTTGTTAATCTCGCCTGCCACCAAGAACAGCACGCTCACTGCTTTTGGTGTATTAAAATCATCATTCATCGCCAAGATAAAATCCTTGACAAAACCTTTAGCAAAATCCTGCAAAACGATGGTATCATCAACCACAACCTTACCTACACTCTCGGCTGATTTTAGAGCATGATATAAACGACTGATGGCGGTATGACTCTCATTTAAAGCAACATCAGAGAAGTTCACCTGACTACGATAGTGGCTCGATAGGATAAAAAATCTGATGGTCTCGCCATGAAACTTAGCAAGCACCTCTTTGATGGTTGAAAAATTCCCCAAAGACTTACTCATCTTTTCACCATCAACATTGATAAACCCTACATGTAGCCAATGGTTGGCATAGGTCTTACCTGTACAGGCTTCAGATTGAGCAATCTCATTTTCATGATGCGGAAACTGCAAATCATGCCCACCACCATGAATATCAAAAGTCTCTCCCAAGCAAGCCCCGCTCATCGCCGAGCATTCAATATGCCAACCCGGACGACCATCACCCCACGGGCTTGCCCATGCTGGCTCGCCTAATTTGGCTTTTTTCCACAGTACAAAATCAAATGGATTGCTCTTGTCGCTTGCCACCTCAACACGGCTACCTGCTTGCATATCGTCAAGATTTCGCTTAGAGAGCTTGCCATATTCTTTAAAGCTATCCACCGCATAATACACATCTCCGCCTTTGGTGTAGGCGTGATTTTTATCCATCAGCGTACCAATAATATGTTGCATCTCGCCGATATGCTCGGTCGCTTTTGGCTCAATGCTTGGACGCAGACAGCCTAAAGCGTCAGCGTCTGCATGCATGGCAGTGATGAATCTTGTGGTAAGCTCGGCAATCGTCTCGCCATTTTCATTGGCACGATTGATGATTTTGTCATCGATATCGGTAATATTACGCACATAACAAACATCATAGCCTAATGCCAATAGATGACGATAAATCACATCAAACGCCACCATCACACGAGCATGTCCAATATGGCAATAATCATATACCGTCATGCCACAAACATACATACCCACCTTGCCTGCTTGTAACGGCACAAAAGGCTGTTTGTTTGCACTCATGGTGTTATAGATGACTAGGTCGTGCTGATGACTGGTGAACATACTCATGGCTTATCCGTATTATGACTGACTAAACGCATTATCATACCTAAAATTCCACAAAAATGCCATCATTTCGCCATAAATCTCTTAAGAGAATCACGACAAGAAAAAGACAACAATGTCCGCAGGGATAATGGATATGTTATAAAATCAGCATTGTTAGATTGCCGGATGTCTTGATGAATGAGTGCTGATTGTGGGTTTTATGAGAAAATACAGGATTATACAAAACAACCATCTCAGATTATGCCAGAAAGCCATAAAAAAGGTATTTACATACCTATAAACAACATCAGTTGATTGAATTATTGCAGTCTTTATCCTTACCATGCTCAATGCTAAAATTAAGACCTACATTCACATTATTTGAGAAAAGGTATAACCGAATAGCATTATTGATACAGCCATTAAAAAGATATATAATACTTTAGATATCAGTAGGTTTGGTTACTTTTGGGTATTGCATTTTACAAAATTTACTGGTAATGTCAATCACATCAACGGCATAGAAAATTTTTGGAGCCAAGCGAAACGAACGCTCCGAAAATACAGCAGAATTGACCGAAAAAATCTCCCTTTATTCTTGAAGGAATATGAATTTCGGTCTAACTTTGGAACACCAAAAGAGCAGTTAAAAACACTGCGAAAATGGTGTGGGATTTAGGGCTAATCTATGTCAGTCCCAAAATGAGAAATCAATGATTTATGAAACCAACCATAACTTATCGTCCTGAAATTGATGGACTAAGAGCATTGGTAGTTCTTTCTGTTATTTTTACCATCTTGATGATCGCTGGATTTCGGGCGGTTTTATTGGGGTGGATATTTTCTTTGTGATTTCGGGCTATTTAATCACTAAAATTATTGCCACAGAAATAATGGCAGGGGATTTTTCATTCCATCACTTCTATACACGAAGAATTAAACGGATTTTTCCTGTTTTTATTTTTTACGCTTACCTATTTATTGCCCGATTCAATATATTCGGCATTAGGATTAAATAACACCTATTATGCGTCAAACTTACGCTTTCCGGAGCTATTGGCTGGGTCTATATTAGCGGTTATAAAGATGGTATCCAAACGCCTGTTTAATGGAGCTATTGGCTGGGTCTATATTAGCGGTTATAAAGCCGATAAAATGGAAGGAAAAGTCCCAATATTATGTGAGTTTCATTGCTTTTTTCGCATTGCTAGCTTGCTTGTTTTTATTCCATAAAGAGATGCCTTTATTACTAAAGGGCAGTTTATTGTTGCCTTGTGTTTTAACGGCAATATTAATTTCTTCAATGGAAAACAGCCAAAGTCTGATAAAGAAACTCTTTTCTTCTAAGCCAATGGTGTTTGTCGGAAAACTATCTTATTCATTATATTTATTCCATTGGCTGTTTATTGCTTGGGTGCATTATATCACGGCAGAGCAGCAATTAAGTTTTAATGTTGTTCTCATTATTCTTGGTGCAACTTTTATTTGTTCCTTATTAAGTTATTTTTTATTGGAGAAACCGATTCGAAAATCGGCCCTTTCATTTAAGATCTGTGTTTTTAGAGAAATATGGCTTAGATCGGTTTTTAAAACCAATTGAAGAGTTAGGAAATAAAGCAGAAAGCAATCAGCATATCTTTAATTTGATTAAAGATATTCCTAATGTTCAATGGGTTGATCCCACAAAATATTTGCCTCAAGAATATTTTATTAATGGTATTCCGCTTTATATCGATCAAGATCACTTAAATTCTTTCGGCTCATTCTATATGGCAGAACGGTTCCATAAAAATGAACACTTGCTTATGGCAGATGAGGTAGAGAAATTGAGTAAGTAGTGTCGTTTGAGCAAAAGCGTGCTAAAATTGGCACGCTTTTCTTCCGCCCATTCGCTAGGGCGATATTTGCAAATTTTTTTCAAAAAATGACCGCTTATTGGCGGTTTTTTGTTTGAGGAACAAAAAGTAGAAAGAAATCATGCCGATCGGTTTCACTGCTAAATGCCAACCCTGCGACTAAAAGTGCGGTGAGGATGAGCAGGATTTACCCCCCCCTGCCCCCACAAGCGGAACAGAAATTAGCTTATCACTTGGATTAATTTCCACGCCACCGCCCACGCAGAGAACAGCATAATTAGCCATTATCTTAATCACACCCTGCCTAAAAAAGCTGCCGATGAATTAAGTGGCAACACAGATGTCCAAAATGCCGTATATCGCCACCTGCTCACCTTTTTTGGGCGTTATAAGGGCGACACCTACGCCATTCCCTACAATGGCGAAGAAGTATTGCTCCATTGGGCAAACAAGGACCAATATTACACCAAGTCGGGCGAAAACTTTGCCAATTACCGCTTTAAATTATCGGACGGACGAGAAGTCTTTTTTAAATTAAATCAAGCTGATACTGCCAAAGACAATCAAAAAGACAACGATTCCAAACGCTTTTTTGCTCTTGCCAATGCCCAAATCGATGACAATGACAATGACAATGACAATGACAATGACAATGAAATTTTACCCATTTACGAGTCTGATAACGGACAAGTTTTAACCATTTTATTTGATTACAAAGCCTTTCCCAAATCCGCCAAACAAGACAAAATTTTGGCAGACGATTTGGCAACCATTTCTGCCAATGAAACGGTGGCAACAAACTGGCAGGCACTGACAGAAAAAATCCCAACAGACAAAAATAAAGAACGCACGCTATTAGAAAAACATTTAAGCGACTACACCGCCAAAAATACCGCCGATTATTTTATTCATAAAGATTTGGGTGGATTTTTAAAGCGTGAATTGGATTTTTATATCAAAAACGAAGTGATGAATTTGGACGATATTGACAATGCTCAAACCGCCGACCATATTGCCCAAAATTTACACTTAATTCAAACTTTGCGTGCCATTGCCTTTGATATTATTGCCTTTTTGGCACAATTGGAAAATTTCCAAAAACGACTTTGGGAAAAGAAAAAATTTGTTGCCGATTGTCATTATTTAATCACGCTGGATAATATTCCAAGTCAGTTTTATGATGAAATTTTTGCCAACGAAAAGCAAATTCAAGAATGGCAAAACTTATATGGTGCAGAGAATATCAAGCGTGAAAATGTGCATTTGGTTATCAATACTTCTTTGTTTCATCACGCCTTTCAAGCCAAATTATTGGCGACTTTTGATGATTTGGACAATCAAATCGGCGGTACAATCATTCATAGTGATAATTTCCAAGCCCTAAATCTGCTACAAGCCAAATATCAAGGGCAAGTCAAATGTATTTATATTGATCCGCCTTATAATACACACGCTTCTCCTATTATTTATAAAAATAAATATCGCCATTCAAGTTGGATTACCTTAATACAAGATAGAATTTCTCTTGGATTGAATTTGGCACAACAATCTGCGATTCAATTTACAGCAATTGACCACACGGAATTATTTAATCTTGGAAAACTACAAGATTTTATTTTTAAAGAGGAAAATAGAATTGCAATTATACCTATCCAACACAATCCAAAAGGATGATGCGGTGGAGTATATGATTTTGCAGAGGCAAGCGATTGGGCAAGTAGCTGATTTTATGGCAAACGAATGGATAAGAAACAATCGTGTGGTAGAGATTTTGCCTGAGCTTGAAAAGCCTGATTATGAATTGCTTATGCTGTATGCCTCACAGCGTTATCCGTCTGCGATAGCGAGCAAGTTTGTGGAATTTATCGCAGAGAAAACCTGAGCCTAAACAAGCGGCAAAAAGCAGTAGGATTTTGCCAATTTCAGTTCAACCGATTATGATAAACATATCAATTCTCCAACGCTCCAAAATGAAACACCTATTTCTCTTTCTTCTACTGCTCTCCCACACGGTACTTGCCGAAACATGGCAAATCGGCATTCTCGCCCAGCGTGGGGAGGTTTATACCCGCAGCCACTGACAGCCGTGGGTGGATTGGTTGAATGAGCAGTTGCCAAGTGAGCAGTTTGAGCTGGTGCCGTTGGGGTTGGGGGAGGCGAATAGTCGCCCTGATTTGGATTTTCTACTAACCAATCAAGCACAGTTTTTCTATCTCAATAATCAGAATGTGCGTTGGCTTGCGACGCTGAGTAATCCGTATGCCAATACCTGCCACCAAAATAAGACCTTTCAATCATACGGATAGTTGGATTCATAAAGTGCCGCAATATAACAGCCCATAAAATACCCCCAGTACAAACACAGGCGTACTGAGGGTATTAGCTTTGGCTTTTTCACAACAACGGTAAATCCACCTCAACGCACGATTATGATAAAATCTGCAATCCTTTCAATAAGTTCAGCTTCTTCTTCACAAACTCGGCTTTAAGTTCTTTTAATTCAGCTAAATTGGCTGCTTCGCCTTCTAACAATTCCCCGTCTTTAGTCAAGGATTTGTTCATTGCCTTTAGACGCTTCCAAACATAGTTTTCCAATTTATCCTGCTTAATGCCTTGTAAATATCCGGCAATAAAAAGCAATTCAACATCATTGCAGTAAATCCCCGATCCCGTTACAGGGCTAGCCATCACACCCATCTCCGTTGGACTCAGTGCATGATCGACAATCCGCTGGTTGAGTTGCTCACACGACTTCTTATTCCGAGCAATAACATCATCGGAGTGTGCCAGCATAATTTCATTTCTTGCCTCTAAAATAGCCAACAGTTCAAAAAATGCCTTTGTCGGAATCTCTTTCTCTAGTTTTTTCCGTAGGGTCGCAACCGAATGAATTTTATAATCCGATAAAATATCCAACAGTGCATTGATATACTTTTCGTTCAAATTAACCTGAACACTGTAGGTCAATGTGTTTTTAACATTTTCTCTGTCTGTTGTTAGAATAATGCTCAGTTTATTCCAAATTTGCTCTTTTTCTATATCGGTTAGCTCTCTTTTGCCTTTAACCCACAGGTCTCGTCTAAATGTCCGATTTAAAAAGAAATCTTTTATCGTCTGTCTCAATGAAGGATCTTTAATGCCCGCCAAAAATGCCATCTGTTCTTCATTAAAGAGTGATAATGTGTAATCATCAACATAGTTTGCAGAACACGCAAAACTCATTTTAGCTTGCTTTAAATACGCCTCCATCTCACTAAAATACATTGGTTGCCAATGTTCATTCAAATACTCGTGAGCGACATAACGAGCATCCATACCAGCTATATGTTCTATTTCTTCTACAAGCAGTGGTGCTTTCTTAGACATCGCCGAACAGAGTGATACGGTTTGTTGCACTGAGGATAATGCAGATTTTAAATTCTCACCGCTGCCTTGCATTGAAGGCTGCATCTTATAATATTGTTCAACTAAATGTCGTAATGGTGCTTTTGTTGACCAACCCGGCTGAGCGTTATAACTAATATACAAAACGCCGCCAACCTTTAACTTACGCTCAACAAAATCAACGATAACTTGCTGATTTTCCGGCGAAATCCAAGAGAAAATACCGTGAAGACTGATATAGTCAAAGTCCGGCAAATCCTCTCTGGTGCAAAACGCTTGAAAAGATTGATCGGATAAAAATAAATTTTCCTTACCTTGAGCAAGATTTTGGGCAAAGAGTGCGTGAGCAGGATTAAAATCCGTACCATACCATTGGGCATTATTATTTGAATGGATGTTAATCGATACCCCCATTCCAAAACCAAGTTCGCAGGCATTATACTGATTATCCAAAATAGCCGGCGGGGCAATATTTTCCATCAACAAAGGCAAAATACAGCGTTGCGGATTCAGATCCGGATAATACCCCACTGTATAATTGATATCTTTCATATAGCCTTCAGACCAGTCAAACATTAAAACATCTCCAAAAAAATAAAGGGCTGTAGTAAATAAAACCTAAATTCCACACCATTTGCAGTGTTTTTACTGCTCTTTTGGTGTGTTAAAGTTAAACCGAAATTCACATTTCTTTAAGAATATTCGTTTCAGGGCAATTATTATACCTTAAATTATTTAGTTTTTAAAAAAATATTAAAATAAAATCCAGATTTATTTGCATCAAATGCCTATTTCTATCAGATAAAGCAATCCATAAAATGGCATTTCTTTTGTTTCTATTATCCGACTTTTTTATTGTTTAATGAATAAGCACTTTTCAAAGTATATATCGGTCTTTCTCAGACCCCAAAAAAGCCTTTCATCTTAGGCGAAATCAAAACAGCCGTAACCGAGCTATCAAAAGTCTTATCGGCTAGTTTTGAACAAATGCTTTTATCAGTAAAATCCGCCAAACTTTCATCATCTTTTTCGCCTTTGTTGATGAGATTGCCATCTTGCTTTAATTTATTTTAAATGACATCAAAAGAATCACGAATGGTTTTTAAATCCAGCCCCAACCCACGCTATAATACACCTTGTATTGAGCGATGCTAACAACAATATTTACAAAGCCAAACAAATCATCAATAACAACTATCAAGGCGAAATTACTTGACCCACAAACCCTTCCCCTGCATCGCTTGCGGTCTATGCTGTCGCCATGTCTATAAAAGCGAACAAACTGCTTTTTTGGACAGGGGCGATGGTATTTGTCAATTTTTGGATACCGATACCAATCTATGCCAGATTTATGAGACTCGCCCATTAGTTTGCCAAGTTGAGCGTTATTACCAGATGCATTTTCAGAATAAAATAGATTGGGAGACTTTCGTCAATCTCAATCTTGAAGCTTGCCATCAACTTCAAAACCAAACGCCAAAATAGCACTTACTTTTTATAAATTTTAATACCAAAATTTAGATGGTCTCATAACCGTCCATAGCTGATAAGTTTTGGGCTGATTTTGCCAATTTGACTTTTAATACCAGCATGGCTATTGGCAATTTGTATGTCCATAATATATAGAATATTATCATTTTTAATCATAGCGATATTATCAACTTGACCTTCTAGTGCATAAACACGGTCAGTTAAGTATATGATTTAATCGGTGTGCGTGTTATTTACAAGAGCGGTCATCGTCAAACAACTTGCCAAAATGACAGTCAAAACATTTTAGCCCATCACTAAATACTCCACATACCCAAAAAACACCGCTCCAAATAATATGTAGAGCGGTGTAATCACATCATTTTAAATCACATAAATCCACGCTCATATTGTCGTGGTACAAACTGCATTTCAGAGCTATCTGCCCGATTTTGTTGATATTGGGCGTTTAATACCCAATAAGGGTCTCTTAAAAGCCCACGCCCTACCGCCACAAGGTCGGCATCGCCTGCACATAATACATGGTCGGCAAGGGCGGGGTTGTCAAGCAAGCCTACTGCAATCACAGGCTTGCCTGTTACCTCTTTGACCTTGCGAGCAAGCGACACTTGATAGCCTGCACAAATCTCTGGGTGATTACCTTTGTGCAATACGCCATCGCCACCACCACTCACATCAAGCATATCTGCCCCTGCGTCCGCAAATCGCTTAGCAATCTCCACACCATAATCGCTGTCAAAGCCATCTTTGCCATATTCTTGGGCAGAAATGCGAACAATCAAAGGCATATCCGCAGGCATTACCGCCTTACACGCCTTGATGACTTCCACACCAAACAATGCTTTATCTTGACCGTATTCATCGTTACGCTGATTGGATTTTGGCGAATAAAATTGATGAATCAAATAACCATGTGCGGCGTGAAGCTCAATCGCATCAAAGCCTGCATCCACCGCTCTTTTGACTGAATTGGTAAAGGCCTGCACCAAGTCTTTGGCTTCTTGTGTGCTCAGCTCTCTTGGCGTAATCAGATTTTGCCCAGCATAATCTAGCTCACCATAATGAATGGGGCTTGGGGCTACAGCATTCGGTTCGTCTTGAGCTTTTCTACCTGCATGAGCGATTTGGATAGCGATTTTAGCACCATGGGCGTGAACGCTGTCCACGATTTTTTTGAAAGCGTCTTTTTGTGCATCATTCCACAGTCCCAAGCAATTAGGGCTTATGCGACCGTTAGGGGCAACATTGGTCATCTCCACGATAATCAAACCCACACCACCCACCGCACGGCTTGTATAGTGGACAAAATGCCAATCATTTGGCATGCCGTCAGTTGCTGAATATTGACACATTGGCGGCATAACGACACGGTTTTTTAATTCTAGGTTTTTGATAGAAAAAGGGGTAAAAAGTTGGCGGATTTTTGCCATGTTAAATATTCCTAATAGACATGAATCAGATTATTATAGCAAGCTTGCCATACTAGCAATATTTATTATTGTTACAAATAAGACAGCTTTGTAACCACAGTCAGATTGTTATCATCATTTTAAAAATGAATAATCAATCAGACGACTGTCCATAGTTCCTAGCTCCAAATAGAGCCGTTCCCACTCTCACCATTGTTGCCCCATTTGCCACCGCATCTTCCATATCTGCACTCATGCCCATGCTCAAAGTATCCCAATGGGCAAATTCACCCAAATCCGCCATCTCATCAAACAATGCTTTGGCTCGCACAAACGCATCATGACTGTCTTTGGCAGGGATAATCATCATGCCACGCAAACACAGCTTTGACAAACTTTCCACCTGCCGTGCCAAAGTGAGTAGTTTATCGGGCTGTACGCCAGATTTGGTATTCTCATCATCAATATTAATCTGAATTAGCACATTAAGTGGGGGCAGCTCACCTCGTTGCTCATTGAGTCTATTTGCAATCACCTCTCGTTCAATGGTATGCACCCAATCAAAATGAGTGGCGATGTCTCGGGTTTTATTCCGCTGAATACTACCAATATAATGCCATGTGATTGGCAAATCGGTTAGCTGACTTTGCTTACCAATCGCCTCTTGCAGATAATTCTCACCAAAATCACGCTGTCCGCAGTCAAATAATGTTCTAATGTCAGATTCAGGCTTGGTTTTAGATACTGCAAGCAGTTTGGCTAGGGTTTTTTGTTTGCTTTGCTCATTTGCTTGATTGAGTGCGTTGGTAACTTGTCTATAATGGTTAAACAGTTCGTCTTGTCGCATGACCATCTCTTTTATCTCTTGTTCCTTACCTAATAAAGTACTTAGGTTTATCATATTTACTGTTACCATATCAGTGTATCATGACCACCCAATCTTTTTAAGCAATTTTATAAAATTTACATAAAATGATTGTTTATCAACCCAAAAACATGATTTAATAACTCATAAATCCACCATGAACGCCAACATGATTACAACACTTGCCGACCTGCTTTGCTATGCCAAACAGATGCACGCCTCAGATTTGCACTTATCTGCAGGCGAAAAGCCTCGTTTGCGTATTGATGGCGATATCATGCCGATTCAGACTGCTGTGCTTAGTCATGATGACATCATACGGCTACTTAGTGAAATAATAAATAAAAAACAGCTTGATGAACTGACACAACAAAAAGAACTGGACTTTTCTTTTGAGATTGTCGGACTGTGCCGATTTCGTGCCAATGCTTTTTATCAAAGCCGTGGTATATCGGCAGTCTTTCGCTTGATTATCGACCAAATACCACATATTAACGACTTAGACCCTAGTAACACTTTCAAAAAATTATGTCAATTAAATCAAGGTCTGATACTCATCACAGGGGCGACAGGCTCAGGTAAATCCACCACGCTGGCTGCCATGATTGATTATATGAATCAGCATCGCCCCATACACATTTTAACCATTGAAGACCCCATCGAATTCATACACACTTCTAAAATTGCTCTCATCAACCAGCGTGAGATTAAAAAAGACACGCATGATTTTGAGCAGGCACTAACATCTGCCATGCGTGAAGATCCTGATGTGATTTTAATTGGCGAACTGCGTGATTTATCCAGTATTCGCCTTGCCCTACGAGCGGCAGAAACAGGTCATCTGGTCCTTGCAACCTTACATACCAACAACGCCCCCAAAGCCATTGATCGCATTATTGATGTCTTTGATGCTCACGAAAAAAACCTGATTCGTTCCATGATTTCAGAATCGCTACAAGCCGTCATCTCCCAAACCTTAATCCCAAAAATCAACGGTGGGCGTGTGGCAGCCTTTGAAATCATGATGGCTACACCTGCCATTCGCAATTTAATCCGTGAAAACAAAGTTGCCCAGATGCGTTCGGCAATACAAACAGGAATGTCTGATGGCATGATGAGTTTTGATGGTAGTCTAAGACAGCTACTTAATCAAGGTCTGATTGATAGACAAACCGCCCTAAGTTTTGCCAATGAGCCTGAACGACTTTAGTGCCGCTTAATGAATTTAACAGCTAATTTGTTCACGACCAATAAAAACAAAAATAACCTAAACAAGTAGGTTATTTTTGTGAATAAATCTAATATAACACTTGCCAAATTTGGCTGTTTTTTTAATCAATTTAATTATCTAGCGTCTTTTGACACTCTTCTTTATCACACACCCCGTGCAACACCAAAGAGTGTGCCGACAGCTTAAAGCCATACTGCTGTGCCACTTTGGTTTGCTCATCTTCGATGACTTTGTTGTTAAACTCAACAATTTTACCACAAACATCGCACACCAAATGGTCATGATGGTCTTCTTGGACAATCTCAAATACTGACAGATTATTTTCAAAGTTGTGTCGCTCAACAATGCCTGCCTGCTCAAACTGGGTCAGCACACGATACACAGTTGCCAAGCCAACATCTTCCCCTTGTGTCGCCAACGCACGATACACATCTTCTGCACTCATGTGATGATGCTCTGCGGTCTCTAAGAGTTCTAAAATCTTGATGCGTGGCAGGGTTACTTTAAGCCCTGCTTTGCGTAAATCTTTATTGGTAAATGCCATAATTGTCTAACCTATGTCGTTATGATTGATTTTATCAAATGTTCATGAATGGTTTATTATCATCTGATAATCAATTACAAAATGAATGAAACATACTTTATCACATTTTCCTGTAAATTACACCCCAAAACCCATATATTTTAAGTAAAAATTTGTCAATAACTCCCATTAAACAAATCAACCCATATCCACAGCATATCGCTGTTTTTCACACTAAAACCTGCATTTAATCACCAAAAATACGGCACAAAAAACTTGCATATTTGGGCACTTGCGTTTAATATGTTAAAAATTTAAATGGCGAAGCACCCCTTTGCAAAATAATCAAAAGATAATACCATCAGAGACAACACCATGAAAAAAATCCTAACAGCCACCCTGCTGGCATCAATAACCGCCCTATCTGGTTGTAGCATATTTCGTGTCTATACCATCGATTTGCCTCAAGGCACGCCCATCACCCAAGAAAAAGCCTCTCGGATTCAGGTGGGTATGAGTGCCGACCAAGTGCTGTATCTACTCGGTAGTCCTGCTGTGCATGACACCCTAAATCCTAATCGTTGGGATTATATCTATGACTACACCGCAGGCACTGTGGGTAAAAGAGAAGGCAAGACTAATATCAAAAATGCCAGTCAATACATGAGCATCTACTTTCAAAATGGTCGTGTGGTGCGTATTGATGGGCATGATAGCCTACCTACAAAAACACAAAAAGCCCAATAACACTTGTGGTCTCACTCTAGACCATAGACAGCCATCACAACAATAAAAAAGCACGCTAAATTTTGCGTGCTTTTTGTTTTTAATGATTGATAAAGCATTAAGCCACCAACGAATCATCATGGGTTTAGACTTTTATTTCTAACTTGTTTTTTGGATTTTTGTTTGCGTCTGGTCATTGGGTCATATGATAAAGCACGATAAATCTCCACCCTATCGCCATCATGCAGTGGTGTATCTAGGCGTTTTTTTTGTCCATAAATACCGACATACCAAGCCTTATGATTGGGACTGGCGTGCTGATTGTCCGCACACCAGCTGGCAAACTCAGACAATATCGGCATATCAAGCCAACCGCTCATCTGCAAAACTTGCCAGACCGTTGTGCCATCAGGAATATCCATCTCGGTGTACAGTTGCTCGCCTTGTTTGGCAACATAAGCCAAAGCCACACGCACCATTACATCAGCCATTCTGTTACCAAACCCACAAAAGCAACCAAGACCGCCATAGGCACAACAATGCGAATCAGTACACGCCAGACATTATAACGAAGCTCGCTACCAAAATTTAGTATCTTACGCAAATGGCTGATTTTCATCACAAAGCCTGCAAATATCGCCAGTACAACAACCGCAACCAAACTGATGACCGACAGAACAATGAGTAGCACGCTTGATGGTAATAAACCAAATGCCAAACCAAGCACCAATAAAATTACTCCACCTACCATCATGCCAAAACGAGCAATCAGCTGACCACCGGCATAGGACAACAAAAACGCTGCGACCAACAACATACCAACGCCTGCCACCACAAAGGAGGTCTGATTAACCATCGCACTGCCTGCCAACAGTGCCAATGAACCAAAAATAAGCTGTGTAAACCAAATCGGCAAAATCATGCCTGTCAAAGATTTCTTAGCATCGACCACCTCTAAGGTCGCATTGACGCTACCGAACCAATACAGACCCGTACCCACACCCACCGACAGTAGTGCAAGCAACACGGCACGACCCCACTCACCAAGCGTAACCTGCGTAAGCACAGGTATGCTCACACCACTGGCCAGACCACCATCAAATAGCGATATCAGCGAACCCACCAAAATCAAAAGCAAACCTACAGGCAATAAGCGAGACTTTAGCAGACTTAAAATCAACACAACAATACTTAAGGCTGTTGCAATGCCTATGCTTGGCACGCCAAGATTGTCAGCCACTTGTGGCATGTGCATCTTAAAACCCCCTGCCACATAAGAGACAATATTGGCAGCAATAAGAATAGACACCAGTACCGACAATCCTGCAAAGATTCGCCATACCATAGACGCATCTGCCTCTCTGGTGAGTTTTTGCATACCAAGCCAAGGGGTCTGACCGCTACGAGCCGACAGAGCAAACTCCGCAAACAAAACGGGTAGCCCAACCACACTCATCGCCACAAGCCAAATTAGCCAAAAATCCAATTCCCTTGCCATGTTTGGTGGAAGTTGGTGTGCAAATAACAACGGCAATGCACACGCCACAAAAAACATCAGTTGTCTTTGAAACATAGTCTAGCCTTATAAAAAAGATACTCCATTGTATCACAAAACCACATCAATACGTAGACAACAAAAAAACCCCAGATGGGGCTTTTTGTCAGTTTTGATGATGATTATTCAAATCATGTTTAAAACACTGCTAAAATCAGTGAACAGCAGCCAAGAACTCTGATAAAATCTTAATGTCTTTGTCAGACAGTTTGGCAGCAACCATCTGCATCATGCCTTTCTCGCCTTTTTTGGCAGAGTCATTAGTACGCACTTGTTCGGCCACCAGACCTTCATCTTCACGACCTGCCGCACGGAACAGTTTTAATTGTGTGGCTAGATAAGTTGCATGCTGACCACCCAAGCGTGGAAAAGCAGCCCACTCATTGCCAGAGCCTTTAGGGTCATGGCAACCAGCACAAGGAATGATACCACGAGTCTTATCACCACCTAGATACAATTTTTGAGCAGCGGCGTAAGTGGCTTTATTACCATAACCTGGTGCCCAAGGAGCTTGAGAAGCATAATAACCTGCAACATTCGCCAAGTCTTGCTGGGTAAGATTGGCAAGTTGAGCTTCCATCACACCGTTACGGCGAGCTTTGGTTTTAAAATCTACAAGTTGCTTGTATAGATATTTGACATTTTGACCGCCCAAATTTGGCTGAGCAGGTGCAACGCTAACACCATCAACACCGTGGCACGCACCACAGTTAACATCAACAATTTTTTTACCCGCTTCAATGTCATAGCTTGGTACGGTAACGATGGCACTAGCACCCATGCTGGCAATACCGAAACCCATAGCAAGGGCAAGTTTGGCGAAAGTGGTTTTATTGGCAGGTTTCATAACAATTTCCTACTAACTACTGGGCAACGCCCAAGTCTTGGGTTTTGTTCAAAATAACTCAAAGTACACGACATCAATCTTTTGATGCAAATCAATACATCAGAATATCTGCTATTATAGCAAGACTTCACTAAATTTTCCTACAGAAATTGTGGTTTTAGTAACATTTTTTTCATTTTTTTTATCTTTCTTTGAAAAATAAGGCAAAATTTAACCAATCTAATGTATCTTACTGATTATTTATTAAAATATATTCAATATTGATAAATAATCATAAATATTATTCATGATAGGCAAACAATGAGCCTACCACCACTCATTATTCAATTTATTTTTCCATGTATTCAATCAGCCGAGCAAAATCATCATTACTGCAAGTCTGGCACAACCCCATCGCAGGCATTCTTGGCATTCCTTGACGAGTGTTTTTAATTAAAGTATCCACTCCTTTTTGGGTCTTTAACCGTTCCCATGTGGCTTTATCGCCTTTTTTAGGAGCATTTAGAGCACCACTGTCATGGCAGGTAGCACAGGTATCTTTATAGATACTAGCAACATCAGCATGGGTAATGCTTGCAACCGATAAAGCAAGGCTTGTAACGATTGTTTGTAGTAATTTTGACATAATAACTTCCGCTAGGATTCAATAAGAGAACGGCCGTTTTCTCTATTGGCTTTATTATGCAAGTTTTTTGCTAAGATGCAAGGGATATTTGGTAATTATTACAATTAAGGGTTATTATCAAGCTGATTACTCACAAGTCTTATTAAATTTTGTGATACTTGCCATCAAAGCGGACTGGCAACAGCATTTTTATGATGATTGATAAGCACCATTATGTAGCACTTGCACAAAACCAACCACAATAAAAGCAGTTCTTTGGCTGCTTTTTTCTTTGATTTGATTGTCTGTCTAATGGATTTAGCTGCTTTCTAAGGTATTTGTCGCCCACTGATAGCGTGTTTCGCCTTTTCTTATTCCTGTTTGGATGACTAAGCCCTGTTGAACCAGTGGTCTTAGTGCATTATAAACGGCTTTGCTGTGTCCTTTATCAGGCTCTGCACTTGTGTTTTTGGCACTGTCTAGCATCAGTGCTTGTTTTGCGATTTCATGCGTTAATAATGGCTTATCTGTTTGTTTTAGCACCTGCACTACTAGGGTTTTGATACTATTTTTAAAAGCGGATGTTCTTAATTTGGGCAGTTGGTCTATTTCGCCCATGATTTTAGCAGCTTGGGTGAGAATGTGAATTTGTTGGTCAATCTCTTGGATTTGTTTTTGTAGTGCCTGTTTGTGCTTGATAAGTTTATCAATTCTACTGGTAATGTCGCTGCTGATATGAGATTCTGCCATATTATCCCCTTATTGTTTTGGCTTGTTTTGGTTTTTAATTGGATTTGATTTTGTTTTTTCATTGGCGTATTCGTATAGGTAGGTATTATTCATCTTGTGTACTTGACCGTAGTACATGCGCTTAAAGCGGCTAAAATAGCTTTCTGCTAGGTTGTTGGTTACACCCTCATCAGAGCGGTATTCTTGTTGGTGGTTCACACATTTTAAGTCATGAAAATAAATTAGGTTGTCGTAAGCTGGGCTTTCGTCTGTATGAATGGTACTGCCTTTTTCAATGTGTTTGTTAGCAAGCTGATTAACAACCTTGCTGTTTTCAGATTTGGCGACAAAGGCAATGGTGTTTCTTGCGCCAATTTGTTTGGCGTTTTGTTTATCATCTTGCTTGGCAAAACTATCCCGCATAACCAAAATCGCACGTTTTAGCGGGTTTTCGTGTTGTTTTAAGCGTCTATCAACACGCTCATTCTTTTTATTTTTAGGTTTGATACCAGAATGTACATAAGTGGCATCCATATGCACAATACCACTCAGCTGCATCGCTTCTCGCTGTTTATGCACCTTTAATGCTTCTTTGATTTTATGCAGTAATACAAAAGCAGTTTTATATTGTACATTTAAGTCACGAGCAATCTGTAAGGCTGAGACACGCTTGGTGGCATTCACATACAAACTACAGGCAAATAAAAATCACGCAAAGGTAATTTATGATGGGCAAATAAAGTGCCTGCTGTGACTGAAAAGCGATAGTTGCATTCCTTGCATTGCCACTATTTACGAGATTTAATGAAATAGGCCTCATGCTTCTCACCACAACGCGGACACACGACATCCTTGCCCCTACCCCACGAAGCTCTTTCATCACCATCACGGCTTCATACTCACTCATACGAGCAATCGCAATCGGGGAAAGATTGCGTGCTTCGGCAGAGAGAAGGAAGTGCTGAGGCATAGGATTCTCCAATATAAATATATCGTATATGATGATTATATACCAAGAACCAAACTTTGACAATTATAAATATATCGTTTATAATGAAAAAAATTGTTAAATGATTTTTCTGTTACGTATCCATGAATAAAGAAACACAAGCCTTGTGGCGAAATAAAGCCAAAGGTATTTTAAAATCTGAGATTGCACTGCGAAATCTTAGTTATGCCGATGTCGTTGAAAAACTCAAAGAAATCGGCATTGAAGAGACGCCTCAAAACCTAAGCAACAAAATCACTCGTGGGGCTTTTGGAGCGGATTTTATGTTGCAGGTATTAACTGCGATTGGGTGTGATGAAATCAAAGTCGCTTAATCAAACAAACTCCAGATAAACCCCTTGACTTAAATTTAAGGAACCTCCATGCTTTCACAGCACAGATAAAGAACAAGGTGGTAAGTGATGACTAAACTTACCCAAGAAACCTTGTTTTCGTCAAACACACAGCCTGAAAACCAAACATTTCCACAAAACGAAAACGAACGGCTCGCAATCTTAAAACAGCATTTCCCCAACTGCTTTGACAAACACGGTGCATTTTTGCCTGACAAAATGGCGGAAATCCTGCATTCAGACGGCATTGCCACGCAAAAAGAGGGTTACAGCTTAAATTGGCTGGGTAAATCTTATGCGCGTATTTTAAAAGACACGCCCCCTGAAACTTTGCTGGCAGAAGATACGGCACACAACAGGCAGCCTGAAAACACCAACAGCGAAAATTTGCTGATTAAAGGCGACAATTTGGAAGTGCTGAAACACCTGAAAAACGCCTACAAAAATCAAATTAAGATGATTTACATTGACCCACCGTATAACACGGGTTCAGACGGCTTTGTGTATCAAGACGACCGCAAATTCACGCCGCAGCAGCTGGTGCAATTGGGCGGCATGGATTTGGACGAAGCCAAGTGCGTACTGGAGTTTACCGCGAAAAAGTCCAATTCGCACAGTGCGTGGCTGACATTTATGTATCCGCGTCTGTATGTGGCGCGTGAATTGTTGCGCGATGATGGCGTGATTTTTATCAGCATTGATGACAATGAACAGGCACAATTAAAGGTTTTATGTGATGAAGTGTTTGGGGAAGAGAATTTTGTCGGGCAAATTACTGTTGTTAATAACTCAAGGGGACGTGATTATGGCGGAGTTGCTAGAATGCACGAATATATTTTTGTTTATATCAAGAATTTTGAAACAGAAATAAATGAATTAGAGAATAGTGAAAAAATTTTCCCTTATAGCGATGAAATAGGTGGATTTGAATTAAGGGAGTTAAGAAATAGAAATATTGCATTCCATAAAGATAACCGACCTAATTTGTTTTATCCTTTTTATGTTAATGAAAATAATAAGTTAGATAATGATTTATTGGAAATTTCATTAGAAGAAAGAAGTGGATTTATACCTGTTTATCCAAAAATTTCACAAGGATTTCAGACTGTTTGGAGATGGGGGAGAGAAAAATCTAATCAGAATTTAAATACAGAGATTGCAGCTAAAAAAATGCAAGATGGCGGCTTTATGATTGTTGAAAAATATAGAAAAACAAGCCAAATGGCACGTTCGGTTTGGACTGGAAAGGAAGATAATTCTGAAAAAGGAACATTGTTAGTTAAATCTTTATTTGAAGGTAAAAAACTATTTAATTTTCCCAAATCAATGGAAATGATCAAAAAAATTATTCAAATGGGGGCAACTCCAAACTCCTTGATTATGGACTTTTTTGCAGGCAGCGGCACAACCGCCCACGCCGTGATGCAACTAAATGCAGAAGACAAAGACAACGGCAACCGCCGTTTTATTTGCGTTCAGTTACCTGAAAAAACCGATAACAAATCCGAAGCATTTAAAGCTGGCTACACAACCATTTTTGACATTACCAAAGCCCGTATTCAAAAGGCAAGTCAAAAAATTAAAAATGAAAACCCCGACTATTCAGGCGATTTGGGTTTTAAAATCTTTGAAACCGTCCCCAATTTTCAGACTGCCTTAATCGATGATTTCAACCCACAACAGGCAGATTTGCCCAATACCAAAGATGCGGTTTTAAGCGATGAACAATTGCACACGCTTTTAACCACTTGGCGCGTGTATGACGGCTCAATACTGCCTGAAAAAGTCCAAACCATTCATTTGGCGGGTTACACGGCTTATTACTGCCGCCATCATCTGTATTTGCTGGCAAGCGGTTTTTCGTCTGAATGCGCGTCAAAGCCTTGATTGAAAAGCTGGACAACGATAAGGATTTTGTGCCTGAACGCATCGTTTTATTCAGAGCAAATATGGACAGTGCCATCCAAAAAGAATTGGCGCAAGCGGTTAAAACTTATGCCAATAAAAAAGGTTTGAACAATTTAAGCGTGCTTGCGAGGGTTTAAATGGCTGGTTTTACTTATGAAAAAAATTTACCACACCAAGAACGGGCGATTGAATCGGTTTTGAGTGTGTTTGACCGCGTGCATTTAAAACACGGTAGCCGCGATGAAAATCCCGAAATCGTGTTTTCGGGCAGCCTGAAAATGGATAATTTGCAGAAAATCCAAAAAGCCAACAGCGTGGAGGACATACCGCTTTCAGACAGCAATGTGTTGGATATTGCCATGGAAACAGGCACAGGCAAAACCTATACTTACACCAAAACCATGTTTGAGCTAAACCGTGTGTTGGGTGTGTTTAAGTTTATTGTGGTGGTGCCAACGCTTTCTATTAAAGCAGGAACGAAACAATTTTTAGAAAGCACTTCGCTTGCCGAGCATTTTCGCAAGGATTTTGCAGGTTTGTATGGCGAGAAAGAAATCAAGCTGTATGTGATTGAAAGTCAAAAAAACAAAACGAAAAGATCGTCTATGCTGTAGAAGATCAGACTTGATCTGACAATGCACTATAAAAAGTGAGAGTTTCCCGTTTAGAATATGAGTGTCAAATTCAATCTAAACAAAAAGGAAACTCTTATGTTTTATTCTAGTAATCCACTTATTAAACACAAGACCGGTTTATTAAATTTAGCAGAAGAACTCGGTAATATCTCACAAGCCTGTAAGGTAATGGGGATGAGTCGAGATACTTTTTATCGCTATCAACAGGCTGTCGAACAAGGCGGTGTTGAGGCATTACTAAATCAAAATCGACGTGTTCCCAACATTAAAAATCGTGTGGATGAATCCACAGAAAAAGCGGTTGTACAATTCGCTTTAGATAATCCTGCTTTTGGTCAAGTTCGAGTGAGTAATGAACTGCGTAAACAGGGGATTTTTGTCTCTGCAGGTGGTGTACGTTCCATTTGGTTGAGACATCACTTAGCTAATTTTAAGCAACGCTTAACTGCCCTCGAAAAATTGGTGGCAGAGCAAGGCATTATTCTGAGTGAGCCACAGATACAAGCCTTGGAGCGGAAGAAAGAAGACGATATGGCTTGTGGCGAGATTGAAACCGCCCACCCCGGCTATTTAGGGTCACAAGATACCTTTTATGTCGGCAATATTAAAGGTGTGGGTCGTATTTATCAGCAAACGTTTATTGATACTTATAGTAAAGTGGCATTTGCAAAACTGTATACAATGAAGACGGCTATCACTGCTGCTGATATGCTAAATGACAAAGTATTACCATTCTTTGAAAGCCAGAGGTTACCTATGTTAGGAGTGCTGACAGACCGAGGCAGTGAGTATTGTGGGAAAGTTGAGAATCACGATTATGAGCTTTATTTGGCTATCAATGACATAGAGCACACCAAAACCAAAGTGAAACAGCCACAAACAAACGGTATCTGTGAGCGTTTTCACAAAACGATTTTGCAGGAGTTCTACCAAGTGGCATTTAGGAAGAAAATTTATACGGATTTAACGACATTACAAGCGGATTTAGATGAGTGGTTAATGTATTATAATCACCATCGAACACATCAAGGAAAAATGTGCTGTGGCAGAACACCGATGGCAACCTTACTTGATGGAAAACGGATTTGGGTGGAAAAGAATTTAAGCTCAAATTAATCTGACAGACACGGTAATTTTAAACGGGGGACTGTCAGATTAGGTTTGATCTTCTACATTAATTCAAGGACTGAGTTCTGTATTGCTCACGGCTTAGTCCAACTTTTGGGGCAGATAAAAAAACAACGTGAGCTATTCGTGGGAGTAAAGGCGGTTTAGATCGTATTTTAATAATACTAATCCTGCGCCGATAAGTAGAATATCCTTGAAAATAAAGCTGTTAAAACCAAGCTGTAGCAACATGCTAAGTGTAACAGATGAAACCAGTAATACTGTCATTGAACCGATAATTCCCCACCTAGGTTTCCAATAGCCAACGGCAAGTGCTATATAAGCAATCCCTTCAACCACACCTAAGAAATAACTTGTGCCGTGATAGCCTAGCCACTCATAGAGAAAATTCAACCAGGTCGGACTGATCATCGGCTTAAGGATTTCCACCTCAAAATCAAACCATTTTGTCATACCGAAAGTAAAGAAGATTAGACATACGCTAAGACGTAAAATCGTGATGTCTAAAGTCGTGCTACGAAAAGTGTGGATAAGTGCTCTCATCGTCATACCTAAGTTAAAAAATGAAGTATATTATACAGATCAAGCGTGTTTCTGACAAGTATTTGCAATTTAAAATGAAAATCGGTATTTTCAGCACCATTAATCAAAGCTATCATAGAGAATAAAATGAACAGTACAGAATTACTCGTCAATGTTACACCCAGTGAAACCAGTGTTGCATTGTTGGAATTTACGGTAGCTAATCACCTAAATTATCCCGAATACACTTGCCAAGGCATCGCACCTTACTCTTTCGAGCCGTCTTACGATCAATTTCATCGGGTCGCCGTAAGTTATGTTTTAATTATGCGGTTTGTATATTTGAAAATCAAGTCTAATCTTTTCTACTCTCAACTTTCTCACCTAAATAAATTTTCTGACAAAGTATAAGAAATCTGATGTTTCCGCTATATTGAAGTTCGTTTCCCTCATCAAAAACATAGGCACTTTCGACACGTAACACTAAGTCTGTTAGCTTTGATTTGGTATTTTTCCTGACTTCAAAAAAGACATTATATTCTTGGCCGTTATTCTCAATTTGAACTACATAAGCAAAATTACATCTTGCAGATGTCTGATAAACTTTTACTTTCTCGTTGCACATACCTTTTAGAATTTCAGGTAACATCAGCGATAGATTAAATCTCTTAAGAGAGAATATTCGCTCTGATGAACGGCGTTGTTTATCTGCCCTTTCAGTAAAACAATGATCAGAAAAAATAACGCTTAATTTGAGTTCTTTCTTTACTTTTTGACCGTAAAAACTAATTTCAAAAGGGTTTAAATGAGAAAGTGAATAAGTTGTACCATTATGCTGAATATCAGCAAAAAATTGCTATTCATAGTATTTTCACGCTTTAACTAATTCACAATTCACAATCTTGAACCCACGATTTTGCAACTCGTTCACAAAATCAGAACGCTTACCTAGCTTTGATTTAAAGCTGGCGTTACACGTTAAAAATACCCAATAATTCCGCAAATCTTCCGTTGTAACATTAGCTATATCAGAATAAAAATCTTCAAGGATTTTTAGGCAATCTTTCGCATAATTACCGTATTCAGCATTACTCATTTTAGGGTTGGCTTTGTTCAAGGTAACATACTTCCCATACTTGTTTTTATGCGGAAACGGTGGGCGTTTTAATTCAGTTCCAACCGTACTTTTCTTGCTCTTGATTGTAAAGTTTAAAGCATAAATACTTCGTCCTCGCTTGATCTGCTCAATATCAACAAACAAATCAGATCTTTCGTTAATTTCTGTAATTGCAGGCTCGATTACTCTCTGATTAAAAGAGTTAAAACGTGGATACTTATCTTCAACTTGCAACCATTTTTTCAAATCTTCAACGGTAATTTCTCTACTTCCAACGTTACGATATTGCGTAATCAACTCATAAATTCGGATTGAGTGAACGCTATTAAATTGAGTGAACGCTATTAAAATAAGCGATATTTTTAAGCTGATATTGTGTAAATTGCCCTTTAAGCTGAGTTAGATAAGGCATAACCTCATCGGTCATAGCAATTCTAAAACGCCCCTCTTTCTTGAAATATGTTCGAGAAGAGACCCAACGAAATTCTGTAACCCCGTTGCTATCTTCGGTTCTTACACTACGCTCATAAATTCGTTTAATTGCTGCTTGAATTTGCTTGTAGGCATTATCCATACTGATTTCGGGAAACTCACGCACAAAATCAGCTACGGTAAAATCAAAGATTTTTTGGTTTGACATTGAATCCATTGTTCCAATCGTCAAAGCCAAAATCCGCACTTCATCAATACTTAATCTATAATTGGCTTCAATAAGGCTGTTAGCCTTTACCACAACTAGATTATTTCCCATAAAACAACAAATTCCCTGCTATTAACAACATTTAAATAATATACTGTTGTCAATAATAAGACAACACCAAGTTAAAGCAAAGTTGTCCACAACAGGAAATTTGTTGTCGTATAAATTTATAAAACATTGATATATAAGGGATTTATAAAGGTTTCAAACTGCTTGCCAAAATAACATTCCGTTTTGAGCCGCCCGAAAAACGCTCCATTGCGCCGTTATCCAAGCAGTTTCCCTTTCTTGACATACTTTGAGTAATGCCATTACATTGGCAAATTTTTCTAAAATCTACCATTTGATACTGCCAACCTTGATCGGAATGTAATATCGGTTTTGCGCCATTAAGCCTTGTAGCAGCTTGGCTCATCATTCGGTTAATCAGCTCAACATTCGGACTTTTTGCTAAAGAATAGGCGATAATTTCACCATTGAATAAATCCTTGATTGGAGAGAGATATAGCTTACCTTCCGCACATTTAAATTCCGTGACATCGGTAACCCATTTATCAGGCTTGGTTGCTTGGAAATTTCGTCTCAGTAGATTGTCCGCAATTTTGCCCACTTCGCCTTGATACGAGCGATATTTTCTGCGTTTGCATTTCCCTTTTAAACCTAAGTTCTGCATGATTGCTTGGACTTTTTTATGGTTGATTGCCCAAATTCTACGCAAGGCTAACATAATACGACGATAACCGTAGTTCCCCTTGTTTTTGTGATAAATCTCAGTAATTTTCTGCTCAATCTCCGCATTTTTATTTACTTTAGCACCAAGATGGTAAAAGAAAGTGCTGCGTTTTAAGCCGATAAGTGGCAATAGGATTTCAAGTGGAAACTGATTTCGCAATGCGTTCACGAAATTTGCTTTTTTCGCATTTTTTCTTGGTTGTATTCCTGCAACTTTTTTAGCAAAGCCACCTCCGCTTCCAGTTCCAAAATCCGATAACGTAAGCGTTCTTCTTCAGTTTTCGGTGGAGGAGGCATTTTCGGGTATTTCGGTTTCATTGTCGGACGACCTTTTGGTTTGGGCAATAGACCGTTTATACCTTGTTTATCAAAGGCTTGCAACCATTGGCTGACACTGCCCGAATTGGCAATGCCAAAGTAAAGACAAGCATCTTCTGCGGAAAACTGCCCGTTTTTAACCGCTTGCACAATGGATAATTTAAATTCCAAAGCGTAATTTCGCTTCTTACCTAAGCAGGCTAACCCATTGATGCCATTATGATTATATTGTTTAATCCAACGTTTTAGTGTGCGGTCGGCCAGCTGAAAATGGCGTCCGGTTAGCGAGCGATTTTTATCATTTTGAAGATAAAATTCGATCACTTGTTGTTTGAAAGATTGGTTATATTTAGTCATAAAAAATCTGCACCTTAATCAGTTGGTTGTTTAGTCCAACTTTTGGGGTGCAGATCAGAATTAACTGGCATTGAAATTTCAGCATCCGCAATTGAAAGTGCCACAAAATCAGCGGCAACATTAGCCTTAGAACTTGACAAAATTTGACTGCTATGGTTAAAATGAATTGCCAATTAACGGCTTATCTATGAAAAAGGGCAGTCTTATGAAAATGAAAACAGCATTAGCAATTGCATTAGGTTCTTTATTCAGCTTTTCGGTAACAGCAGCCGAACTGGAAAAAATTACCGTGCCGATTCAACTTCTTGATGTAGAAAAAGGCAATAAAGATATTGGTACAGTAGAAATTACTGAATCTAAATACGGCTTAGTATTTACTCCAAATCTAAAAGATTTAACAGAAGGCTTACACGGCTTCCATATTCACGAAAACCCAAGCTGTGATGCAAAAGAAAAAGGTGGCAAGCTCACAGCAGGCTTAGCCGCAGGAGGACACTGGAACCCTAATAAAGCTCCACATCACGGCTTACCGTGGTCTGATGATGCTCATTTAGGCGATTTACCTGCATTAACCGTTTTACACGATGGTACATCAACTAATCCAGTATTAGCCCCTCGCTTGAAAAAATTAGATGAAATTAAAGGTCGTTCATTAATGATCCACGAAGGCGGCGATAACCACTCAGACCACCCGGCTCCTCTTGGTGGTGGTGGTCCTCGAATGGCGTGTGGTGTAATTAAATAAAATTTGATCTAGTTAAAAAGTGTTGGTTTAAATATCATTCCAACACTTTTTTATTTCTAGCCATTACCATATAATTGCCTCCTATTAAGGAGAAATATATGTCTATAAAAGCAAAAAAAGAACCCCATAAAATACTTCCAGAACAAGCAACTTTTTCTAAGAGTTCAGAGTAAGATTTATCTCGCTCGATTCTGCAAAATTTGCCTTAAATGAAAACGGCACCCCACCTGATTTGGTGATTGTAAACCCACCTCGTAGAGGCATTGGTCAATCTTTAGCGGAATTTTTAAACAATTTGGGCTCAACTTATTTAATCTATTCCAGCTGCAATGCCCAATCTATGGCAAAAGATTTTTAATCAACTGCGTAGAACTGTTCAAATCATATTCGCAAATACACAGTTACTACGATGTATCCAGCCAATACATCCACTAGGATTTTCTGTCCGTATGTCAGACGTTCTAGATCTTACACATTCTTTCAAGTTTGTAAAGCCTGAAAATCATTTTTTATACTTGATTTTTGTCAAAAAATCTCTATACTATGTGGCAGGGTCAGTTTTCGCTGTTTAACGGTGTTTAATGAGATTTTCATTACTGGCTCTCCTTAATAGAAATTTATGGAAGAGCTATCTGGTAGAGTAATCTAGCGATAGCTCTTTTTTATTGAACAAAGAGGCTATATGTATCTTATGTATGTTGATGAGTCTGGTTCTACGACAGATCATACTCAAAAATATTTTGTATTATCAGGTATCGCTGTATTTGAACGAAATACTCATTGGATTGAGGAAAAAATGAATGTGATAGCCTCTCGATTCTGCCAATATTCTGAAGGGAGTGATCCATATTTCTATGAGTTACATGGTTCACCAATGAGATCTGGAAAGAGTGAATGGAGAGGCATTCCAATGAGTGAGCGTATTAATGCCATTCAAGATTGCTTGAAATTAGTTCAAAGTAATAATATTCGTATATTTGCAGCAGTTATAGAGCAAGGGTATTCTAGTGGTCAGGATACTATCACAGAATGTTTTGAGCAAATATCATCTCGATTTGATATGTATCTGAGCCGTTTACATTACCAAGGTAATACCCAAAGAGGCATTTCTATCTTTGATAAATCATCGACGGAGAAATCCAAGTCAGTAACGGATTATTAACAGCAGTAAACAGCGAAAGTGTGTATGATGAAATATTTGAATCCATTAACACATTGAGCTATCGTGATTTTTTACTCAAGTTATCGCAAACGGCTTTGATTCAAATGCAAACCTTACATCAAGCATTTTTTGCCGTGCGTGATGTATTGGATATTTCAAAATACCTGAATGAACAGACGATTAAAGCGATTCAGGCAGGGTTTGACCGTTGGTTGTTGCTGAATTCGTTTAGTGCGTTTGAAGTGGGTTATAGCCGCGTGGGTGGCAGTGTACACCCAACAAAATTTACCGATAATCAAGGTAATGCTTTATCCGAAGTGAATGCTTCTGATTTGGGTACGCAGTTTGATGAAGTGAATCCGCTAGAAGAATTTTTGTTTGAAAGTGTGTTTTATGACAGCGAATTGGAGCGTGAAAACATCACGGATAATCGGATTCAAGAAGTGATTGTGTTTACCAAAATTCCAAAAAATTCCATCAAAATTCCTGTAGCTGGTGGCAAAACGTATTCCCCTGATTTTGCTTATATTGTGAAAACCGATTCAGGCGAAACCTTGAATTTGGTTTTAGAAAGCAAAAATGTTTCAGGCGGCGATGATTTGCGCCAAGAAGAACAGCAAAAAATCAAGCATGCACAACAACTTTTTGCCGATATTAAAAGTGAAACTAAATTGGTGTTTCAAACGCAGTTTAAAGACGATCAGGTGGTGTCCTTAATACGAGAAGTTTTGAGATCTAAAAAAGTAAGTACTTAAAGACTTATTTGTAAGATAAACTCCCGTTATTTACAGTATTAAGGTAAAATACTGCAAATGAACATACACAAAAACACAAGACTGCCTCCCCACCACAGGGAAGCGATTTGGACTGCTTATCACCAGAATAAGCAATCGGTAACTTTGCTAGTATTGGAGTACAAAGTATCAAGACCTACCATCTACAAGGTCTTAAAACTTGCTCGTGTTAAGTTATTAAAATCCCAAACCGGCACCAACAATCGCTTTAAACAAGCCAAACATGGCATTAAACGCTTAGCTAAAGTTGAAAAATTCATCCAAGATAAACTTAGAAAGCAAGCCAAGCGCTACAACAAATCTTATCTTGGTGAAATGGTGCATTGATACCAAACGCTTACCTCTGCTCAAAGGACAAACCACAAACAGTCCTAGAGAATATCTGTTTGTTGTCATAGATGATTATTCTCGTGAACTGTATGCTGCCATACTGCCTGACAAAACCGCTTTTAGTGCAGCACAGTTTTTGGCAGAACAAATGATAGAACCGTGTCCCTACCAAATTGATGTGGTGTATTCAGATAACGGTACTTAAATACAAAGGCACCAAAGACCATGAGTTTGTTAAAGTCTGCTATGCCAACAATATTAACCAAAAATTTACCAAAGTAGGTAGACTACAAACCAACGGTAAAGCTGAACGAGTGATACGAACATTAATGGAGCTTTGGCACGATAAATACGAATTTGTCAGTAGTGAACATAGAAAGCAAGAATTAACCAGATTTCTTAATTTCTACAACACAGTTAGACCACATTCATCTTTAACTAAGAAAGATGAGACTACAGGAAAAACTTTGACTTTTACTCCTTATGAGTGGTTAGGGTTCTATTTTGGGCAGAGTGTAAATAACGGTTGAGTTTATTACAGTTTATTTTTTTAGGCAGTTTTTGTGCAACTGCTACATAATAGCGTTGATAAGCCCAAACCAATTCGCTTTAAATATACACACTCCTTTCTTTAAATATACACACTCCTTTATTGTCGCTATTTTATGGCTTTCATGATACACTATTGGTTATTTTTACGACAAATCAAACCACAAATTTGCAAGCCATGACCACCACCGACTACCAAAAAATCATTCGCCAGACCACCTTTGCATTATCCGCCCCCACCCTAAAACTTTGCCCAGCTGATACAGGCTTTGAGGTGGCATTTGCAGGGCGTTCCAATGCAGGAAAATCATCCGCCATCAATACCATCACTCACCAAAAACAGCTTGCTCGCTCATCAAAAACTCCAGGGCGTACGCAGATGATTAACTTCTTTGATGTTGGTTGTCAGCATAGTCGTATCGTTGATTTACCAGGTTATGGCTACGCTCAAGTACCAGAGGCGATGAAAATCAAGTGGCAAAAAGAGCTTGAAAACTACCTTGTGCATCGTGAAAGTCTAACAGGTCTAATTTTACTCACTGACATTCGCCATCCACTAAAATATTTTGATGAGCAAATGCTTCATTGGGCAAAAGATGGTAGTTTGCCTGTGCATGTACTGCTGACCAAAGCAGATAAATTAAAGCGTAGGGCTGCCAAAACCGCACTATTGCAAACAAAAAAACAATTACAAGCTCTAGAACTACCTTTTTCCATTCAGTTGTTTTCAGCATTGAATAAAGAAGGGCTCGATGAATTGGCAGATGTATTGGGAAATTGGCTACACTTGGGGGAAAATCTGGATTTAGCGGATACAGATTTGGTAAGCCAAAACATAGCAAATAATGAACTGCAAAGTAGTGATTAGAACAATGCTGGTTAAAAAAGATGGTTAAAGACAGTCAAAGATTTTTGTAAAATGATACATTCAAAGACAAATTAAACCTACCCAAATTAGACCAATAATCATTATTTACCCAAAAAAGGCAAAATACCATGACAGGCATTTTATATGTTGTTGCCACCCCCATTGGCAATCTAAACGACATGACAAAACGGGCAATTGACACCCTAAAATCGGTCGATGTGATCGCGTGTGAAGATACTCGTACAAGCTCTAAATTATTAAGTTTCTTTAACATTACCACGCCCACCACTGCCTATCACGAGCATAATGCCGACATACAGACAGCACGGCTTACCGAACGATTACAGAACGGTCAATCAATCGCCTTGATTTCAGATGCAGGAACACCGCTTATCTCAGACCCTGGGTTTAGGTTGGTTAAAGCGTGCCATGATGTGGGTGTGAGCATCGTTCCCATTGTTGGGGCGTGTGCGGTCATTGGGGCGTTGTCTGTTGCAGGATTACCATCTGATAAGTTTAGTTTTGTAGGGTTTTTACCCGCCAAGCAACATGGACGCAAAGAAGCCTTAAGACTGTATGACTCGCACACCGAGACCTTGATTTTTTATGAAGCACCACACCGCATTGTGGAGTGCCTGTCCGACATGGTGGATGTGTTTGGTGGAGAACGAGAAGTTACGCTATGCCGTGAAATTAGCAAAACCTTTGAAACAATAAAAAAATTGCCACTGGCTGATTTATTGGCATTTGTAAAAAACGATGCCAACCAACAGCGTGGCGAAATCGTGTTGGTTGTTGCAGGCAACACCCAACCAGTACAAAAAGCCGATTATGATGATTGGCTACTTGCCATTGCCAAAGAACTGCCACCAAAAAAAGCCAGTGCAATCGTGGCAGATGTGCTAGGCATTAAAAAAAGCGTGGTATATGATAGATTGCTTGAACTACAACAATAGCTTGGTTGATATCACCAAAAACACATCATTTCTTACCTAACTTTTACAACTTAATAAAGGATACTCTTATGACCCTAAAAACCACCCTAACCGATACCATCAAGACCGCCATGAAAGCCAAAAACATGGAACAAGTCAAGGTACTACGCAATGTGCAGGCTGTCATTAAGCAAGTAGAGATTGATGGGCAAACCGAGCTTGATGATAAAGACATATTGGCGATTTTACAAAAACAAATCAAGCAACGCCAAGAGTCCCTAAGCATCTATACCACCAATGGGCGTGATGATTTGGCACAAAAAGAGCAATTTGAGATTGATGTCATCTCTGCTTTTTTACCTGAGCAATTATCCGATGACAAACTCAACGCCATCATCAACGAGACCATTGATGAATTAGGTGCATCTGGCATGAAAGACATGGGGCGTGTGATGAATGCTGTCAAAGATAAGACCGCAGGTCGGGCTGATGCTGGCGTCATATCAGTGCTTGTCAAAAAGGCTTTGACCGCCTAACCCATCAAAACTTATGGGGTTTATTTTACAGTTTATATCAACAAAAAAAGCACACCCGTATGGCGTGCTTTTTATTGGATTTAACAACCATGAGTCTACCCATCTAAAATCTTGGCTTAAAGTCTTTTGCCATGACAATCTGTTCTTTATCGGCCTGTAACATCGCAACCAATGACTGTAGTGATTTATGAGCATTGGCGATTTTTAGTGCTTGGGCGTTAGACCGCAAAGCAGCTTCGTGTTTATCCGTCCAAAACTCAGTCCAAGAGCGAGCTTGCAATGCGTAAATGGTAGATATTTCTTGACTGCGTTCATCATGATCGCCATAAGCTTTAGATTCATAGGCCCGTTGCATGAGTTGCCACGCCTGCACATCGTGCGAAGTTTTTTTGGTTAAATCTTGCAATAATGCAATCGCTTGAGGGGCTTGCTGTGTTGCGATGAGATTTTTTGCCAAATACAATCGCACATCTCGCCGTTCAGGATAGATGGCCTGCAATGGCTTTAGTAGGCGAACCGCCTCCTCATAACGATGCTGTGCATTCAATAAATCTGCCTGCACAAGTACGAATAACAACTCATCATGAGTAAAATTACCTTCATCAAGCGTCTTTTGGGCTTGGTCATATTGACCATCATCCATGAAAAACATTGCCAGTGCCAATCTTGCCCCTTGACTTTGTTTGACATTAACCATCAGTTCTGACAGATTTGTCTGACGAGTCAGATACTTTAGTCGCCAGTATAATAAATCAAACAGCCGAGCTTGGTTTTGCTTATCACTCATGGGCACGGTAGGATAGCGAGATGCACGAGCGGTCGCCTCAGACAATCGCTCCATCGTGAATGGGTGCGACTGCATGAAACTAGGAATAAAAACGCTTGAGGATTGATTTAAAGAAACCTGCCGGTGCAACTGATGAAAAAATCTAGGCATGGCATGGGCATCATAACCCGATTTAGATAATATCTGCTGACCTACCCTATCTGCTTCTCGCTCATGCTCTCGGCTATGAGCAGCAACACTCTCTGCCATACCCGCTTGAGAGCCGGCCATCACAGCTAATACCGCATCGCCACCTGCTGCACTTGCCGCCAATGCTGTCAATAGCCCACCCAACTGCCACGCCAAGAGTTTTTTGTGATTATCTGCACGCTGTTCATAATGACGCTGGCTTAAATGAGCTATCTCATGAGCCAAGACACTCGCCACCTCATCTAGCCCATCTGCTGACAACACCACGCCTGTATTTAGCCCAATCACCCCACCTGGCACAGCAAAAGCATTAACCTGATTGTCATTGATGAGTGGCATGGCAATGACAGGTTGCTGTCGGACTGTTGCATTCATCTGATTTGCCATGCCATGCAACAGCTGAACCGACCACAGATCATCAACCAAAGGTATATTGGCATGAATCTGTCGCAAAGACCATAGGGCAATTTGTCGGTGATGATATTGCTCATTAAAGCCCACACCTGCCATCAGATTTGGTGCTTTGACGGTCGTTTGTTGTCCATCATAAGCTACTGCCGGCATCATCAAGGGTATCGATAGCAAAAGCATGGCTAGGGGTGTTTTTTTCATCATGGATTCATTATAGAACGATTTGTATCATCTTACTATAAATCACCACAAAACCCAACTCCGTTATTCATCACCACAATCATCTTATTAAACAGTGCAAATCATTCTTTTTATCTTGTAAAATATAAACTCGCCCAAATATCCCATTAAACCAACCATAAAAAACCACACATAAGAACGCCTTACATGACAACCATTACCTTTACTCCATCTTTAATGCTTCAATTAACAACAGAGCAACTAACCGACATTCAGCAAGCACTCGCAGGCAAGCATAACAACATAACACTGTCCGCTTTTTTTGATGCTCGTAACTTAGCTTGCCCCATGCCATTACTAAAAGCAAAAATCGCCCTAAGAGGCGTTGCGACTGATGAGAGTTTGTACCTGATTGCCAGTGATAAGAACTCCCAAACAGACCTAGTGGCATTTTGTCAAAAACAAGGGCTATCCATAACAACTTGGCAAAGTGATGACGGCCACAATACAGCAAACTATTTTCACTTTATCATCACAAAAAAAGCTAGCGTTTAGGTCGGTTAAGCCTTACAATAGACCCAAAAGAATTTATTTGCCTAAGCACTATTTATGACAAAAAAATACAACAGCACTCATGATTATGATGATTTAGATGACATGAGTAACTTTGATGATTATAACGGTGAGTACGCCATTGATGAGATGGATGAATTGGCACTTAGCGATGGTTTTCATGTGCATGATATGGATGATTATGAAGGCATAGATGATATCAAGACCATCACGCCCACCATTCGCACCATCATTACGCATGGCGATACACCCAATCATGAAGTCGCCACCCGTGATTTAGTCCCTGCCATGCCAACACATTTGGCAGCCCCTGGCGTAAATCTTGGTGCGTACATCAATACAGTTCATCAAATTCCTATTTTGACACCTGACGAAGAAAAACAGCTTGCTGAACGCTACTACCACGACGGCGATGTTGAAGCTGCTCGCCTGCTTGTCATGAGCCACCTAAGATTTGTGATTCATATTGCTCGCAGTTATTCTGGATACGGACTGTCGCAAGCCGATCTGATTCAAGAAGGTAATTTAGGTCTGATGAAGGCGGTGAAACGCTTTGACCCAACCAAAGGTGTGCGACTGGTATCATTTGCAGTACATTGGATTAAGGCAGAGATTCATGAGTTCGTCATTAAAAATTGGCGAATCGTCAAGGTTGCGACCACCAAAGCACACAGAAAGCTGTTTTTTAACCTAAGAAGTCTTAAAAAATCCAGCAACCAGCTCACCCAAGAAGAAGCTGAAGCCATCGCCAAAGACCTAAATGTTACCGTCAAACAAGTCTTTGAAATGGAATCTCGTTTGACCAGCTATGATGCATCATTTGAAATGCAAGACTCCGATGAAGATGATGGGAGATATGCACCACAACTGTTCTTAGAAGATGCCATTGACCCTGCTGATGTGGTTGAAGAAGCCGACTGGGAAGAAAATACCACCAGTGCCTTAAAAGAAGCCATGGAAGAGCTAGATGAGCGTTCACGAGACATCATTACCCAAAGATGGCTTGCTGACCAAAAATCCACCCTACACGACCTAGCCGCAGTGTATAACATCTCTGCCGAGCGAGTCCGCCAAATTGAAAAAAACGCCATGGATAAAATCCGAGAAGCCATGACTATAGATAGCACCATGCTAAGCGACTGACATCAAAGGTTTTGCTGACATAAGGCTGATATAAATAAATTTTGATAAAATAGCACAGTTTTTTATGATTTGGATAAAAATTGCCGCCATCAATCTTGCCATTGGCGTTGCCCTTGGTGCATTTGGTGCTCATGGACTTAAAAATTTTGCAGGTGCGTATGAATTAGGCATTTGGGATACAGCAACCTTGTATCTATTCATACACTCATTAGGTCTGCTTGCCATCGGTGTATTGAATGCTACAGGTCGCTACAAAATGACTCTGCCTGCGTATTTTTTGCAATGTGGCATCATCATCTTTAGCGGTTCACTGTATGCCATCGCTTTGGGTGCACCCAAATGGCTTGGTATGATTACACCAGTTGGTGGCATACTTATGATTAGCGGATGGCTGATACTTGTTTTTGGCAGATTAACCGCACAATCAAACTAACAATTCACCCAATCAATCTTAACAACCAAAATCCAATAGCCATGCAAAATATCACCCTAAATGGCGAATCACTCGCCACCGATAAAGCCACCGTCCTTGATTTATTGACCGAACTGGCAATGACCGAAGGCAGATTTGCCGTTGAGATTGACGGTATGCTGATACCAAAATCACAACTTTCCAACACCGCCATCAATGATGGCATGACCATCGAGGTCGTGCAAGCGGTAGGCGGCGGCTAATTATCTTCATTCATTATAGAGTATGCCATGACCATTCGTATTGCTAGCATTCAACTAAATAGTCAGACCAACATTGATGCCAATCTTGACATCATAGGTCGTGCCATCGCCGATGTCGCACCGCACACTGACATCATCGTATTACCTGAAAATATGTGTGTCATGGGCAGACAAAACGAACTGGCTTGGCGTTTTGATGAGATTTGTAACACCCTGTCAAATCTCGCCAAAATACATCAGATACATCTGGTTGCAGGTACACTGCCATGTAATAGGCGTCATAATGGCACTGTTGTATCAGATGGCAAATACCGCCAAACCAACCTAGTTTTTGACCCAAACGGCCGTCAAATCGCTCGTTATGATAAGATTCATCTGTTTCGTGCCACCGTCAATGACAGCACAGGTAGCTATGACGAAAGTAAGACCTTTGAGGCAGGTGATGAGCTTGTGGTTGTCCCCCTAAGCATACAAGACCAAAAGATTAACTTAGGACTGATGATATGCTTTGATGTCCGCTTCCCTATGATGGCTCAAAAACTAAGAGCATTGGGAGCTGACATCATCAGCGTACCTGCCGCCTTTACTCATAAGACAGGGGAGGCACATTGGCAATTATTACTACAAGCTCGTGCCTTAGATAGTCAGTGCATGATGATTGGTAGTACGCAAGGAGGCATTCACCACATCGGTAGTAAGAGCCGAGAAACTTGGGGTCATGCAATGATGGTGGACGCTCATGGGCAAGTGATTGCCGATAGCCATCAAAGTGAAGTAGGCGAAGCGGGCTATTTGGTTGTTTATGGAGAGTTTGACAAGACCAAACAAGAGCACATCCGCCAAAGTATGCCAATCTTTAACTGTCATCGTCTTAACTAATCCAACCAAATAAACCAAAACCGCCATATGTTTAGCGGTTTTGGTTTATTTGCTAGATTGAATTCTTGATGCTAATTTGACCACACCATCTTTAATATCTGTGCCACCACCCATGGCGTGATGATAATCGCCATAATACTCATTGCCCCAAGCAGTGCCAAAGTCGGCAGCCCATTTAGTCCAGTGGCATACAAATCAACCGCACCAGTAGCAAATATCAACACAGGTAACTGCATGGGCAAGGCAACAAGTGGCACAAGTACCGCACCATTTTTTAGACTCAAGGTCAAACTACTGGCAATCGCTGATAACATAAGCATGAGCGGCGAACCCACCAAAATAGACAACATGAGCATGAGCGTATCACCAAGCGGCATATTAAATAAAGGCATGGCAAGCAATGACAACAAAGAGACGGAACCTGCACTAAATACCCAATGCACAAGCAATCTGGCAAACACCCAGATTGGTAACGACGCCCCTGACACCACAAGCTGTGCTAGCGTGCCATTTTCCATATCAGCTTTAAATAGGTCATCAACACCCATCACTAGCGACAATAAAGCTGCAATCCAAATAGCAGAAGTTGCCAAGCGTAACAAGAGTGCAGGTTCAGCCCCTATTGCAAGTGGAAACAGCGTGATGATAATCAAAAAAATCATCAAAGGGAATAGCCACTGCACCGCTCCTTGTCTTTTAATATGCCACTCTCTTAGCAACATCGTAGCAAAGGCATTTTTCATCATAACGCAAACTCCGCCAAATCAAGCACACTCGTTCTTAGCTCGGTACTTTGATGGCTAGTCATCAGCACCGCACCACCCAATTTTGCAAAGTTTGCGATACGATATTCCATGCGTTTTACCATGTCAACATCAAGTGCCGTTAATGGCTCATCAAGTAACCAAAACTTTGACTCTCTAGGCGTTAAGACGAACAGGCGAGACAGCCCCACTCTTCGCATCTGCCCTGCTGACAGCTGTACGCTAGATACATCACTCAAACCATAAAGCCCCACCTGCTCAAGAGCAAAATCTATCACTTCACGGTGTGTATCCGCCCCATATAAAGACAATAAAAACTCTAAATTTTGCCGAACCGTCAAACTACCGCTAATCCCAAGCTGATGCGACACATAAACTGGACTTACGACATCATTATGATACATCACCTGCCCACAGACAATCGGTAGCAGTCCTGCAATTTGTGATAGCAGCGTTGTCTTACCCAATCCATTTTCACCAATCAAGTGGCATACATCGCCTACATTAAGCGTCAAATTCACACCCTGACACAGCACAAACTCTCCACGCTGTACATCAATGGCATCAAGCGTAACAATGGGCGATTGAGTAAAAACCGTCATATCTGTCATCATTTAAAAATATGGTTAATAATACCAAAAATCCCACACAATCAAAACTGATTTATGCAATTTTAGCAATTTAGTTGATATTTGTTTTGCATAATATACCCCATTAGGCTACAATTTCACCAAAAATAACGAACGCACACATCATGAGATTCTTCAACAAGCTAAAAAATTTACTCACAAAAATACAACCCACTCAAGAGCAGACCTTAAGCACAAGCCCCCACCCCATCACCGACCGCATCACAGCATGGCTTAGTGCCCAAGACTGGCACTACGAACATCGCAAACCCAGCCCCAAGACTGATGGTCGCACACATCATGTGATTTTAAGTTTTTCGGATAATTCATCAGACTGGACCTGCGTGTTTCGCATCAATGAACAAAATCAGCTTATGGCAATGTTTGGCGTACTCACCCAGACTGTACCGCCCAGTCACTACGCACCCATGCTCATGAAAATTGCTCACACCAACTTAAACATCGCTTTTGGTAGCATAGAGCTTGACCCCACCGATGGTGAAGTGCGTGTAAAAATGTCAGTTGATGCCGAGTTTAGCACCCTAAGCGATAAGGCTCTCACCTGCTATTTGCAAGGCTTGTCTGGACTAACAGAACTGGCTTGGCGATTGCTCAACGAGGTCATGGGTGAGGTTGAGCCTAGCCCTATCGTATATGATTACCTAGAGATAGCTGATGAGACTGAATCACAAAGCGATGGTGGCTTTTTTATCCCCACCAATCAATCCCAATAAAACCATACGCACCACCAACCATTAGCCATGCCCTTTAAAATCGCCCATCACCCCGCTTTTTGCCTACCCCTGCCAGCAGGACATCGTTTTCCGATGGCAAAGTACGCATTGTTACCAAAAAAACTACTTGCTGATGACATTGCCAAACTCTCTCAATTTTTTACACCGACAATGACAACTGTTGATGAGATTTTAACCACGCACACCGCCAACTACTGGCACGCCCTAAATACACAGACACTACCACCCAAAGACTGCCGTAAAATCGGTTTGCCGATGAGTCAAGAACTCATAGACCGTGAAAGACTTGTTGTTGGAGCGACAATCGAGTGTGCCAAATATGCCTTGACAGATGGCATTAGCCTATCCACTTCTGGCGGTACGCATCACGCCTTTGCAGATAGTGGTGAGGGCTTTTGTATTTTAAATGATGTTTGTGTGGCAAGCCATGTACTGTTAGACCAAGGGCTTACCAAAAAGATTTTAATCCTTGACCTAGATGTTCATCAAGGTAATGGCAATGCGTCCATTATGGCGGATAATGCCAATGTCTTTGTGATGAGTATGCACGGTGAGAAAAATTATCCCTATCACAAACCCAAATCAGATTTGGATATTCATCTTGCTGATGGCATGAGCGATGATGAGTATTTGTCGCTGTTAACACAGCACTTACCCAAAGTGCTTGATGGTTTTAATCCTGATTTTGTATTTTATCAAGCAGGGGTAGATGTGCTTGCCGATGATAGGCTTGGACGGATAAACTTAACCATGAATGGGCTGTATGAGCGAGAGCGGTATGTGATTCAGACACTGTTTGACAAGGGATTGCCAACGGTGGTGACCATGGGCGGTGGCTATGCCCCTGATATTGATGTGATAGTGCAGGGGCATAGTTTGGTGTTTGGGGTGGTTAAAAACTTAATGGCAATCAAATAACACTAATTTGCTCACGGATTTTTTGTTTAAACTTATTTTTTATGCTTGGCGTAATCACCTGATAACGCTTTTTTGACAATTCTAAAAATTCCAATGCTTGTTCAATACCGATATAATTTCTATCCAATAAAGTCGCTGCAATACCAGTTGTACCAGATCCTGAAAATGGATCTAAAATCAAATCACCCTTTTGGGTAGATGATAATATAATACGAGATAAAAGCCCAAGTGGTTTTTGAGTAGGGTGCTTGCCTTGTGTTTTTTCCCAACTACCAACAGCAGGCAATCGCCAAACATCTTTTTGTTGCTTATCAGCATTTAATTTTTTCATCAATTCATAGTTAAAATAATGGGGCATCTTTTGGTTTTTTCTTGCCCATATTATCCACTCGGTAGAATAAGTAAAATATCGACAAGAAAAATTGGGTGGCGGATTGGGTTTTTCCCAAGTAATCATATTTAGAATTTTAAAATTAAGCTCATTTAAGATTTGACCCAATATAAAAATATTGTGATGTGTACCACTTATCCAAATCGTGCCATTTTCCTTTAATAGTTGCTTGGCTTGCATTAACCAATTTTTGGTAAAGCAATAAATATCTTCCGGAATTCCATTTTTATCCCAATCTCCTTTATTAACCGATTGGATAATACCATTTTTAACAGTCAAACCATTATTGGATAAAAAGTAAGGCGGATCAGCAAATATCATATCTATTGAGCTTTCTTTTAAAAAGGGCATTACATCAATGCAATTTCCTAAATGTAAACCAAATGTCTGATCATCGGTTTCAAAATAAGGCTGAATTCTCATCTACCAATCTCTTATAACACCTTCGTTGGTTATTTTCTCTATAAAATTAGGCAATGTTGATAAATTATAAACAGCAGGAATTTGAATATAGGCTTCTTGCAATTTGTTTTTCGCACTATACCAACCTTGACCGTCAGTAATCCACACAAATTCATAGCTTGAATATTGATTAATTTTTGGAGCAACATCAGTATAAGCTCTTGCAACTTCATTTAATTTTGAACCGCCACTATTATAATAATTCGTTTCAATAACATAAGTTTTTGCATTTGTTTTAATAACAAAATCAAACTGTTTAACATCAGCCCCTAAACTCTCAATTTCTAAAAAAATGGTATTTCTAACCTCTTTTTTGTAATAAATATCTGAGTTATCAAATAAATACTGAACGGCTTTTGACATATTATCTCCACCACGATTTTTACGAGCATTTGTATCTAAACCCACTTCTATGCCAAAAACGTAATCCACCAAGCTTTTAATATTTTTATCTCTAAATACATCTGACAAACCTGTACTCTCAAAAAATTCAATAATCTTATCTGGTGATGTTAAATAACTATTCAACAAAATTACTTGACCTTGCTTATTTAAGGTTTTCTTTTTCTCTTTTTGCCTAACCGCAATGAGTATTTCCAAAATAGAAAATGCATTTGGGCATTCTTTATACAGCTCATCAACAGCTTGTGTTAAGTTATCCTTTCCTAGCAAATAATTTAATTGGTTTAATTTAATTTCAATCTGAGCAACATTCTTTTTTACTTTATCAAAGTCAGTAAAATAATCTAATGTAGCATTCGTTTCTGACATACTATTTAGAAAATCGTCAAATAACAACTTCATTTTTTTCAGCTCCATTACTAACCATAATTTCGTTAATTTTTTTACGACTACTGCTATTAGCACCAATGGCACGATTAGCTTCTACTCTCTCAATTTTAAAACCTTGATACAATTCATCAAAAAAATCATCACTTTCATCATGATTTTTTGGATCGGAATTGCTCAATAAAAATTGATGACCCAATTTATCTATTGTCTTACAAAATTCTGCCAGTCGTTTTTGTTCATTATCATTAAATCCATTATCAGAATAAGCGGTAAAGCTTGCCGTATCGCTGATTGGGCGATAAGGTGGATCTATATAAAACATACAGGGTAAATCAGTAGGTAAATAAGATAAAACCAATTCAAAATCCCCTGTTAATATTTGGGTGTCTTGCAATTTTTTTGAAATATCTAAGACATTCTCTTCATCTATAAATTTTGGGCTTTTATAACTACCAATAGGAACATTAAATTGGTTATTTTTATTAACACGATACAAACCATTAAAAGCAGATTTGTTTAAAAAAATAAATAATCCCGCCTGCTCTATATGGTTGCTGTTTCGTTGATTGAATACATCTCGTTTTTGGTAAAAATAAGGCTTTTTGCTTTCTAAATCTGTTAATTTATCGTAGTCATTTTGCAAAATTTGGACATATTTAATCAAATCATTAGGACTATTTTTAATGACTTGATAAACATTAATCAAATCAGCATTACAATCATTGATAATTAGCTTTTTAAGATATGGCAACCGCGACAATGCCCATAAGCAAACTACTCCGCCACCAACAAAAGGTTCTATCAAACAAAAGTCTTGTGTATAAACATAATCAGGCAAGCGTTTTTGAATTTCGCCAATCAAAGATGTTTTTCCGCCAGCCCATTTTAAAAAAGGTTTCATCTATTTTTATCACTCAAATTAACACTATTAAGCAAATAGATCACATAATGATCTATTTGCTTGTTTTGATTTAAAGCCCCTCAATCTCCCCCACACTCTCCTTAACCTTCCCAATCTGCACTTCCAACTCCGCCAATTTTGCTTTTTCAGCTTCTACCACATTAGCAGGGGCTTTGGCGACAAAGGCTGCGTTGGCAAGTTTGGTTTTGATTTGTTCGTATTGCTTGGTGAGTTTATCCAATTCCTTATTCAAGCGAGCAAGTTCTACCGCAGGGTCAATCAAGCCTTTCATCGGTACATAAATGGTCGCTTGTCCAATCACGCTTGATGACGACAAGGGGGCTTTTTCATCATCTGTCAAGAATGTGATACTTTCCACCTTAGCAAGTGCTTTAAATAGTGGTTCAATACGGCTGATTTGCTCTTGTTCGGTCTCATTGATATTTTGTAGCAATACAGGCAATTTAACCGCATTACCCAAATTCATCTCACCACGAATATTACGCACCGCCCCAATCAAGCCTTGTAACCACGCCATATCATTTTCGGCTTGCTCATTGATACGGCTGTCATCGGCGATTGGATAAGGAGCTAGCATAATGCTTTCTCCACCACGATGAATCATTGGGGCAAGCGTCTGCCAAATTTCCTCACTGATAAACGGCATGATTGGATGTACAAGGCGTAGGGCAACTTCCATCACCGATAATAAGACATACCGCACTTGGGCTTTTCTGTCATCAGATACTTCAGGGTCATTTAAGACAGGCTTGGTCAGCTCCACATACCAGTCGCAATATTCATTCCAAATAAAGTCATAAATCGCTTGACTTGCCAAATCCAACCGATAAGTATCAAAAGCAAGATTAACCGATTGTTCTGCTTTTTGCAGACGGCTTACTATCCACTGTTCTGGCAACTCCCAAAGCTCTGGGCGTGCATCAGTATCAATGTCTTTGCCATCAACATTCATCAAGACAAAGCGAGTAGCATTCCAAATTTTATTACAAAAATTACGATAGCCTTCTACTCGTTTTAAGTCAAATTTAATGTCTCGCCCTGTGTTCGCCAATGCACAAAAAGTAAAACGCACCGCATCTGTACCATAAGCATTGATGCCATTTTCAAATTCTTTTCTGGTGGCTTTTTCAATTTTGGTGGCATCTTTAGGATTCATCAGTCCTGTGGTGCGTTTGGCAACCAAACTCTCCAAATCAATGCCATCAATCAAATCCAGTGGGTCTAATACATTGCCTTTTGACTTACTCATTTTTTGACCTTCGCCATCACGAACAAGCCCATGCACATAAACCGTCTTAAAAGGCACTTGCGGTTTACCGTCTTTGTCTTTGACAAAATGCAAAGTCATCATAATCATTCGGGCAACCCAAAAGAAGATGATATCAAAGCCAGTTACCAGCACCGAAGTTGGGTGGAATTTTTGTAAGATTTGATTATCAAAATCACTCTCATCACCTTTCCAACCCAATGTACTAAATGTCCAAAGAGCCGAACTAAACCAAGTATCTAGCACATCATCATCTTGGCGTAAAGCAATATCGCCTAGATTGTATTTTTGGCGAACTTCTGTTTCATTACGCCCCACATAAAAATTACCATTGTCATCATACCACGCAGGAATGCGATGCCCCCACCAAAGCTGACGGCTAATACACCAATCCTTAATCTCACGCATCCACGCCATATACATATTGGTATATTGCTCTGGCACAAATTTAATATCGCCATTTTGCACTGCATCGATGGCAGGTTTGGCAAGTTCATCAATTTTGACATACCATTGGTCGGTTAGTAATGGCTCAATCACCGTACCAGAACGGTCGCCTTTTGGCGTTTTTAAAGCGTGTGGCTCTATTTTTTCAAGCCAATTCTCATTGGTAGCCTGCTCAACCAACTTTTTACGAGCAACAAAGCGGTCAAGTCCTGCATACTCAGTCGGAGCTGAAATTGAATCTTGTCCAATCACATCAAATTCGGTCAAAATACAACCATCTTTATCAAAGATATTAATTAAAGGCAAGTGATGGCGTTCACCTACATCGTAATCATTAAAATCATGAGCAGGGGTGATTTTTACACAACCTGTGCCAAATTCTTTTTCCACATAATCATCAGCAATGATGGGTACTTCACGATTAGTAATAGGTAAAATAACTGTTTTACCAATCAAATGAGCATATCTTTCATCATCAGGATTAACCGCAACCGCCGTATCGCCAAGCAGTGTCTCTGGGCGAGTGGTGGCAACGGTAAGGTAATTTTTACCATCTATCGTTGTTAAATTTTTATCAGCGAAATAATAATTAAAATGCCAAAGCGAACCTTGCTCATCGTGGTTTTCTACCTCCAAATCCGATAGAGCGGTATGCAACTTGGTATCCCAATTCACAAGGCGTTTTTTGCGATAAATCAGACCTTCGTCATATAGGCGAACAAACACTTCTTTGACCACATCGGACAGCTCATCGTCCATCGTAAAGCGTTCACGAGACCAATCCACGCTTGACCCCAAACGGCGAATTTGGCTAGTGATTGTGCCACCCGATAACTCTTTCCACTCCCACACTTTGTCCAAAAACTTCTCACGCCCTAAGTCGTGGCGACTGATACCTTGTAAACCGAGCTGGCGTTCTACCACCATTTGCGTAGCAATGCCTGCGTGGTCAGTACCGCCTTGCCATAGCGTGTTGTAGCCTTTCATGCGATGATAGCGAGTCAGTGCGTCCATAATGGCATTATTAAAGCCATGCCCCATATGCAGTGAGCCTGTTACATTAGGTGGTGGCAAAACAATACAAAAGGATTTGTCTTTGTCGGTGGTAGGTTTAAAATAGCCTTTTTGTTCCCATTTGTCATAAATGCCTGCTTCAATATCGGCAGGATTATAAGTGGCGGACAACTGATCCAAAGTACGCATAATAACTCCAAAATTTTAATGAAAAAATACCCCCTATTTTAGCAAAAAATAAGGGGATTGTGGGGATTTTTTGGTAACCAAAGCTAGGGGTAGAAACCAACAAAAAGTTATTACGGTGGGCGTTACTGGTTTAGATGGGAGGCTGTAAGGATACATTAAAATTATCCAAACTGGCCACTGCCGTGCCGTAGGCAAGCACCTCCACACCGCCATTACCTATCGTTGATGTCTCAATTCTCACACCATAGATGTGATTATAACCGCTCTTTTGTGCTTGCTTTTTCATTCGCACCACCGCTTCACGCCGTCCTCGTTCAAGCAGTCTTTCATAAACGGTTAGGTTTTTACCAAATAGGCTTAAAACAACAGAATACATCAATTTAAAATAGTCTTGAGCAATAGATACCGAACCTAAGACCAGTACGCCATCTGCATGAGTATCAGGCTGATAAAAGCGTTCATTTGAAATGACGATATACGCCAAAATCCTTTCGTCAGCATCCAAATTTGCCAGATGCTTGCGTTCGGATCTTGTGCCAAAATACCACCCCACACCCACCAAAATAATGACAGTAACGATTTGAAAATTCTGCAAAAGCAGTGCAATCATATTCATGGCATCGCCCCAGATTTATTCAAACAGGCTCATGGTTGATGCCTGATTTGATTGCAAATCTTGCTGTGGTATGGCTTGTGCGGTGGTCTGCACAAAAGGCTCTCTTATTGCCTTAACCGCTGTGCCATAAACAAAGATTTCAGACGCACCTGCTGCCACATTAGAAGTAGCAAACCGCACGCCCACTATCGCATCTGCTCCAAGCTCCACCGCTTTAGCAATCATTCTGCCAAGAGCTTCTTGGCGTGCTTCTTCGAGTAGCTCGGTATAGGCAACAAGCTCACCGCCTATGATATTTTTAAGCCCTGCCAAAAAGTCCTTACCCACATGTTTGGTACGCACCGTGCTACCATAGACCACATCCAAGCGTTCAGTAATGGTGTGATTGGGCAAGTGCTCTAGATTGGATAATTGCATGATTTTTTCCGCTGTTTGTTGATTTTGACATAACAAATGGGTCAACCAAGACCCATTTTACGCACAATTTGCTTAAAAAACAACCATCATCAATCATCTGTATGGAACAACAAAAACAGCTCGGTAATATTGTCTTCAAGGGCATTTGCCATCTGTGCCAGCGTCTCTTCATCTCGCATATCGTCCATTTCTGAATCAATGCCGGATAAAAGCACCATTGGCAGGGTAAGCATCGCCACATCTTCTTCGGTGCTTTCATCATCAAACCAATCAACATTCTCATCAGAGTACATGGCATCAACAAAGCCGATGGCCCACGCCGCCAGATCCCCTTCTTCACTAAAATCTTCAGCTTCTTCACTGGCATTAAAAGGCAATTCAATCGGTTCTTCTGCTTTTAGTGTGTCGTACAATTCTTGTTGCCATGCTAGCAATGCCTGCTTGACCTCGTCAGCAACTTGCTGTTCACCGCCTTCAAAAAATGCCGATAGCCAATTTGGCAAAGGCTTGCCTACAACCGTTGCTGTCAAAAAACCATGTGCAGCAATCGGATCTGGTCCGAATTGATTGGCATCGGATTCTAGATAATCAAATAATGCTTGTTTGTTCATTGTTGCTCTCTTAATCATTATCAAGGTATATCATTTAAAAAGGATTTATACCAACAGGTACAAATCCCATCATCTTAATTTGCCGTTACTTAACAGGTTAAAAATCGTCAAAGTCATCAAAATCATCATCTAAATCAAACTCAGCAAAATCATCTTCCTGCTCAAGTGCCTGCTCGAGCTTTTTTAAACGCTGTTGCTCTAGCAGTGCATCAATTTTTAGGCGTTTTTCCAAAGGTTTTGCTTTGACTTCATCTACCAATTTTGCATCGGTATCTTCTTCAAAGTTGTCATCATCAAAATCATCAATTTCGCTCATCATGACTCCCCATTAATCATCTGTTCATTAGGTAGCCGATAGAATGACTTTTGATTGCATTTTTATCAACCACCAACAGCCTTATATAAGTTATTTATAAAAATGTCAAGTATTTTTGAATTTTTTTTATGATAGCATTCTTATAACAGCACTTTTTCCATCGCTTGGCGTAATCGCTCAGCAGTAGCCCTACTCACACTGGCAAGACTGCGACTTTCACGCTCGTGAATGGATTTGGGGTTATCTAACCGCACAAGCTCAACATACACTTTTACTTCTTCTTGAGCTTGTTCATCAATCAGAATCAGTGGCGTTTCTTTGCGTTTATTGGTCAATCCCAACACCACACTAGCATGCTGTACGCTACTAACAGCGGTGCGAATTTGCCATGCAGGTCGTTTGATTTCACGATGTTTATCGTACACCGCCTGATTCAGCATAAGCATGAGCTTTGATAAGAATACTGCTGCTGTTGCTTGTTTGGCACGGTCGTTGCCATTGATGACGACTTTTGCACCCTTATCATCATAATATTTAATCACTTTTGCTTGCACACCCACCAATAATGTCAGATTCAACAGCTCTTTTAGCGACCTATCTAGTAGCTGATTGCATAAGGCGAAATACGCCACTTTATTGTCATGGCTTACGGTGGATAATAGTTGATTTGGGTCTTCAAGCAGTATTTGAACCATGTAACCAGCTTGATCAGAGATAGTGTCAGTCACATCATGAGTATTTGCCTGCGTATCACCCATTGATATTTCTTGCTGAATTCTGGCTTTTTGTAGAAATGAATTCACCGATGGGACGGCTTTACCCCTGTCTTTGTCTTCGCCTTTGTCATTTACATCTTCATTTGCCTTAGCGGTTGCAGTTAGCGACTGCGTAGTCTGCTGTACCAAAAGACCTTTATCCAGTAGTTCTAGGCGTACTTTTTTGGCGATACTATCTCTTAGTTCACTGGTTGGGCGGGCAATATAGCCATATATCAACCACAAAATCATATGCAGTGCCAATGCACCAAGCAAAAATAGCCAATGTTCTGAGATAATCTTAGCACGACTGATGCTCGGGGCTTTTACCACCACGCTACCTAGTGCATCACTGCCCGAGACCACCGACCCCTTTAGGGAAATACCTGCATCATTCTCACTGCCCACAGGTACAATCAGGATATCTTTAGCGTCATAGATGCCCACAAAAGACAGCTCATAATCTTTGGCATATTTATCTGCTAGCACGCTCATGCTGATACGGTCATTGTTAGCAAGTGGTGCTTTTAGCTCCAAGGTAAGCTCAGCGATTGACTGCTCAGCAGAAATGCGGTATCTATCTTTGCTTTCACGCTCTTCACTGAGCACAAAAAACAAAGTATGCAGACATAAACTAACCAAAATAAATACGGCAAAAAGCCCTTGTCGTGGTGCTAAGAAAGTCATAAGATACAAAAACCTAAAACCCCCTGCCAAGGATTGTGGCAACAATGGGTAAATAACTTGATGAGAACAACCATTTTACCACGCTTATGCTAAAAATTGCTGCATCTTTAGCTAAAATTTATCTATTTTTGCCAAAAAATCAGTGTTTTTTCTAAAAATACCCAAACAATAACACAATCTTGGTTATATTTTTGATACCAAAGGGTAAAAAGTTTGGAATGGGGGTTGTATTTTTTTTGATATTTGGGCATGATAGCCCATACTCATCACCAAGAAAACAGGGTTATCCATATATGAGCATCACTTACGCCCTACCAAAGCATAGTCAAGCATGGCAAAACGCCCTAAATTCTGTTGCCAATGTACTACCCATAGGCATGAGCATAACTACCGCTCCTTTGGAACAATTACCCATCTTTGCCATCGTGGTCGTTGTCAAGCGTCCGCACGGCAATGTTGATTCGCTCATACAGGCATGGGTGGATACTCAAGCAAACTGGCAAGCCATCATTGTCCATGATGATGAAAACGCCAAAACAAATGCCCATCTCATAGAAGTTCAAGAACCGCTAGCTGATGTTTCTGTTCATCGCTATCTGCTCGCCCAAGCCCAATGTATCCAGATGAGCGATGGCGAACGCAAAGCTGCCACTCATATCATTGATGAACAGCTTAGCACCTACTTGGCAGATAGGCTTGATAATGATGCCGATGTACACATTTTGTCTGTCGGTCAAGTGTTGCACAACCACCGTTTGGCGTGCTTTGACATGGACTCTACCTTAATTGAACAAGAGGTTATCGTTGAGATTGCTAGATTCTGTGGCATTGAGGATAAGGTTTTAGAGATTACCGAGCAGGCAATGCGTGGTGAGATTGATTTTGCAACCAGTTTTGCTCGCCGTGTGGCACTGCTTGAAGGGGTCTTGGCATCGGTCATTGACGAAATCATCGCCAAACGCATTACCTTTAGCTCAGGTGCATACGCCACCATCAAGGCACTAAAAGCGTTGGGCTATCATACAGTACTGATTTCAGGTGGTTTTACGCCATTTGCCCAATATGTTGCTCAAACGCTCGGCATAGATGAATATCACGCTAACACCCTATCTGTTTTGGGTGGTGAATTAACAGGGCAAATAGATGACGATATCATTGATGGCAACAAAAAGGCTGCCATCGTTACTAAGATTGCAAACGCACACTCGCTCGGTATGCACCAAGTGGTCTGCGTTGGCGATGGGGCAAATGATTTACCAATGATGCACATCAGCGATATAGGCATCGCTTATCATGCCAAACCTATTGTTAAAGCCAAAGCTGATGCAGCCATCAATATTACAGGGCTTGAAGGAGTGCTATATGCCTTGGGTCATCGTTTTGATGTACACACTTGATTGATGTACGCTTGACTTGCCCAACTGCACATGTACCACCAAAACCGTCAAATAAAACACAAAAACATAATAATCATGATTTGAATAGCTAGCTTTTCGTGAAAAATTTTTGTTATACTACTTGATGAGTTTTTATCAATTAGCTAATTATTAGCCCTTATTCACTTTTTATTTTTGAGTTTTGATATGTTTATAGTGCCTTTTTTAGATATTAAAGCAGATGCCTTAGATGCCCTACTTGCCACTTTAGGCTTTCGTTTAAGCTCGCTCATTAAAAGCCGTTCAAATGATGAGCTAAATTCTCTCATTGCCGACAAAAATATCAGCATCCAGTTCATCAGCCCAACCGCTGAGCGTTTTTATGAGTTTACACAAAGCTCGTTTAGTCAGTCGCTAGGCAAAACAGACAAAGCGGATTTAACCATTGATTTTAAGGATTCCAACACAGGTGTTAAGCTACTTACCAAAGGTGATATCGCCGCTTTTATGACCGCTGTACGAAATGGCGATGTCAAAATCACAGGAGACTATAAGCTTGTGCTTTGGTTTGCAGGAGTTGCCAAGCACGCCACAAAAATCCCTGATGAATATAAAGGCTATATTGACCAAGCCAAGCCTTATGTTGAGCAGGTTGTTAATGCCATTAAAAGCAAGACTGGTAAATAACTCACCTAATTGATTCATCATAGCAATGATGGCGTCTTTTTTGAATACTTGTTTACTATTTTTATAAAGTTTGTTAGAATAAGGAACATTTGTTTACTGATAAATTTCAGTTTATTTTTGACAGGACTGCTAATGAACAACAACACAGCAATAAGACGCAGTAAAGAAGAGATTGCTCGCCTGTTCGACCTGCCACTCATGGATTTGCTGATGCAGGCTCAAAGTGTACACCGACAGCATTTCAATGCCAATGAAGTACAAATCAGCACCCTACTATCCATCAAAACAGGCAACTGCCCTGAAGACTGCGGCTACTGTTCACAGTCAGGTCATTACCGTGATAAAACAGGGCTTGAAGCTGAAAAACGCCTAGAAGTCCAAAAAGTCATCAATGCTGCAAAACAAGCCAAAGCATCTGGCTCTTCTCGTTTTTGTATGGGTGCCGCTTGGAAGCACCCTTCAGCCAAAGACATGCCCTATCTAACCGAACTGATTCGTGAAGTTAAAGCCTTAGGGCTTGAAACCTGCATGACTTTAGGGATGTTACAATCTGAACAAGCCCAAATGCTTGCTGACGCAGGTCTTGATTATTACAATCACAACCTTGATACCTCTCGCAATTATTACAATCAAGTTGCCTCTACTCGCACCTATGATGACCGCTTAAAAACCCTAGACCATGTACGCAAAGCCGGTATCAATGTATGCAGTGGCTCTATCGTGGGCATGGGCGAAAGCCGTGAAGATCGCATTGATTGGATACATGAACTAACCACTATGCCTGTAGCCCCCCAATCCATTCCTGTCAATCTGCTTGTCCCCATCAAAGGCACACCACTTGGCGATAAGGTTCTAGAAGAAGGTCGGTTATCCGTCATTGAATGGATTCGTACGATTGCAGTTACTCGTATTTGCTGCCCAACTAGCTATGTGCGTCTATCGGCAGGGCGTGAAAGCCTAACCGATGGCGAGCAGGCATTGGCATTTATGGCAGGAGCAAACTCGTTCTTTTATGGCGATAAGCTACTGACCACAGGCAATCAGTCCCAAGCCAACGATGATCGACTCATAGCTGAATTAGGACTTATCGCCCAACAACCCAAACCCAAACCCACCATCGTTAATGCCATGACAGGCAAAGATGAATTTCAGGATCTGCCTGAAAACTGTCCGCTATTTGCTTAATCAAAGCTTTATGAGCAAATATTTTTCTTTTTCCACTCAAAGAGATTAAATCCCATGAAAAAATCCACCTTACTTAAACAGTCAGCCCTAGGCTTGACCATATCCCTTGCTCTAAGTACTCATGCACAGCCGTACAGCCAAGTCATTGTATTTGGAGACAGTCTGTCGGACACAGGTAATTTTGCTAAACAAATCAACGATGGTGGCTTAATTGGACTTATCTTTAATACAAAGGCTCAGCCTTCTTTTACCACAAACCCTAATACAACATGGGCTGGCGTACTTGCTCACTCTTATGGACATACTGCCGAACCTAATGACAACCAAACACTAACAGGAACAAACTATGCTGTTGGTGGTGCTAGAGCAGAATTCGAGGTGGTGCAACCTCTTGGTATTGCCACAAGCCCCTCTGTAAAACAACAAATTGACAGTTATTTTAACAAACATGATAAAGCTGACCCCAAAGCACTTTATGCCGTTTGGATTGGTGCAAATGACCTACTAGAAGCCAGTGATAAAAAACACAGCATCTTAGATTCTATTAAAATTCTACAAGATGCTGCACAGTCTGAAATACAATCAGTCAAGCGTCTAAGCGACTCAGGAGCAAAGCAAATCTTGGTGCCAAATCTACCTGATGTCAGTCTAACTCCTCGTATGATTAATGACCCAAACAAAGCATCTGCCACCATTGCCGCTCAATACTACAACAGCACACTATACACCGGTCTCAATCAAAGCGACGCAAATGTCATTCCTGCCAACACTTTTGCCCTGCTTCAAGAAGCAGTAAGCAACAAAGAGGCTTTTGGCTTTAAACATACCGACACCTACGGATGCAAGCCTATTCATCCACAATTACCATCATCATTAATCTCAGTTACTTGCGACCAAAGCTCTTGGCAGACCCCTACAGCCAATGAAGACTTCGCCTTTGCTGATGAAATTCATCCATCAGGACGCACTCACCGTATCTTGGCACAGTATTACCGCTCCATCATTGATGCACCTACTCAAGTGAGCAAACTGCCTCAGCAGATACTTAATACAGGTACCATTAACAATGAGCATCTAAGCCGTCGCCTAAATCGTTTAAATGGTCAAAAACATGGTATATGGGTAGATGCTCTTGCAGGTAGCAATGGTTCGCTTACCACAGGGCTTGACATTGCAGGCGAGCGTAGCCATACAGGAGCATATCTAAGCCATCAAAACCAAGATTATGCCCTATCTAATACCTTAAGTGCAGAGGCTAAGAACATTGGTGTTGGTGTATATCATCGCCATGTATTCAACAATCTATACCTAGGTATGAATGCAGGCATCGATCGCCTAACAGTCAATACCAATCGCCGAATCGCTTGGAAAGGTGAAGCACGCCAGCACAGTGCCAATGCAACTGCCAGACGCTTCCATGCTGATATGCAAGCTGGCTATAACATCAGTTTAGACAAAGCAAGCATTCGCCCTTATATTGGTGTTAACACGCAAAAAGTAGCCTTAAACGCACTGACAGAAGACCAACTTGCACTGTCTACCGCCATGAGATTCCATAAGCAAGACATCAACTCCTTGCAAGGTAAGGTTGGCATTGATATGGATTATGTCATCACGCCAAAGGTAACTTTTACAGGTGGAGTAAGCCATACTCACGAGTTTAAGGAAAATGACCGTGTGATCAATGCCGCTCTCACATCAGTGCCTGAATACGCCAAAGGCTTTACCACCACTGTCGTGGGTGATAAAGTTCATGCCACAAGTGCCACATTGGGTCTAAAAGGTCAAATCGGTCGCACCCAAATAGGCGTGGGTGCTTATGCTACACATCTAGATGGCAAGCATGGTACAGATACCAATACTGGTGGCTTCATCAGTACCGCATGGGCGTTTTAATAACCTCTTTGAATAATCAACTTTCAAAGTCAAATAAAAAGTGGTATCATGCCACTTTTTATTTTATCTACAATTTTTATATTGCTGATGGCTTCTCATGTTTGACTATATTAAGGCTTTTCATATCATCTCGATGATCTGCTGGTTTGCAGGGATTTTTTATTTACCTCGCCTCTTTGTCTATCACGCCATGAGTGAGGATAGGATAAGCCTAGATCGCTTTGTTGTTATGGAGCGTAAGCTGTATCGTGGGATTATGACTCCTGCAATGATAGCCACATGGGTGCTAGGTCTATCAATGGTCATCATGAATTGGCAGGTGTACAAAACACAAGGCTGGCTACATGCCAAGCTCACACTTGTCATTCTCCTAACCATCTATCACCTGCTATGCGGGCGTTTTCGGATGCGTCTGATGGATAACCCCAAGTTAAAAAGCCATGTCTATTGGCGATGGTTTAATGAGGTTCCTGTTTTTATTCTTGTAGCAGTAGTTGTACTGGTGGTGGTCAAACCATTTTAATTGCTAACCAAACCCATATTTAAAAAACCATCAAGAGGGTGTGCCCATCTTGATGGTTGTTTGTCTGATGGCTATTTTTTGCCCCTCAAGCACCGCTTTGGCAATGACAACTTCTCGTTCATCAGCAAAGCCCACAAAGTGATGGCAGTATCCTTTATCGCAAATGGTTAGCTGGGCTTGGTCAGCCTGTATCCAAGCATTCTCACTTAGCCTAACATTCATGCCATTGATACTAAAGAATCCTTGTTTTATCACAAGCAGACCTTGAGCATGGTATTGTTGCGTCTTGGCGGTATGTTTTTTTTGATTAAAAAAATACATCAGCACCGCCCATAATGCCACCGCACCGATAGCATAAGGAACAGGCATGGTAAAGCAAATCACCGCTACTAGCACCGAACAAAGTAGCATGGCCAATGCCCAAATAAACAAATAATCGCAAGTCTTGCCTATCAGCCTTATTTGCACACCATCTTCTATAACCTGCATCACCAGCCCAATGCCTTTTGCTGTGCATCAATCAGTGTGCGAATACCAGAATATGCCAAAGCAAGCATCTCATTTGCTTCATCAGGCGTAAAGGGCTTTTCTTCTGCCGTCCCTTGAATCTCAATAAAGCCACCCGCCTGCGTCATTACCACATTCAAGTCGGTATCACAAGTTGAGTCTTCACTATAATCCAAATCCAAATAAGCCTGACCATCTTTGATGCCAACAGACACCGCCGCAACCAAGCCTAATAATGGGTCTTGGGTTATTTTTTTGTCTCGTTGCAAAGTCTCTAGGGCATCAATGAGTGCTACCGCCGCCCCTGTAATGCTTGCTGTGCGAGTACCGCCATCTGCCTGAATGACATCGCAGTCAATGTAGATGGTATTTTCTCCCAGTTTTGATAAATCAAGCATCGCACGCAAAGAGCGTCCAATAAGCCTTTGAATCTCTTGGGTGCGTCCAGATTGCTTGCCCTTAGCCGCCTCTCGTTGGGTGCGTGTGCCTGTGGCACGAGGCAACATACCGTACTCAGCTGTCAGCCAACCTTGACCCTGCCCTTTTAGCCAGCGTGGTACGCCCGCTTCAATGCTAGCAGTACACAGCACTTTGGTATCGCCAAAGCATACCAATACCGAACCTTCAGCGTGCTTGGTGTAATTTCTGGTGAATGAGATGGGACGCATTTCATTGAATGCACGGTTATTGTATCGCATGATTTTTACTCATTTTTTATGTTTGTTAATGCAAGGATATTCTATCAAGTTCCGCCCAATAATACAAAACATTATCCAAAGAAAAAGACCCACTTAGGTCTTTTTCTTTAAAACTACATCGCCAATGGCAACTTATTGTTTATTTTGTTCTTCAAGCTTACGCAAATCCTTACGCAAAATCTTACCGACATTTGATTTTGGCAATTCATTGATGAACTCAATGATTTTTGGGCGTTTATAGCCTGTTAGCTGTTCTTTTGCCCATTGTTTGATTTCCTGCTCAGTTAAAGTTTCGTCTTTTTTAACAATATAGGCTTTCACCATTTCACCGCTATACTCATCCGACACACCAATAACCCCACATTCTAGTACTTTTGGATGAGCGGAGATTGCCGCTTCAACTTCATTTGGATAGACATTGAAGCCAGACACCAAGACCATATCTTTTTTGCGGTCAACAATCTTGATATACCCTTCTGCATCAATAATGCCAATATCGCCTGTGCGGAAAAATCCATCATCAGTCATCACTTTGGCGGTTTCATCATCTCGCTTATAGTAGCCTTTCATGACCTGTGGACCTTTGGCACAGATTTCACCCGGCTCACCAAATGGCACTTCGTTGCCCGCATCATCAAGCAAGCGGATATCTGTGTGTGGCAAAGGAACACCGATTCTGCCAGAATAGCCTGCCGGTGGTGGCGTAACAGTCAGTACAGGCGAAGTCTCTGATAGTCCATAACCTTCGGTGATATAACAACCTGTCATATCTTCCCACGCTTTGGCAGTACTAGGTAAGACAGACATACCCCCTGCAAGACTAAACTTTAAGTTGCTGTGGTCAATATTCTTAAAGCCTTCATGGTTCGTCAGTGCATTAAATAGCGTATTAACGCCCATAAAGAAAGCCGGGCGATACTTGCTGTGCTGTTTGGTTAAGTCGTTAAAATCACGAGCATTTGGAATCAACAATAACGAAAAACCGATACGCATCGCCAACAGGCTCACCATGAAGCAGAATATGTGATAAAGTGGTAGAGCAATCGTTACATATTCGCCTTTTGTTACGCCATTAGGAAATGCCGTTTGCACGAAGTTGCTTGCTTGTCTAACATTGGCAATAATATTACGATGGGTCAGCATCGCACCTTTGGCCACACCAGTTGTACCACCTGTGTATTGCAACACTGCCACATCATCAAGTTCTAATTGTGGGCGTTTATAATTACTGTGCGGAACTTTGTTTAACGCCTCTTTAAAGCTGACGGCATTATCCAACTGATAGCTTGGTACCATTTTTTTGATGTGTTTGACGACCAGATTTACCACCAAGCCTTTTAGACCCAACATATCGCCAATACTGGCGACCACGACATGCTTTACCTGCCCCTTGTTTTTGACATCAGCAAAAGTTTTGGCGAAGTTTTCCAAGATGAATAATACTTTGGTATCGCTATCATTGAGCTGATGCTCAAGCTCATGGCTAGTGTATAACGGATTGACATTGACTAGTGTATAACCTGCACGAATAATACCAAACATCGTGATGAGATATTGTGGCACATTGGGCATCATGACCGCTACTTTATCGCCATTTTGTAGCCCTAGCGACTGCAAATACGCTGCAATCTTTAAACTTGCTACATCTAACTCGCTATAGGTCATGGACTTATCCATGAAAGTTAGCACATTATTCTCTCTATGAGTGGCGATATACTCCTCAAAACTATCCGCCAACGAATTAATATGTTCTGGTATCTCAAAATCATAATCAACGCCATACTGTTCGTAGGTCTTATACCACAAGCGATCTTTTGGGAGTGCGAAGTTAGATGTCGTCATAATCTATTCCTTTTTTTACATGAAGCGGCCGATCTCATTCGACCTATCGGCACAATATTACATAACGCCAAATATTGCGATTAAAATTTTCTAATAAAATACACCATTTTTTTGGATTTGCCAATCAATTTTTATGTTTTGTGAAAGACCCACACCAAAATAATCCGCCACTAAGATAACCATAGCATTTGCACCGCTTGATAACCAACTTTTATGCCAAGTAGCAACAAAATCACCAAAGTCAATAAGCGAAATTTTTCTTTGGGTAAACAACTGCCAAGCCGTCCACCAAGCACAATCCCTACCACAGACAACACCGTTAAGAAAGCAATCACAACCCAAGTTTGGCTTGGCACGCTCATGATGGCATCTTTTAAAATGATGGCTTGTACTAGTTTATTAACAAAATAGCATAGATTGCCTAGCTTGATGATGGTAAATTTATCATCACTGATGGATAATAAGTACATCAATAACACCGATGGCATGGCGTTGGTCGCCCCACCAATCACACCTGCAACCAGACCAATTATCATCAATGATACTAGGTTATTAGGCAGAACGATTTTTTTACCCAAAAGACTCATGATGGCGTACCACAGCACCGCAGCGACCAACGTCAACATCAGATATGCTGAGTTCATAACAAGTAGCAGATACACACCCAAAGCACTACCAATCACCGAAACAACAATCAACATCCAGTATTTTCTAAGGTAATGGCTAAAGTTATGCCAAATACTACCATTGCCAAACAGCCATGCAATTAGGTTTAACACCGCTGTTGGTATCAGCACAATGATAATCGCTTCTGCCAAACCATAAGGCGAGCTTAATGCACCAATAGTAATGAGCGGAAAACCCATGCCTGCAATACCATGCAATAATGACGCCACCAAAAATAAGGCGAGCAACCACACCTCCAGCGTCAAGGTTTTCATACTATCATGCTCTTAGCTTGGCTTTGTTGATTAAATTGGGCTTGTTTTAACAGCATTGTTTCACCAATCATCAAAACAAGCTGAGCTGCGATATCATCTTTGCTTGCCTTAGCAAGTAGTCTTTTGTCTTTGGCGTAGGCTTGAGCAAAAAACACCGTCATGGCATTATCATCTGCACCAAAGCCAATGGAAGTATCTGACACATCGTTTACCGCTATCATGTCCAAGTTTTTACTGACAAGCTTGGATTTGGCATAATTTTCGGTATCTTGAGTCTCAGCAGCAAACCCAACCATAAAAGCACGGGGGAATTCTTTGGCAATAGTGGCAAGCACATCAGGATTTTTGACAAGCTCTAAGACCAGAGCGTCATTATCAGCATTTTTTTTGATTTTTTGGGTAGCGACAGTTTTGACTTTATAATCAGCAACGGCAGCGGTGGCGATAAAGATGGTATCGCCATCATCACGCATCACACTTTGACAAGCAACCAACAGCTCATCTGCCGTTGTGATGGTGATTTTATCCGCACCTATTGGCGTGGGCAGATGAACCGATTTACCTGCAATAATAATAACCTTTGCACCCATATCCAGACAGGCACGAGCGATGGCATAGCCCATTTTTCCTGTAGAATGGTTGGATAGGTAACGCACAGGGTCAATGGATTCTACTGTCGCCCCTGCGGTGATAACAACGGTCTTGCCTGTCAAATTTTGGGGTATCGAACAACGACGCAAATAACCCAAAATTCGCTCGCACAAATCTTCAGGTTCGGGCAATCTGCCAGCTCCCACATCGCCACACGCCTGCTCGCCACTGTCAGGATTTAGGATTATATGACCAAATTTTTGTAATTTATGCAGATTTTCTTGGACGACTTTTTGTCCATACATCGCCTGATTCATCGCAGGGGCAATCAAAATTGGTGCGGTAGTTGCCAAGCACACCGTACCCACCAAATCATCTGCTAAGCCACCAGCCAGTTTACCAATCATATTGGCTGTAGCAGGGGCAATCACCACCACATCTGCCCACTTGGCAAGCTCAATATGCCCCATGCCTCGCTCTGCTTGCTCATCAAGTAGCTGAGTATGCACCTCTTGACCCGTCAATGCCTGCAAAGTTAAAGGCGTGATGAACTGGCACGCCGCATCAGTCATCATGACACGCACATTGCACCCCGCCTTCATGAGCAAGCGAGCAAGAGCAGCAGATTTATAAGCGGCGACACCACCTGTGATGGCAAGGAGTATATTTTTGGTCTGGAAGGCGTGATTCATTATAAGAGATGTAAAGGTTAAAAATAGTGCATATTTTAGCACAGATTAGGCGTGGGTGTGGAACGCTTTTGCCCTACCTAGTATGATTGATGTTTTATCTAGCCTGTCCTATTTTTTAATACCAATAAAATATCAGGTCATCAGACCAGTTGTAATTTTAGTAGCCCAACCAACAAGCTGACGGTTTTTATTGCCAAGTTAATAACGCAATCAGTTGGCAAATGCTCAATACCGCTCGCCGTGATTTTGCCATAGACGCCATCAAATTCTAGTCTACTCATCAAAAGCATAAAATGATATTTTTTATAATTTTTTACGCAAAATATCATAAAAGACCTTTAGCCCCATCAGTTTTTATGATATATTTCTAAGATTGTTTATTTTTTAGTCAAGAGAATAATACTTATGCCAATGAACCGAATTAAAGCATTTTTTGAATTAGAAGCCGCTGGAGGCATTGTGTTGGCGGTCGCTGCTATCTTGGCAATGATTGTCGCTAACTCACCCTTGTATGACTTTTATAACAGCTTTATTCATGCCCCCGTTGTGGTTCAGATTGGCGAATTTAGCATCAATAAAGATGCCCATCATTGGATTAACGATGGACTAATGGCAGTCTTTTTCTTTTTGGTGGGGCTAGAGCTAAAGCGAGAAGCCCTCATTGGCGAGCTGTCTGATGTCAAGCAGATTATCCTGCCTGCCTTATGTGCAGTAGGTGGTATGATAGCTCCCGCCTTAGTTTATACAGGACTAAATCACGGTAATGCCATTGCCATGCAAGGCTGGGCGATTCCAACTGCCACCGACATTGCCTTTGCTATCGGCGTATTAAGCCTACTTGGTAACCGAGTACCCAACGCCCTAAAAGTATTTTTGGTATCCATCGCCATTTTTGATGACTTGGGGGCAATCATTATCATCGCACTATTTTACACCTCCGAGCTGTCCTTGGTTTCGCTAGGTATTGCGGCTGTTTGTCTGCCGTTTTTATTCATCTTAAACCGCCTTAATGTTGTGCGTTTAACGCCCTATCTACTGATCGGTGCGGTGTTGTGGGCTGCAATGTTAAAATCAGGCGTACACGCAACATTGGCAGGGGTGTTGTTGGCACTCTTTATCCCACTTCGCAATAAAAAAGACCCAGAACACTCGCCATTAGAAGAGCTAGAGCACGACTTGCACAACACCGTTGCCTTTGGTATCTTGCCACTATTTGCTTTTGCCAATGCAGGTATTTCTCTTGCCGGTACGAATTTAGATAGTCTTATTCATGGTGTGCCGTTAGGTATTGCACTAGGTCTATTTGTCGGCAAGCAAATTGGCGTTATGCTACCTGTACTCTTGGTGGTAAAATTAGGCTTAGTACAACTACCCAAAGGGACAAATCTTAAACAGATATATGGGGTATCACTGCTGTGCGGTATCGGCTTTACCATGTCGCTATTCATATCGAGTCTTGCCTTTGGTGGCATTCCTGAAGATTACGACCCACGATTAGGCATCATCTTAGGTTCGCTCATCTCTGGTGTTGCAGGCTACATGATGTTAAGAGCCAATATTAAAGATACCGATCACCCAATCCTTGCTAAAAATGACGGTATGTATCTAGGAACCAGTGGGCAATCTTGATGATGAAGCAATATCAATCTAGACTTACCGACTTTTAGCGTGTCAAAAACCATCCTTATAAATAAACACAAACAACCCATGACTGGCGTCAGCATCAACAATCATGCTGACGCCATTTTTGTCAAAATATCAAAAACAAAGCCTGCCAAAGCAAGCATGATGACAAGCGTCAGACTCATCAATCAGCACGATCAAGTGGATACAGTTTTGGTAAATCAAGCAGTTGTTGCACAAGAGCATATTTTAAAGTCTCCCTACTACCCAAATACCGCTGATAAAAACTTGAATTGAGCAATCCTGCACCGCCTTGACCGACCGCCCAAATGCTCGCCACATAATCTCGCACCGTCATCGCACTTTTTTGTTCCTTTAGATACTGTTCAGCGATTTCAAGCAGTCTTTTCATGCGTTCACGGCGGATACGATATAGCTCGGCAAATATCTTATTAAGCCCTGACGATGTACCCGCCAGACTCTCTTCAATATGGTTAAACAGCATCGCTCGTTGTGGCAGTCGTAGTTGTTGTAATACCATGCGAGCAACGCCTGCTGCCGCCCCATCTTGGGTCTGATTCATGGCGAATAGCCGTTTTTCATGGTCAATGAGAATCCTAAGTAACAGTTCATCTTTACTGGCAAAATGCTTGTACAGTGTGCCTTTTGCCAAATCCAAATGCCACGCTAAGCTATCTAATGTCAAATCGCCTTCGCCTGATTCTAAGATGAGTTGCTCAGCAGCTTGCAGGATTTTAGTCTCCCTAATTTCAAATAATTCCTTGCGATTTGACATATCAGTCCTTACAAAATTAAACCAAGTAGCTGCCTGCATCAACCAGTTAGTAAATACAATCTCTACAATGCCCAAAAGCGTCTGTTGTCTAGCAAGCAAGCTAACAAAAAATTATAACAAACTCACACCACAAAAAACACCAATTTCACCAAAAACTTCTTAAAAATTCATCGAAAAACTCTCAAAAGCCACCGCCAATCAAAATTTACGATATGATTGATAAAATCAATAATAACATTGACAAAGTTCAGTTAATTTAATGTGAATAAATGTTCACTTTTTTAAAAAATTAGGCTACAATATAATAATATTACTAACCATCATTCCAGTCTATTTTGACCAACAGGACCCCAACATGAGCGTCGAAAGAAATCCGCAAGCCTTTGAGAACGCCCCCATCAACTGGGTGCCAGCCATTGTCTTGCTATCAACCCCGCTGCTTGCCATCGTACTTGTGCCTTGGTATCTGTGGACACATGGTGTCAATCCTGCCGTTTGGACAGCTTTTGCTTTCTTTATGGCGTGGACAGGGCTATCCATTACAGCAGGTTATCATCGCCTATGGGCACACAAATCCTATGAGGCACACCCCATCATCAAATACTTCTTGTTGCTTGGGGCAACCTTAGCTGTACAGAGTTCAGCCTTTGACTGGTGTTCTGGACACAGAACCCATCATCGTCATGTTGACGATGAGTATGATGACCCATACTCATCACAGCGTGGTTTTTGGTTTAGCCATATGAATTGGATGCTTCGTAAATATCCAAGCGGTCAATACGACTACAAAAATATTCCCGACCTTAAAAAAGATAAACTACTACAACTTCAGCATAAATATTATGGCATCTGGGTAATCTTAACCAATATCGTGGTGGTTGGTTTGGCAGGTATATTGACGGGCGATATGCTTGGCACTTTTTTAATTGCAGGTCTGCTTCGTATGGTGCTAACTCATCACTTCACCTTTTTTATCAACTCGCTGTGCCATATGTTTGGCAGCAGACCATATACTGATGAAAACACCGCACGAGACAACCCAATTCTTGCCATCTTTACTTGGGGTGAAGGTTATCATAACTACCATCATTACTTTCAATATGACTATCGCAATGGCGTAAAATGGTGGCAATACGACCCAACCAAATGGTTCATCAGCATGCTACACAAAGTCGGACTTGCCAAAGACCTAAAACGAGTTGATGATGTAACCATCAAGCACGCCGAAGTCATCATGCAGTTCAAGCGTGCCCAAGCTCGCATTGAAAAAAGCAACGAAAAGAGTCTAGATGATCGCCTGCTTGCCTTTAAAGAACGCATCAGTGCCGAATATGATGCGTTCACCCAAACGGTAGAAGAATGGCACGCTCTAAAAGCAAAATCTGTTGAACTTAAGCGTACCGAATTTGTCAATCGTCTGCATGAAGCCGATGAGAAATTAAAGGAACAATTTGCTCAAGTAGAAGCCAAAATCTTGGCACACAGTGAACGCATTGAGAATGCTTACTTGCAGTTAAAAGGTAAATCGGTCCAATAAGTACCAACATCGTTTTTCTCCTTACCCTTTGTTCAATGACAAAGGGTTTTTTATGGCTGTTTGTGATACAATGGGCTAAATTAACGAGCATACCCATGAAATACCATCATCATTATCTCACTCTAGACCCCATCTTATACCACAGGCAAGCCGCCCTACCGCTAGAAAATCCCTTACTGGTGCATTTTAATCATGACTTGTATGAGCGTATTTTTGATATTCCCTTTGACGCACTTGATTGGCAAGGCATCATTGGTGGAGATAATAATGCTTTTGCTGATGAGTTTTGTCCATTGGCGATGGTTTATGCAGGACATCAGTTTGGACAATGGGCAGGACAGCTTGGCGATGGACGAGGTCTATTACTCACTCAAGTTATTAATAAAGATGGCAAACTCACCGACCTGCACTTAAAGGGTTCAGGACGCACGCCTTTTTCTCGCTTTGGTGATGGGCGAGCGATGGTCGATAGTACCGTGCGTGAATATCTAGGCGGTCATGCCCTATCTAGCCTAGGCATCAAAAGTTCAAACGCTTTAGGTTTTGTTGTCTCAGACACGCTGATTGCTCGCATACAGATGGTCAAAGCCGCAAGCCTGCTACGAGTCAATGATTGCCATGTGCGTTTTGGGCATTTTGAATGGATTGCAGCATACCAGCCTAAGCTATTTAGCGAATTTACCTACGAGATGCTTGCAACTTATTATCCACATTTACCCAAAAATGACCTTGATGAATTTTTAAAACAGGTTTGTCAAAATACCGCCAAGCTCATCGCCCATTGGCAGCTTATCGGCTTTAGTCATGGTGTGATGAACACAGACAACCTAAACATTACAGGCTCAACACTAGACTTTGGTCCTTTTGGCATGATGGAGCGGTTTAACCCAACTTGGATCAATAACCACTCCGACCATCATGGTCGCTATACCTATCAAAACCAACCAACCATTGGGCATTGGAATTTACAAAAATGGCTATCTTGCTTTGCCTTGCTGTCAATAAAACAAGAAACCATGATGGCAAGCCTGGATAGTTACCAAGAGACTTTTTATCATACTTATAATGAAGGGATATGCAAAAAATTAGGACTGCCTCATCACCAAGACAGCGTCAATCTTGCCTATGAATTTGTAAGTCTCTTAAAAACTTATGAACTTGATTATACCAACAGTTTTCGGGCACTCATTGCCCTAGTGGATAATATGCCATCGCCACACGAGCAAGCACTATTAGACACACTCACAGCAGAGATAGACGCTCAAGATGGTCAAACTTCATGGATGGATTGGACGACAAGATACATACAGCTCATCGAACACACCACAAATAAAACAGATGCCACCTGTCTTATGAAACAAACCAATCCTGTGTACATACTTAGAAATAGTATGGCACAAGACGCAATAGATGCCGTGCTAGCAGGGGATTTTGGCGAGATTGGGCGGTTATTTCAGCTACTAAAGACACCATTTACGGTGCAAGATATTGCCAAACCCAGTGATACACTGCCCACACAACAGCACGATATGCTACCCATCAGCTGTATGTCTTGATAAATGCAATCAACAATCATGGCAATGCAACCAAAACCATTAAAAGCCTGCACCATCTGCCATGTGCCATTGTGGTCGCCCAGTAAAAAATCACTCATAAGCAAGCTCTTTATTGGTAATACCTGCCATAGTATGTTATAATAAAGCCATATCATGATGATTGGCAGTTTGTCATCAATTTATAACAAGGATTATTATGCCTAGTATCTACTTGCTCATTCCTTTAAGTCTTATCTTGTTCATTGTGGCGATTTGGGCGATTTGGTACGCTGTGAAATCCAATCAGTTTGAAGACCTAGACAACGCACCAGAACAGATTATCTTAGATGACAGGCAAGCACGCCGAAAATCCCTAGCCAACAATCCAAACAACCATGTAAATTAACATATCCTGAAGGTGGTTCATGACAGCTTCTTTATTACTGGCAGCCCTTGCTATGGGCTTTTTTGGTTCGCCACATTGCTTGGGTATGTGTGGTGGTATTGTTACTGCATTTGGCATCTCAATGCGACATCTTTCACCCGCCAAAAGAAGACTTTTGGTTGCCACTTATCATCTTGGCAGACTGACCAGTTATATGGCATTGGGCGTGTTGGCAACGCTTATAGGTAGCCAGCTCATTGCACCATTTTTAACAAATAACGCCATGCCACGAATTTTGCTTGGAGCGGCTCTCATCTTTGCTGCCCTGCTCATGCTTGGCTTACCTGCTTTAAACCGCCTTGAAAAATTAGGTCTAGGACTATGGAACAAACTTGCTCCAGTGCGTCAAAAGGTCTTGCCCATTGATAGTCCTTCTAAGGCATTTTTAGCAGGAATATTGTGGGGGTTTTTGCCTTGTGGTTTAGTGTATGGTGCATTGGTTATGGCGGTCAGCATATCAAGCCTACATACCCATGCTTTGGTTGGTGCGACATTCATGCTATTTTTTGGCTTAGGTTCACTGCCGATGCTTATCGCTACTGATAGCATACTTGCCTTTTTGCAAAAAACGGTAAAAAAATTCAACCTACGCAAGTTCAGTGGTGCATTAATGCTAATATCAGGGATTTTGGTTGCTTTATCGCCCACCATCATGCACATGATGCACGGACACGACCACACTGGGCATGGTCATTTCGTTGGCAACCACCAACATCATATTCACAATCATCACACCGAGCATAGCTTTACTGAACACCATCACACGCAAGACAATCACAGCCATACCCAACATCAAAATCACAGCTCGCATCACACACATTAAATATCATAAATCATCATTGCCCAAGAATTAAATCAACCAATCACTCCAACTTCTGATGCCTTTTGGTTGGGGTGAGCTCTTGGTAAAGCCATCTTTTGCTTTAGTTTGATTCAATCATGCCACCAAGATTATAATTCTTCACAGATAATCCGTCATAAATCATGCCTTATAACAGATGATTATATGTTGTCATAAAAAACACCCCAAAGGCATCTGGCTTTTGGGGTGTTTATTTTAGTAAAACTTGTTAATAGTATTTATTCATTAACAAAAGAGCGATTATAGATAACCGTAAGCCACAAGTGCATTGGCAACTTGGGTAAAGCCTGCCACATTAGCACCTGTCATATAGTCAATCGCACCTTCGGTTGTGCCGTACTCTTCAGCAGCAGCCTTGGCACTTTCATGAATATTTTTCATGATTTTTTGAAGTTCCAAATCCAAATCCTCAAAAGACTTGTACTTACGCACTGAGTTTTGGCTCATCTCAAGACCAGATACCGCCACACCGCCAGCATTGGCAGCTTTACCAGGAGCATAAGCGATGCCATTGTCACGCACAATATCAATCGCTTCGGCTGTCAGTGGCATATTTGCACCTTCGCCAACATATTTGACGCCATGCTTCACAAGGGCTTTGGCATTGTCAGCATTAACTTCGTTTTGGGTGGCACAAGGCAGAGCCACTTCAGCATCAAACTGCCAAGGCTTTTGACCTTCTAACCACTCGCCACCAAACTCTGATACATAGTCAGCCAAAGCTTTGCCATTTTCTTTGTGAGCTTTAACCCAGTCAATCTTCTCTTGGGTGAAACCATCTTTATCAACAAGCGTGCCTTTTGAGTCAGAGAAAGTGATGACTTTACCACCCAAGTGTAGGCATTTTTCGGCAGCGTACTGTGCCACATTACCTGCACCTGATACTAGGACGGTTTTGCCTTCTAGGCTATCGTTGTTGACTTTTAGCATATTATCAAGGAAGTAAACAAGTCCATAACCTGTCGCCTCAGTACGAATGAGCGAACCACCATGACCTACGCCTTTACCAGTTAGCACCCCCTCAAACTCACGAGTTAGGTTTTTGTACATCGCAAACATATAGTTCACTTCACGACCGCCCACACCGATATCGCCTGCAGGCACATCCATATCTTTGCCGACATTTTTATGAAGCTCACGCATGAATGCGTAGCAAAAACGGCGGATCTCAGCCTCGCTCTTGCCTTTAGGGTCAAAGTCTGAACCACCCTTAGCACCACCCATTGGCAAACCAGTTAGGGCATTTTTGAAAATTTGCTCAAAACCTAAGAATTTTAGAGTGCCTTCGGTTACGGTTGGGTGGAAACGGATACCGCCTTTATAAGGGCCGATGGCATTGCTAAACTGTACACGCCAGCCACGGTTTACTTGAATCTCACCCTTATCGTTTTCCCAGTTTACACGGAATGAGATGATACGATCAGGCTCACATAGGCGTTCAAATACCTGCAAGGCTTCGTATTTTGGGTTATCGCCATAGACCTTCTCGATAGTCATGGCAACTTCTTTAACAGCTTGGATAAATTCTGGCTGATGAGCGTAGTTTTGCTCAATTTTAGCGATAGTAGCTTGAATAGTCATGGCAATCTTCCTGTGTTGACAATAAAAAATATTTTATTAATAGAAATTCATAATTTCTGTTAATGCCTTTATTAGCAAAGATAATATAGTCAAAAATTAAATAAAATGCAAACATTATTCACAATTTTTTATACATATATCTGAATTTATGATATATATCAACTCATCAATTAGTTTTATCAAATATATACTTTAATCATTCCAAAGAGTTAATCCATAAAAAACCCTGCCATTAGGCAGGATTTTTTTATTTAACAATCTCTAGGTGATCAAACTTAGGCAACTTTACACTTAGGCTATTGGTGCGATCAAACAATGTTTTTTCAAGCTCAGGTAAAGCGATTTGCATCATCGCTCCCATCACCATTTGCGGTTCAGATGGCTCAAATCCCATGAGTGCTTCTCGCTCGCCAATACGGCGACGAGCCTGAGAGAATGCTCCAGTTAACGTCGTTTGTTCACGCATACTCTCTGCAAAAAATGCTCGACCAAAATAAGTCATGTCAGCGTCATTGCTACAACCAAAAGATGCACGATCAGGTCGGCTGGCGGTAATGATGGCGGTAGTCGGACTTGATAAAGCCTGAATGAACGACCCTGAATAGCACGATGACACCACAATAACACGCCAGCGAATACCTGATGCATCAAGTGCTCCACGAAGCCACACAGGATCAATGGAGTCAAGCGTCAAAGGAGGGTTAGTCATCACCAAATCCCCCAATATACTACCTGATTCATCAACCGCCCCATGTGAACTTAATGTCAAAAATAGCACATCTTCATTAGGATTCATCTTTGTGCCGATATTCTTTAGCGACTGAGCCAAACTTGTGCGACTGGCGATGGGATGAGTATCCCAAGTGTACAAGTTGTTAATCAGCATGAGTGCACGATCTTTTACCCCAAAACGAGCTTCAAACAGCTGATGTGCTTGTTCAATTTCTTTGGCAAAGACATTTTGTTCTGCATAACCTGCCACCCCCACAAAATACCACTCACTCTTACCCTTAACCCCCTTGGCGATGGCAGATAGCTTTTGCTCCAGCAGTGCTGACTGCTCATAGAACTGCTGCTCACTTAGCGTTGGTACAACTTCCTTAACCTTAAAAATCGGTTGGTCGGCGGTGTTTTTTTGCCAGACAATCAGTAATGCTACCGCACCAGCAATCATCAACAGTCGCTCCCACCACTGCCAATGTAGCTTTTTGGCAAAAATCCACAACAACGATGCCGTCTGCCATACAAACAGCAACATGAATAAATTAGGCAAAATACCATATAAAGATGATGGCAGCAGACCCTTAATATCCAAAAATTGGATGGCACTTTGTGATAACACAAGCATCGTATCAGCAGTCAGCCACAAAATCACAGGCACAAACAATAACGAATAGTTCATCGTGCGTTTTGCCAAAATGATGCCTGCCACCAAGATAATGACTGGCCAAATCAGATAACTGATGAGTCCTTGTTCATTAAAATAGCCACTTTCATGTGCCGACAAGTAGCCAAACAAAATGTTTGACCCTGAAGCTGTCAATAAGAATAATATAAACTGCCCAAAAGTTGGCTTAACCAGCGAAAATGCACGAGTACTACCAACCAGCATTTTTAATGCAGCTAAGATATTAGAATATAGACTGGCAAACCCTGGTACGGATTCAAATTTTAAAGATGATTCAGATAACGGCAAGGCGAACTCTTTTTTAAGGTTAGTGGGTGGATTGATGATTAACGATACATCTACCAAACAGCCTATTTTCTCAAAATAGCATCATCTAAGCAAGATAAATTTATCAACACCTTAAATCAGCTCAACAAGATAACAACCCATACTGAGTGATTGCAGTAAACATAAGTTGATTGCCAATAAAAAAGCAGGCATAAAAAAGAGCGAACAGATTCGCCCTTTTGTGCAATTTCATCAATAAATACATCAATCTATAATGCCGTCTGTGGGGCAACTTGATGGTATCCACGCTCATAGTAAGTTAACGCCTCATTACTATCGCCATGCTTGATTGCCACAATTTCACAAATCAAGATGCCGTGCGTGCCTACTTCCTTAATTTCACGAATCTTACAATCAAAACCAATGAGAGCTTCTTCCAAAAGTGGCGAACCTGTTGCCAAAGTCGTCCAACTGGCAGTAGCAAATCTCTCTTCTGCACTCAACGAAGATGCAAAGGCGTTGGATAAATGCGACTGCTTGACAGTTAGCGTATTGACCATCAGTACGCCATTTTTGACAAAATCCTCATAAAAGCGAATGCTTGTATTCATACACACAAGAAGCGTGGGTGGTGAGTCGGTAACGCTTGCTACTGCCGATGCAGTAAAGCCGTAGCGACCATGTTCGCCATCAGTGGTTACGACATGCACGGCAGTGGCTAGCTTTGCCATCGCATCTTTAAAATCTGTTACAGATACCATGTTAATTCTTAAAATCTAATCGATGTTTATCAAAGTAAACATAAGGTGCGGCATGCACACCTTATGTACAAATACGCCTAGCGATTCGCTGTCAATTCGGTACGGATAATCTGTGCTCCTTGACTAAGGGCGTTGAGCTTACCTCGTGCCACCGTGCGAGACAAAGGAGCCATACCGCAGTTGGTAGAAGGATATAGCTTATCTGCATCCACAAATTGTAGAGCTTTACGCAAAGTATCCGCCACCTGCTCTGGTGTTTCAACGGTATTGGTTGCCACATCAATCGCCCCCACCATGACTTTTTTACCACGCACCAGTTCAATCAAGTCCATTGGCACTTTAGAATTTTGACATTCCAATGAAATGATATCAATGCTTGATTTTTGTAGTAACGGGAAGCTCTCTTCGTATTGCCGCCACTCATTGCCTAGCGTCTGCTTCCAATCGGTATTTGCCTTGATGCCATAGCCATAGCAAATATGTACCGCTGTTTGACAGTTTAGACCCTCTACTGCTCGCTCTAAAGCTGCCACACCCCAATCACTAAGTTCGTCAAAAAACACATTAAAAGCAGGTTCATCAAACTGGATAATATCTACGCCTGCTGCTTCTAGTTCTTTTGCTTCATCGTTTAGGATTTTGGCAAATTCCCACGCCAACTTTTCACGACTCTTATAATGCCCATCATACAGCGTATCAATCATCGTCATCGGACCAGGTAACGCCCATTTGATGAGTTTATCGGTATGTGCACGCAAGAACTTGGCATCTTCCACAAATACCGATTTAGGGCGTGATACCGCCCCTACCACGCTAGGCACGCTAGCATCATAACGATTGCGGATACGAACAGTCTCTCGTTTATTAAAATCCACACCGTCTAGATGTTCGATGAATGTCGTTACAAAATGCTGGCGAGTCTGCTCACCATCGCTCACAATATCAATACCAGCAGTGGCTTGCTCAGCAAGTGACACCAACAAGGCATCTTGCTTGGCTTGTCGCAATTCATCGCCTGAGAATTTCCATTCCGACCATAGTTTTTCAGGTTCGGCAAGCCAAGCAGGTTTTGGTAAACTGCCGGCAGTAGAAGTAGGGAGTAAAAGTTTGCTCATTGTGTTTTCCTAAAAGCCTAAAATCTCATGTGATACAAAAAAGCCAAATCAGCCGATGATTCTATCAGCTGATTTGAACCAAAGTTAATTATTTTTCATTTAACCAAGCATCTAAAATTTCTTTATAGGGCTTGATGAACTGCTCTTCTGCAAGCTTACCCTGCTTGATGGCAAGCTCGGTACGCTCCACACGGTCATATTCAACTTGGGTCAGTGAGTAGTCTTGATAAGTCAAGCTACCTTTATACACCTGCCCTGCCACCGAGTTAGCATTATAAATCTCTGGGCGATAGATTTTTTGGAAAGCTTCCATTGTGGCAATCGTACTGATTAGTTCAAGGTTGGTATAATCATTGAGCAAATCAGCATTTTCATCAAAATAAAACGCATACGGTGCAACCGAATTAGGCGGCATGAAGTAGCGAACCTTTAAGCCCATCTTGGCAAAGTATTCATCAGTCAATGAATAGTCATTTTGCACATATTCCACACCTAAAATTGGGTGAGCGTTGGTTGTTCTGTGGTAAGTCCTGGTGGTTGCCACGCTTAAGCACAAGACGGGTGGTTTTTTGAATTGAGCTTGGTATTCTGGCGAGTTTACCATGAGTTTGAACAATTTGCCATGCAAATCGCCATAACCTGCTGGTACGCTAAACTCACTCTTGCCTTCGTTATATTCACGAAGCAACACGCTAAAATCATAATCACGCACAAAAGATGAGAAGCTATTACCGATGATGCCATCGATGGTTTTGCCAGTCTTATGGTCAATCACTGAAGTTTTTAGCCATTCAAGACCTGAGAAGAACTCGCCCTTACCTGCCACATCAATATCAATAGACACAATGTCTAGCTTTACTGAGTAGCGGTCGCCATTAGGATTGTCCCAATTTGCCAAATCATTAAAACGATTGTCAATCATGTTAATGGCATTTTGTAAGTTTTGCTTGCGGTTCTCGCCTCGAGCCAAGTTGGCAAAGTTAGTGGTTAAGCGAGTACTACTGGCTGGTTCATAATTTTCATCAAATTCAAGGGTATGAACTTGGCATTTAAATTGTGTTGTCATGTCATCACCTATGTTTAGTGGTTGTCAGCTGTTTTTCACAACTGCTTAAAAGACATGTATATTAAACCACAAAACTTAGATGAATAAAAATGATATATTTTTAAAAATAATTGAAAATAATTCAAGTTACCTCACAAGCCCAACTATTTTTACTTTACGCTTCTTCAATTTACCAAAAATCCGACACATGGCTCACAAATAACCAACAAACAAAACGGCAACTAGACTGCCAAACTTTGCATATCCCATCTGGGCACACACGAAACCGATAGTCCATCACTCTGCCCCATCTGTAAACGGCAGTATCCTGCATAAGCAATCATCGCTCCATTATCCGTACATAGCTCTTTTGGTGCATAATGCACGGTGGCATGAATTTTGGCGAGCTGTTTTTCTAGATTTAATCGAAGTTCACTGTTGGCGGACACACCACCTGCAATAACAAGGCGTTTTAGTCCTGTCTGCTTTAATGCCTTAATACATTTTTTAACCAGTGTATCAACAACTGCAAACTCAAAACTTGCTGCAATATTGGCACGAACCACAGGGTCCTTATCGGCATTTGGCGTGTCTTTGATGACATTATGAATGGCAGTTTTCATGCCACTGAATGAAAAATCAAGTCCTTTGCCCAACATGGGGCGTGGTAGCTCATAGGCATTCTTATCCCCACCGACCGCCAGTTGTGCGATATTTGGACCGCCCGGATAAGGCAGATTTAGCATCTTTGCTGCTTTATCAAAGCACTCGCCTGCTGCATCGTCAATAGATTCACCCAAAACTTCATATTGACCCACCCCATCTGCTCGCACAAGCATGGTATGCCCACCTGAAACCAACAAACAGACAAAAGGAAATGCCACATCATCACCCAACAAAGGTGCTAACAGATGTCCTTCCATGTGATGCACACCAATGGCGGGCACGCCAAGCCCATAAGCAAGCGTCCGCCCAAACAACGCTCCTGTCATCAAAGCACCAATCAATCCTGGACCTTTGGTATAGGCGATAGCACTAATCTTGTGCTTTGAGATATTCGCCTGCTCCAACAAATCATGAAAAAGCGGTACAAGTTTACGAATATGGTCTCGGCTAGCAAGCTCAGGCACAACGCCACCATAAGTAGCATGCAGTTCAATCTGGCTATGCAGCACTTGAGCGAGTACACCGCCCTTTCCATCATTCATTTGGCTATCATAAATCGCAAGCCCTGTCTCATCACAAGATGTCTCAAGCCCCAATACTTTCATAATTTCTCAAGTTTTTCAAATCATTTAGCACTTTATTATAACATGATTTTTATGATACAGTTTGTAATATGGCATAACTTAAGTAATAGACCAAAATAGCCTAAGGTCTTAAACATCTTTAAAAAATCCAAAAAAGATAGCTAAACATGCGTTCAAAGACCTGCATCATTTATCGGATTACTTGAGCTACCTCTTATGCTGTTATGATTATTAGAATTTAAAATGATCGCAAAATAGTATCAACGCCCCATAACCTTACCCTCTCGGCGTGGGTCAGCACCGCCCGATAGACCTGCATTCGTAATCACAATACCTTGAACGCCTGAATTCAAATCCCGAATATCAGTTTTAAAGCCAAACTCAATGAGCTTATCATTAAAGTCTATTGCATCACTGTTTTGTTCAAGCTCATAATTACCAAAGCGGTTTAAAACATTTGGGTAATTAATCGCTTGTTGAATATCCATACCCCAATCAATATGTGCCACCAGTGTTTTGGCGACATAGCCAATAATACGACTACCGCCTGGCGAACCAACTACCATATACGGCTTACCATCTAGCATCACAATAGTAGGTGCCATTGATGAGCGTGGACGCTTACCACCTTCAACACGATTGGCGACATATTTACCGCTCTTGGTTGGCTCAAAAGAAAAATCAGTCAATTCGTTATTTAATAAATAACCATTCGCCATAAGCCCTGAACCAAACGCATTTTCGATTGATGTGGTCATGGATAATACATTGCCATATTTATCCACGATGCTAATATGGCTTGTAGACGGTAATTCTAGACTTGGGGCAGCAGCATACTTGCTTTGTAAATTGGGCACATTGCCTGCTTGAACCACATCAAGGGCAGTATTGCTGTTTTTGATAAGTTTGGCACGGTTTTTTAGATAATGGTCTGACATCAAAAATTGGCTTGGCACATTGACAAATTCGGGGTCAGCTACATATTTTTCACGGTCAGCAAATGCAAGCCTTGACGCATCACCCAAGATTCTTAGCGTGTTTGGGTCATCTTTTGGTAATTGCTCTTTTGAAAATTGATTGAGCACACCGACAATCTGCCCAACCGCAATACCCCCAGAGCTTGGTGCGTCCATACCACACACTTGATAGCTGCGGTAATTGGCACAGACAGGCTCTTTTTGTATGACTTTATAATCATGAAAATCCGCCATACTTAATGCACCGTTGTTATTTTGGACGACACCTACGATGTTTTGGGCATACCGACCTTGATAAAATGGGCGTGAACCTTCTGCAGCAAGCATTTTTAAGGTATTTGCGTATTCATTATTTTTTAGCAAATCACCCTCTTGCAAAGGTTTGCCATTTGGCAAAAAGTAATCAGCAGTTGATTTATAATTTGCTAAGGTTTTTTGATTACTTTTAATAGAGTCTGCCATGCGTTTTGAGACATAAAAACCATTTTTGCTTAAACCAATGGGTGTATCAAATAGGCTTTGCCATGCTAATTTACCATATTTTTTGTGCAAGGTTTCCATAAGCATGGGGATAGCAGGCACACCAACCGAGCGACCGCCAACGACTGCATCCATAAAGCCCATAGGCTTACCATCCTTCATAAATAACTCACCATCAACCGCTTGTGGGGCAGTTTCCCGCCCATCAAAAGTTGTTAACTGCTTAGTTTTATTATCCCAATAGACAACAAATGCCCCACCGCCAAGTCCTGATGATTGCGGCTCAACAAGGCCAAGCGTGCTCTGTACAGCGATCATAGCATCAATGGCTGTACCACCCTTTAATAAAATATCATAGCCTGCTTGCGTGGCAATAGGATTAGCGGTAGCTACCATAAAATGTTTGGCGTGCGTCAGTTTTTGGTCAGTTAAACCATAGCCAATTTCTGGGGCAATGTCTTGTTTTTTTCGTTCACTGATTTTAGTTGTAGGTTTGGCAGTTTTGGTTTGCGTGGTGGGTGTTGCCACACAACCTGACAAAACAAATACCGTCATCAAAGATAAAGCAGCCTTCATTGGATATTCCTTAATAAAATTTTGTTGCTAGAATTTAACTGTATTTTAACAAGGCATCATATTTTTGTATATGATTATTTTGATAAAGTTGCCAAGCTAAATGTGATGACTCTAATAAAACAAAGACTCAAAGATGACAAAAAACCGCACTAAGGCGGTTTTTAAACATTAATAGACTATTTAGAACCAGCTCCCCAGTTAAAGCCCCATTTATAATAATCGTCACAGTCTTTATGTCCACGATGAAAGGTAATTTGCTTGCGTACTGTCATATGATTACCAGAAAAATCAATCATAGCAATCGCACAAAATTTTCTGCCATCAGTCTGTCTGCCCATTTCAACCACAACATCAGGTTGATTGGGTATTTTTATTGTTACAATGGCATCAGACTCATTCCACTTGGCAACCCCATCATAAATAAAACAATAAACGATTAGCTGTCTAATATCTAAAATACCCTGTGGGTTAACCAAAATACTTTCGCCAGTCGCACTACTACCAACTCTATCATCTCCACAATGCCATACCCAAGGTGATTGTGTATAACAACCTTGTGCGGTTTGTTGGTTTCTTGCTCCGCCACGATTGTGAGAAAATTGCACGCCATCAATGACACCTGATTGACCATTTTTTAATTGATAATAACAACCCAAATCTAAATCGATCTCTTGATGTTTTTGGAATAAACCAGCTAGCAATCCATTAGGTTTTTTGCTTTGAGACCAGTTTAAATTAATAACGATAGCACTGTCATTATTTTTGGATAAGTCTACTCTTGCTGCATCGCCAGATTTTTCTAGCACAATTTTACTCAGTGAAATTTTTGGTTTTTTGGTTACATCAATTGCCATTATGCACTCCTAATCATAAGAACCAACCCTAAAAAATAAAGAGCGAATAATTAACCGCTCTTTATTGTCAATAGCTATTTATTAGATATTAATACCATAATTGCGTGCCAAAGCTCCTAAACCACCTGAAAAACCTTGGCCGATAGCACGGAATTTCCACTCGCCATTATGGCGGTACACTTCCCCAAAAATCATGGCGGTTTCGGTAGAAGCATCTTCATTTAAATCAAAACGAGCGATTTCCCTGTCACTTACCCCATTTACACAGCGAATAAATGCATTGGAAACCTGACCAAAACTTTGTCTTCTAATGTCGGCATCATGAATGGTTACAGTAATGGCAATCTTTTCAATACCTGCTGGCACTTTATCTAAATTAATGATTAGACTTTCATCATCACCATCACCCTCACCAGTACGATTATCACCTGTATGCTCCACGCTACCATCAATTGACTTTAAGTTATTATAAAAAATAAAATCATTATCTGAACGCACTTTATCGTTGCTAGCCAACAAAAAAGCACTGCCATCAAGGTCAAAATCCACACCATCAGTTGAACGCACATCCCAACCCAAACCAATAATAAGCTTGGTTAAGCTAGGGTCGCTTTTGCTCAAGCTGACATTACCGCCTTTTGATAAAGATACTGACATAATCATTCTCCATTGTGTCAAGTGAAAAAGAAAAACAGTTATTGTTTTTCAGGAAAAATAAACGATGCAATCACACCGCTTGCTAGAACAGATAAAACTATTATTAAACTTGTATTTGCTGAAATATGAATGCCTGTGTCGCTAATGGCATGATTCCACGACTGCAAACCCATTTTAAAGCCAATAAAAAACAATAACGCAACCACCGCCTTTTCTAAATACACCAAATATTTGGTTAATGCAGCTAGTACAAAATACAAACTTCTAAGCCCCAAAATGGCAAAAATCATTGCCGCATACACCAATAATGGCTCTTGAGTGATCGCAATAACCGCAGGTACAGAGTCAAAAGCAAAAGCCACATCAGATGTCTCAATCGCCATTAGGCACAAAAAAGCAGGGGTGGCATAACGCAAACCTTTTCTTGTCGTTACAGCTAATTGTTCAGCATTAAGCTCACCATGTTTGACAAAAAATTTATCGCCAAAAAGTCGGCTATAAATAGGTGTAAATTTACCCATCAATCGCACGCTCCAATGATTAGAATAATCTTCAATTTCTTCACTATCATCATCGCTGCCTTGTAGCATTTTAAACCCACTCCAAATGACAAATGCAGAGAACAAGAAACCAACCCAAGGACTGGCAACAAAAAGCCCTGTACCGATTGCTACAAATATCGCCCTAAAAGCCAAAGCACCGATAATTCCCCAATACAAAATTCGATGTTGCAACTTGCCTGCAATACCAAATGATGAAAAAATTGCCATAAAGACCATTAGGTTATCAATGGATAAACTCTTTTCTAGAACATATCCTGCCAGATAAAGATTGGCAAATTCAGGTGTAAATCGCCACCACAAATAACTATAAAATAGCATCGCAAGACCAATCCAAAAGACAGACCAAAGCGATGCATCTTTTATGCTAATTTCAGCAGTGTTTCTGTGAGCAAATAAATCTAAATAAACAGAAATGACAATCACACCAAAAAATATTACAATCGTTTCAATTGGAAAACCAAAACCCTGCATACAAATCCTTACTTAAAAAATACTTGCCAATTAAAGCAACAAAAAATATAATGAAATTATAGTGATGACAAGCAACTTCAACCACCAACAAGCAATATTTATAAAAAACACATTTGTGGTGAAAATTACCCAAAAAGTAGGCAATATGAAAAACATTCCCCAAAAAATTAAAATCATGCGTGAAATAAATCAGTGGTCTCAAGAGGAGATGGCAAATAAATTGCATATGTCTGTTAATGGCTACGCCAAGATTGAACGCGGAGAGACCAAGCTGACATTAGCCAAACTAGAACAAATAGCACAGATTTTTGAGTTGGATGTGCTTGAACTGATGCAAAATAGCAATAAAAACATTTATTTTTTAATGAATAACGAAAGTTCAGATAATAATACAGCTTACTGTGGAACAAATGATAGTATTGCCACTGACAACGAAAAACTAAAGATGTTATTGAGACATAAAGATGAATTACTTCAAAATAAAGATGTGCTACTAGAACAAAAACAAAATGAGATTGATTCACTAAAAGAAATTATTACTTTGTTAAAGAAAAATTCAAAATCTGATTCATAAACCAAAAAAGCCCTGCACTGGCAGGACTTTTTTATTTAAATACTCACTTTTATTTTACTAACTTTGGTTTTAAACTTATTACTCAAATCATCTATAAGATGTGTACACAATGAGAACTACTACAAAATTATCTATTTTCTGGTATGATATAATCAAGGTTTTTATTGCTATTAATCTTTAGAACACTTTAATTGCATACTGCCATGACGATATTATTAGTCATTGGCGTTATGCCCCAATTTGGTACTTTTGAGAAGTCAGATTGGCGTTTATTCTGACAATCCACCAAAATGGGCGTATGCTCTGCCGACATGCGTCTTTCAAAAAAGTATAAGTTCGCTTGCCTAACAAGACCTGACTCACCTACTATCTTTTCGACAGCCACAAAGCGAGTGGTTGGTGCAATAAAATACGACCAAGGCTGATAAAATACAGATGATTCATGCGTCGCCACCACGACCACTCCCTCTGGGAGACGGTTTTTGGTATGGTCAAACCAATCATACTCGCTATACACCTGAAAACCAATCATACCAAGCCCTGCTGCTGCCGGCACAATCCACTTTGGTAATTTTTTGATGATAAGTCGTAATGACATCACCACGCCTGCCGCCATAAATCCTGTCAAAAAAGTTGCAATCAATTCCCAAAACATCGTTATTTTTCCTTAAATTTACCAATCAGTTTGCCAAATGCTTTGATGATTATCATAAGTCATCATACAGTATCCAAACTATATCACAAAGCATTCTGCTTGAATAGTTAGTTTTTTTCAACCCTTTTATACACTTTGACTTGACATATAAATAATTTCATATCGTTAGTCATGAGTGCAAATATACAATAAAAAATGCAAGCCCTTAAGACTTGCATTTTTTGAAGGCTTTGCGATTAGTGATCAATCGCAGCACCTGCACCTTTAGGATAGCGCACACTTTCAACAAGATCTTGAATCTCTTGTGGTGGCGGTGCTGTCATATACGATACCGCAAATGCGACCACGAAGTTTAGCAATGCACCAATCGGACCGATACCAAGTGGATTGATACCAAATATCCAACCAGAAGCATCATCAGCAAGACTTGCAGTACCTGGAATAAAGAACCAACCTTTAAACAAGAATATGTATATACAGGTGAAGATCAACCCTGCTAGCATACCCGCAACCGCACCTTTGTTGTTAATGCGTTTTGAGAATATACCCATCATCAAGGCAGGGAACAACGAAGAGCCTGCAATACCGAACGCCAAGGCGACTGTTTGTGCCGCAAAGCCTGGCGGATTCATACCCAACCAAGTGGCTACCGCAATCGATAATACCATCACGACACGGGCGACATTTAGTTCACCTTTATCCGAAATGTCTGGCTTGAGCACCATTTTAATCAAATCATGCGAAATGGCTGACGAGATGGCTAGCAACAGACCTGCTGCAGTAGATAACGCCGCTGCGATACCACCTGCTGCAATCAGACCAATAACCCAACCAGGTAAGTTTGCAATCTCAGGGTTGGCAAGTACCATGATGTCATTGTTAGCAACCAATTCATTGCCTTTTAAGCCTTTGGCTTCAGCCGCTGCCAAGAAAGCATCGTCTTTTGAGTTGTCATTATAGTAATCAATTTTGCCATCACCATTTTTATCTTCAAACTTCAAAAGACCTGTTTGTTCCCAGTTTTTCATCCATTCTGGGCGAGCTTCATAATCAATCGGTGCAGAAGCTGTACCATTTGGATATACAGTCTCAACCAAATTCATACGAGCCATAGAACCTACCGCAGGAGCGGTCGTATATAGCAAGGCGATGAATACCAATGTCCAGCCTGCTGACGAACGAGCATCGGATACTTTATTAACCGTAAAGAAGCGGATGATAACATGTGGCAAACCAGCAGTACCAATCATCAACGATAAAGTCAGCAAGAACATATTTAGTTTATCAGGTACATCGGCAGTATAAGCAGCAAAACCCAGATCGGTTACTAATGCGTCAAGCTTAGACAACATGGTCATGCCACTTTCCACATCATTGCCAAACATGCCCAAAGCTGGGATAGGGTTACCAGTGATGTTTAAAGAAATAAAAATCGCAGGCACGATATAGGCAATCATCAATACCACATACTGAGCAACCTGTGTATAGGTGATACCCTTCATGCCACCTAATACAGCATAGAATAATACCACAACAGCAGCAATGATAAGACCTGTATTCTTATCAACTTCTAAGAAGCGAGAGAAAGCAACGCCAGCACCTGTCATCTGACCGATAACATAGGTTGTACATGCAAGAATAAGGCAGACAACCGCAATCAGACGAGCCGATTTAGAATAGAAACGATCGCCAATAAAGTCAGGTACAGTAAATTTACCGAACTTACGAAGGTAAGGGGCGAGCAATAATGCAAGCAATACAAAACCACCCGTCCAACCCATCAAATAGGCCGACGCAGCATAGCCACCCATCGCTAGCATACCTGCCATTGAGATAAATGACGCAGCACTCATCCAGTCAGCACCCGTTGCCATACCGTTCACAACAGGGTGAACACCGCCACCTGCAACATAGAATTCTTCTGTTGAGCCAGCACGCGCCCACAGTGCAATCCCAAAGTAAAGCACGAACGAAGCACCAACAAAAAATAGGTTAATCCAAAACTGACTCATGGCTTATTCCTCCTCTACGCCATATTCTTTATCCAGCTTGTTCATACGCCAAGCATAGAAAAAAATCAAAGCGACAAAAACAAGAATAGCACCTTGCTGACCAAACCATAGTCCAAGGTCTGTACCCATGAAAGTGATGCCCATCAATGCTGGGCGAAGTATGATAGCAAAACCGAGCGAGCATAATGCCCAAACAATTAAGCAACCGATGATGAGGCGTACATTGGCTTTCCAGTAGCCCACGACATCGTGTTCTGTACCATGCGACATGGTAACCTCCTTGTAAATTGCATAGTTGCAATTTAAAAATTCACTTCCTTAACAAAATACTTCTTAAGACCACTCCTAGCCCTAAAAATTGTTACTACTTATTAAATCCTGTTAAGAAAGTAGGCCACAATTCTCACCAGTCCATCAACCAAACACCATCTTTATTTGACTTAGCTTGCGTGATGAACTAGGCTCCATAAAATATAAATAAAATTTGGTAGTTCGCATGATAGCATAGTTTTTTAGCATTTCAAGTATTTTTGTGGAAAATTTGAGAATTTTTTAACCCTACCGCAACATTATAGCAACTCAATTTAAGTCATACCACACAAAACTATGATTTTGTGCTATTCTAATTATACTATTTTTAAACTTGGCATAAATCATGGATTTATCTCATCTCAACACCTTTATTCATGTAGCAAAGACGGGTAATATCAGCCAGTCCGCCAAGATGCTAGGTATCTCACAACCCACCTTATCTCGCCATATTGCCCAGCTTGAACAGACGCTCGGACAACAACTCATCGACCGTCGCCATCGACCAATACAGTTAACAGCGGCAGGTATCTTTTTTTATAATCACGCCAAAAAAAACCTGCATGAGCTAAATGAACTCATCACACTCACCCAAACTTTTGGTAAATACACCCCAAATACTTTAAGAATCGGTTTTGTGGCATCAATCTTATATGGACTACTGCCTGATGTAATAGGCGAGCTAAGAGTACAACTGCCAAACCTTGATGTTAGACTGACAGAAATCAGCTCTGGTGATCAGAATCGTGCATTAAAAGCAGGCGAAATCGATGTCGGCTTTGGTCGTTTTTTATCGTCAGAATCATTCATCAAACAAATACTCTTACGACATGAACAGCTGGTTGTTGCCCTGCCGATGAATCATCAACTTACAAAAAAAAGCAACATTTCTTTTAAATCATTAAATGATGAGATGTTAATCTTGTATCATCGCACACCCATACTATTGAGTACAGGACAAGAGTTTGATCCTCTTTTACATTTATTTTACGAACGACATCTTATTCCAAAAAATACTCAAAAGGTTAGAGATATGCAGATTGCCTTAGGGCTTGTGTCAGCAGGTGAAGGCGTCACCATCGTGCCAATAAGCCTAAAGGGAATTCATCAAGAAAAAATCACCTACCTACCACTTAGCCCTGATAATGCCACCTCCCCCATATATCTTAATACACTTTTGGACAACCAAAACCCTAACATCACTACACTATTAAAATCAATCCAAACTGTCTATGAAAAAAAGGCATCATACAAACAAACCCCTTATTGATAAATTTGTAACAAAATATTTTAAATAATATCCAAAATTTGTATAAATCCGCCCATAATATTGCAAAACACAAAGTATATTATTTAATTTCTGTATAGTATTGCAACACTCATCTTTATGATGAGTGTTTTTTAGAACTCGTCTATGGCAATATTTCAAACTTATGACTATACTAAATCATATCACCACCATCATTTAGTCGCCTATTATATAGGCCTTACTTACACACTAATTTGTAAACATCATTCAATCCCAGCCAGCTTTTGCTGCTTTTAAGAACAAAGGATAACCATCATGAGTATCACTTCAGCAGGTCTTAATTTTCGTCAAGCCGTCAACAATGAAAGACCTTTACAAGTTGTCGGTGCAATTAACGCAAACCATGCACTACTTGCCAAAAGAGCAGGCTTTAAAGCCATCTATTTATCAGGTGGTGGTGTGGCAGCAGGCTCTCTTGGCTTGCCTGATTTGGGCATTTCTAATCTTGATGATGTACTTACCGATGTTCGCCGCATTACCGATGTATGCGACTTACCCCTGCTGGTGGACGCCGATACAGGTTTTGGGGCGAGTGCGTTTAATATTGCCCGCACCACAAAATCTTTAATCAAATTTGGGGCAGGAGCAATGCACATTGAAGACCAGATTGGTGCAAAACGCTGTGGTCACCGCCCAAATAAAGCCGTTGTCTCCACGCAAGAGATGGTAGATAGAATCAAAGCGGCTGTAGATGCTCGTACCGATGACAATTTTGTGATTATGGCTCGTACCGATGCCTTAGCAGTAGAAGGCTTAGACGGTGCGATTGAGCGAGCGTGTGCCTATGTAGAGGCAGGGGCAGATATGCTATTTCCAGAAGCAATTACCGACCTTGCGATGTATCAAAAATTTGCCAATGCGACAGGCGTGCCGATTTTGGCGAACATTACCGAATTTGGTTCAACGCCCCTTTATACCACGGACGAATTAGCCAGCGTTGATGTGTCGCTGGTGCTGTATCCACTGTCGGCATTTAGAGCGATGAATAAAGCGGCAGAGAATGTCTATAATGCCATACGAGCTGACGGCACACAAAAAAATGTCATAGACACAATGCAAACTCGCAGTGAATTATACGAACGCATTAATTACCACGCTTTTGAGGATTATTTGGATAGGAGGTATATTAACGCAAAAGCTAACTAATGATTTCTTCATAAATCAAAAGCAATCAATTTTCAATCAACTAGTTAAATAAGGTTATCTACTATGAGTAAAAACCATATTCTATCTGTTACCAATGTCAATCTATTGGAAAAAATTCACGAAACGGTCAGCAATGTTGGATATTGTATTGTTCGTGGTTTAAATATTGGTAATTGTGATGAAGTAGAGAGAAATCAAAAATTATTTGACTTTCTTTCTAAATTAGGAAAATTAACAAATCATAAAAATGATGATAATTTAAAATCCATATTTTGGGATATTAAATATCGTGGTGATGACTATGCAACTAACAATGAAATTACATTTTCGGAAGATGTTGGAGAATGCCCACTTCATAGCGATTCGTCTTTTAGTGAAAATCCAGAAAATTACTTGGTAATGTATGTTGTAAAATCTGCTAACGATGGGGAGAATTCTCTATTTTTAAGTTCATCTGATATTAAGAAAGAACTATCAAATACAGAACTTGGATTGCAATATCTAAATATTCTTGCAAATCAGCATCCATTTAAAACACCAAAATCCTTTGGGGAAAGAGATGGTGTTGTATGGGGAACTATTTTGCCCAATGATAGTCAAATGATTAGATTTAGAGATGATTGTATTTACAAAGGCATTTTAGAAAATAAAGATAAGGTAACACAAGAAATGATAGATGCTCTTGATTATATGGTAAGTTTGATAAAAAACTCCAATAATATTCAAGAGTTTTCCGCACAAGATGATGATTTAATCATTATTGATAATTCCAATGGTTTGCACGCTAGAACAGATTATACAGATAAATCTAGACATTATGTTAGAGCTAGAATTACCATTTAGGGGGATTTTGTGCAAGAGATAATACAATCTGTTGTTTTTGTTATTGCTTCAATATTGCACGGAATTACAGGTATGGCATTTCCAATGCTAGGAACTACTTCCTTAGCATTTGTTATGCCCCTATCTAAGGTAGTTGCATTGGTAGCATTACCCAGTCTTTTGATGAGTATATTGGTATTATGTAGCAATAATCAAAAAAGCATTTATCAAGAAATAATTTACTACCTAAGAGCTTATAAATTGCTTGCTATTAGTAGTGTTATTGGAAGTATTTTAGGTGTAAAAATGCTTTTAATGTTACCAGTATCTTATTTATATATTTTAATGGCAAGTATTACCCTATATTATTCAATAAACGGATTATTGAATATGTATGGAAAAGCTAAAAGCATTAAAGTAAATCCTAATAATAAAAATATGGTTTTATTTGGGTTATTAGCTGGGATAGTTGGTGGTGCTACTAATGCAATGTCCCCAATATTACTTATGTTTTTATTTAGTGAAACAGATGATAAAAATCGTATCACAAAAGCAAGTAATTTATGTTTTTTATTGGCAAAAATTATTCAAATTTATATGCTAAGAAATCAATATTTATTACTTGATAAAAATGAATATGGATTGATATTTTTTCTAACCATATTTTCTATTATCGGTCTATATATTGGTATATGGTTAAGAGATAAAATTAGTACTAACATTTTTAAAATGTTAATTTTTATAATATTGTTAATATTGGCTTTAAAAATTGGGCACTCTGGATTTTTAAAGCTGTAAAAATTTAAATATCCCCACCCAGTTTTAAAAAGGATATTTAAAAAACGGATAATTATCCAAGCATAATTATCCAAAAACCGATAATTTAACCGCCTAATGCCATTAAATTATCATTCTTCCCATTAAGGACAAAAGGAACACTGCTATGAGTGAACAAACCCTACCCAAAATTGACGGCTTTAAACCCAAAAAATCAGTCGCCCTAAGCGGACAAATCGCAGGCAATACCGCTCTTTGCACCGTTGGTAAATCAGGCAATGATTTGCATTATCGTGGTTATGATATTTTAGACTTAGCAAATAACTGCGAATATGAAGAGGTCGCTCATCTACTCATCCACGGACACCTACCCAATCGATTTGAGCTGACAGCCTACAAACAAAAATTAAAATCCATGCGTGGTTTGCCGATTCGGGTCATTGAAGTATTAGAGAGCCTGCCTGCCCATACACACCCGATGGATGTGATGAGAACAGGTGTATCCATGCTTGGTTGCGTACACCCCGAGCGTGAGAGCCAGCCTGCGTCAGAGGCTAAAGACATTGCTGATAAACTAATTGCAAGTCTAGGCTCTATGCTACTGTATTGGTATCAATACAGCCACAATGGCAAGCGTATCAGTGTGGAGAGTGAAGAAGACAGCATTGGTGGGCATTTTTTGTATCTATTGCACGGCAGACGACCAGACAACAGCCATGTTAAAGCAATGCACATCAGTCTGATTTTATATGCTGAGCACGAGTTCAATGCGTCCACATTCACCAGTCGTGTCATTGCTGGCACAGGGTCTGATATTTATTCGTGCATCTGTGGGTCGATTGGAGCATTAAAAGGACCAAAGCACGGCGGAGCGAATGAAGTCGCTTATGATATTCAAAAACGCTATCGCAGTGCTGATGAAGCAGAAACAGACATTAAAGAACGCATTGCAAAAAAAAGAAATCATCATCGGCTTTGGACACCCTGTCTATACCATTGCTGACCCTAGAAATGTCGTCATTAAGCAAGTCGCCAAAGACCTATCGGAGGAAACAGGCGATATGCGACTATTTGACATTGCTGAACGCTTAGAAACTCTTATGTGGCATGAGAAAAAAATGTTTCCAAACTTAGATTGGTTCTCTGCGGTGTCTTATCAAAAAATGGGGGTGCCCACCGCAATGTTTACCCCACTGTTTGTGCTGGCTCGCACGGCTGGCTGGGCGGCTCATATCTTAGAACAACGAGCAGATGGAAAAATCATTCGCCCAAGTGCCAATTATACAGGCCCTGAGAATTTAAAATTTATGCCGATGAATGAGCGGTAATTTTTGGATTATGTTCATAGAATGGAATTGATATATTTCATTCTATGAATTTTAAGGAAATATTTATTATGCAATCAAAAATTTTATATTCTTATGATGATTTCGTTCCAAAACCAAACATTTCTTTACCAAATTGGGTAGTACAGTCATTTACTGAACTTGATGATAATCTTAATAAAAAAGATTTCCCTTGTTTACTTGGCATTATTGCTCACAGAAAGCAACTTACAAAAGTAGGGTTTATTGAAAAAGATGAATCTGATATTGGTCTTAAAATGTCTCAGATTATGCAAGAGTATTTGAATATTTTAAGGAGTCTTGATGATAAAGAGCATAAAGGGCTGTTGCCATTGATTGTTTTTATGGAATTAAAAGGCGGACTATCACTTGAAGATACTCATCATTATTCTGCTTGGGATTTGCTCACAAAGACACATCAGTATGACCCAAGTGAGTGGATAAAGGAAATTCCAAAAAATTCTGCATCTCCCAATTTTGCATATTGTTTTGATGGAGAAATTTGGTTTGTGAATGTCAGTAGCCCCTTTCATAACGAAAGAAAATCAAGAAATTTAGGTTCATCTATTGTGCTAGCAATGCAGACTTTATCTGGGTCTAACTGTTTTTATAAGGATTTTGATGATAAGCTCACTTGGCAGAAAAAAATCCGAGAACGCACAAAAAAATATGATAACGGAATGGAAGTTTATGAAGGACTAGGTTCTTTATTTAATCACGGAAAACCAAGACCATTCCCTGAATCATATTTTTTACCAGACAATAATGATGTAGTGTTTGATAAGTTTTGGGAAAATGATGTATATCAATATACTCATATACTATTTGATTTTGATGGTACAATAGCGGATTCATCAGAATGTGCTATTATATCTACCCAAAAGGCTTTTTCAGAAATTGGGTTGGCAATCCCAACATCAGAACATATCGTTCATTTAATGGGAATACCAATAGAGTTATCTTTTAAGGAACTGGGAGCAAGCCATTTAAGCCAAAATGAGTTTGAAAAACTTTTGTCTATATTTAGGAATATATATCGTTCAGAATCAGAGCAACACATAAAAGGTTTTCCTTATATGAAAGAATGCCTATCAGCATTAAAACAACAAGGAAAAAAAATTGCTATTGTTACAAGCAAAAAAACAGATGTTGCCATCAGAAATATTCAACAATTAGGTATCAGTGATTATGTGGATTTTTTGGTTGGAGCAGACCAAGTTACTCAACCAAAACCAAATCCTGAATGCGTTAAGGTTGCTTTGGATTTTTTTGGCATAAAACAAGACAACTATAAAAGAGTAATTATGATTGGAGACACAACTTTTGATATACAGGCTGGACAGTCTGCGAATGTCAAAACCTGTGCGGTAACTTGGGGGTCTCACAGCAAAGAATTACTAGCTAAATGTAGTCCTGATTACATTACCGATGATTTTTATAATTTGCTTGATATTGTGAGCAAAAAAATCATTAAATGCCCTTTTCAAGACCACTAAAAAATAAAAGCACATATCAAAAATATAAAGGTATGTGCTTGTTGTGTTTTGCAGACATATTATTGAATTTTTCACAGCCAAAAAAGGAACTTAGCAATGAAAAACTACCGCAAACTTTTAGCTGATACCGAGCTACATTATTTTGATGTAGAGCAGGCGATTAACGATGTCAAGGCGGATAGCTACAAGACTCTCCCCTACACCGCCAAAGTTCTTGCTGAACAGTTGGTAAGAAATTGCAAGGATGACCCAAAATTGGGCGAATACTTAGGCGAGCTTATCCATAATAAGCAAGAATTGGATTTTCCTTGGTATCCTTGTCGTGTGGTGTGCCACGACATTTTGGGTCAGACGGCTTTGGTCGATTTAGCAGGACTTCGTGATGCGATTGCCCAAGCTGGCGGAGACCCCTCCAAAGTCAATCCTGTGGTACAAACCCAGCTCATTGTAGACCATTCTTTGGCGGTGGAACACGGCGGCGATGACCCTGACGCTTTTGCCAAAAACCGTGCCATTGAAGACCGCCGTAATGATGACCGTTTTGACTTTATTGAATGGACAAAAACCGCTTTTAAAAATGTTGATGTCATACCAGCAGGTAATGGCATCATGCACCAGATCAACCTTGAAAAGATGTCGCCCGTGGTGCAGATTAAAGATGGTGTAGCATTTCCTGACACCTGTGTCGGTACAGACAGCCATACACCACATACCGATGCACTAGGTGTAATTTCGGTAGGTGTAGGCGGTCTAGAGGCTGAATGCGTGATGTTAGGACAACCGTCAATGATGCGTACACCCGATATCATTGGCGTGCATTTAATCGGCAGAAAGCAAGCAGGCATTACAGCAACCGACATCGTACTGGCGTTAACTGAGTTTTTACGCAACGAGCGAGTGGTTGGGGCGTATTTGGAATTTTTTGGCGAAGGAGCGGACAGTCTGTCAGTTGGCGATAGAGCAACGATTGCCAATATGACCCCTGAATATGGGGCAAGTGCTGGACTATTTTATATTGACCAAAACACTTTGGATTATTTGACTTTGACAGGTCGTGAGCCTAAACAAGTTAAATTGGTTGAACAATATGCAAAAACCATTGGGCTGTGGGCAGGAGCAATGACCAAGGCAGTTTATCCACGAGTATTAGAATTTGACTTATCCACCGTTACTCGTAATATCGCAGGTCCTTCCAACCCACACGCACGAGTAGCAACGGCCGAGCTAAAGGCAAAAGGTATTGCAGGCGTGGTAGAAAATCGCACAGATGGTCTAATGCCTGACGGAGCGGTGATTATCGCCGCGATAACGAGTTGTACCAACACTTCCAACCCAAGAAACACCGTTGCCGCAGGACTGTTGGCGAAGAAGGCGAATGAACTGGGTTTAACTCGCAAGCCTTGGGTCAAATCATCATTTGCCCCTGGTTCAAAAGTAGCCAAATTGTACTTGCAAGAAGCAGGATTATTATCCGAACTTGAAAAATTGGGCTTTGGCATTGTTGGCTTTGCCTGCACGACTTGTAATGGCATGAGTGGTGCATTACGACCTGAAATTGAGCAAGAAATCATCGATCGTGATTTGTACGCCACAGCAGTGCTTTCAGGCAATCGCAATTTTGATGGACGCATTCACCCACAAGCAAAACAGGCATTTTTGGCAAGTCCGCCCCTTGTGGTTGCCTATGCCATTGCTGGCACGATTCGTTTTGATATTGAAAATGATGTCTTAGGCTATCATAACGACAAGCCGATTTATCTAAAAGACATTTATCCATCAGATGATGAAATTGACAAGATTGTCGCCAAGTGCGTAAAACCAGAGCAATTTAAAGAAATCTACATTCCAATGTTTGATTTGGGCAATTCACAAACCGCCCAAAGTCCGCTGTATGATTGGCGTGAAAAGTCCACCTATATCCGCCGTCCACCCTATTGGGAGGGAGCATTGGCAAAAGAATGTGAACTTAAAAACTTACGACCGCTTGCCATTTTGCCTGATAATATTACCACCGACCATTTATCGCCGTCCAATGCCATCATCAAAAATTCGGCAGCAGGAGAATATCTAGCAAAAATGGGTGTGCTAGAGGAAGATTTTAACTCTTATGCCACACACCGAGGCGACCATTTGACCGCACAAAGAGCGACTTTGGCAAATCCAAAACTCTTTAATAAAATGGTGCGTAACGAAGACGGCACGACCAAACAAGGCTCGCTGGCACGAGTTGAACCAGATGGTACGGTGATGAGAATGTGGGAGGCGATTGAGACCTATATGAACCGCTCACAACCTCTTATCATCATTGCAGGGGCGGATTATGGACAAGGGTCAAGCAGGGACTGGGCGGCAAAGGGCGTGCGTCTCGCTGGCGTGGAAGTGATTGTCGCAGAAGGCTTTGAACGCATTCACCGCACCAATTTGGTGGGAATGGGCGTGTTACCACTGCAATTTATCAACGGTCAAAATCGCCATACCCTTAAATTAGATGGTACAGAAATTTATGCGGTACAAGGGGAAATTTCAGCTCGCTGTACTTTGGATTTAATCATTGAACGCAAAAATGGCGATATTGAAAAAGTGCCTGTGTTATGCCGCCTAGATAGCGATAGCGATGTTAGGACTTATAAGGCGGGGGGTGTGTTAAGGGAGTTTGCGAGTAAGTTCCTAAGTTAATGGGTGTAAAAAATTGTGGTATAATTGGCAGATAGCGTGGTACTGTCTGTCAGTTGGTTTTAAATTTAATTAGGTAAAGTATGTCCAAATCTTATACTCTTGTGTTGGAATTAGATGCAAATGATGCACACGATTTTTTCTTAAAAACTGATAGTTATTGCAATTTATCACTTCCCCCTTACTTTAATTTTTCCGAATTATTAAATAAATTATCAAAGGTTATTAAAAAACAACCGTTGTCATTGTTTCTAGGTGAACCTGCGAGAAGTGATATGGCGGACACAATGGATTTAAATCATATCATTTATGGAAATAAAGGTAGTAATTTATCTTGGAGACCTTTACAGTTAATTCACCCATTAGCATATTTGGCATTAGTCAATGTTTTGACACAAGAAAATAATTGGAAAAAAATACAAAATAGATTTAAAAAACTTAGTTCATTATCAAATGTATCTTGTTTAAGTATACCCATTGCAAATTCAACAAGAAAAAACTCAAATAAAGGAGAGCAAATATTGCAATGGTGGACAGGAATTGAGCAAAAGTCTATTGCTTTATCATTAGAATATGACTATATGTTCAGCACAGATGTAGCTGATTGTTATAGTTCAATCTATACTCATTCGCTAGCTTGGGCAATAGACGGTATAAAGCTAGCCAAAACAAGAAATTATAGAGAAGATAAAGATATATCTGGAAAAAATAAAAAATTCTATTTAGGGAGTAAAATAGACAGATGTATTCAACAAATGCAAAATAGGCAAACTAATGGTATTCCACAAGGTTCTGTTCTTATGGACTTTATTGCAGAAATTCTATTCAACTACCTAGATTTTTTATTAACATTGGAAATCAAAAAGCAAAACATAAATCGTGATAACTATGCCATATTAAGATATAGAGATGATTATCGTATTTTTGTTAAAAATAAAGCTGACGGAGAAAAAATTATAAAGATTTTATCTGGTTTATTACGTACATTTGGATTAAAATTAAATGAAAATAAAACATTTGGTAGTAATGATATTATTTCCAATTCCATTAAACAAGATAAAATACCATCATTAGAAATTATCTTTAATGAAAAAATGGGGTTACAGAAAAAATTGCTTGTTTTGAGAGAACATAGCAAAAAATACCCCAATGCAGGTAGTATATTTCGCTTATTAAAACACCTAAGAGAAACAGCAGATTTAGAAGAATTTGCTATCAATTATGAAGTGGCTATTTCTATTTTATTGGATATTGGCATTCATAATCCAAAATTAGTGTCCAATGCTTGTGCCTTTATTAGTGATTTACTACCATTAGTAGATAACGCCGAACATATTAAAGGTTTGATTTTTAATAAATTATCAAAAATACCAAACTCTGGATTATCGCAAATTTGGCTACAAAGAATACTCAAAGATAACTTGCAAAGTTATGTATTTAATGAAAAATTATGTCATCAGGTTGACAAGAATAAATTTCCTTCGGATTTATGGAATATTTCTTGGTTACCAAATGGTAACAAGGGCGATAAAATAAAGCAAATAATGGGTAGTACGCCAATTATTTGTTGGGAAACTTTTAATAAGTTATCTGAAATTGTTTCTAGTGATGAAGTTAATATAATGACTATTTCTTTGTAATGAAAAATGGTGATGTATATCCTCCTGCACATCAAAAAAAGGAAACCATAAAATGCAAACCCCAGTCCCAGCCACTTATATGCGTGGTGGCACATCAAAAGGCACATTTTTTAATTTGGCGGATTTGCCAAAGCCTTGCCAAGTGTCAGGGCAGGCACGAGATGCTTTTTTGCTCCGTGTCGTGGGCAGTCCAGACCCCTACGGCAAGCAAATTGACGGAATGGGCAATGGCTCATCAAGCACATCAAAGGTCGTGATTATCTCGCCTGCCACAGACGGCGTACACGATGTCAATTATCTATTTGGGCAGGTCGCCATTGACAAGGCGATGATTGACTGGTCGGGCAACTGTGGGAATTTAACAGGAGCGGTTGGTTCGTTTGCCATTTTTAATGGCTTGATTGACAAGTCAAAAATCCCCAACAACGGCATTTGCACCGTGCGTATCTGGCAAGAAAACATCAAAAAGACCATCATCGCCTATGTACCGATTGAGAATGGTCAAGTGGTAGAAACAGGCGATTTTGAGCTTGATGGGGTAACTTTTCCAGCGAGCGAAATCAAAATTGAATTTATTGACCCTGTGGACGAGGGCGGAGAGATGTTCCCCACAGGCAATTTAAAGGACACTTTGTCCGTGCCTAATGTGGGCGAGTTTGAAGTTACGATGATTAACGCAGGCATTCCCACGATATTTTTACACGCTCACGAGCTTGGGTTTTCAGGCACAGAAAGGCAAACCGACATTAACGCCAATGGCGAAATCCTAACCAAGTTAGAAAAAATCCGTGCTTATGGGGCGGTTAAAATGGGCTTAATTAATGATATTCAACAAGCTAAAACTCGCCAACACATGCCAAAAATTGCATGGGTTGCACCGCCTGTTGAGTACATTTCATCAAGTGGCAAAACGGTTAAAGCCGATGACATAGACCTGTTGGTTCGTGCGATGAGTATGGGGCAATTACATCATGCCATGATGGGTACAGCAAGCGTAGCGATTGGTACAGCAGGAACGATAGTCGGTACGATTGTCAATGAAGTGGCAGGTGGTGGGTGTTTGACCGAAGTTTGTTTTGGACACCCATCAGGCAGACTTACCGTTGGTGGACAGTCTGAATGCGTGAATGGCAAATGGGTGGCTCGCAGAGTATCTATGAGCCGCAGTGCAAGACGGCTTATGGTCGGCAATGTCTTTGTACCTACCGATAGTTTTTAAACACAAACGATCCATGGGCGAATTAAAAAATAACTTGCCCATTTTGTATATTATTTTTAGCAGTTTTATTACTTCACAAGCAGTACATCAAAAAAACCAAACAAGCACCTTTAGTCATTACCCACCTTAAAACTGCAATAAAACAACCCAAATACTAAATACATTCATGATTTTGCATAAAAAAAAGCCAATCACAAAACATCAATCAGTCTTTTGTGAGACGCAAAATACAGGGCTGGCATTTTTTTAATAAAATGGTAAAATGACCATTCAATGAAGTAAAATCCAGTGGCTACAGGCAATCGCCACACCAAATCAAAAAGACCAACATGACTCAAACCAATACCGCCACAATGCTTAATGCGTCAATACTTTCTGTGATTTTACGCTGTTTAGCTGCCATTATCGCCCTGCTTTTAATTTTGGTGCTTGCCTTTCCCATCGGTTTTTATGGCATGGCGATGTATCTTGAGCCTACCTTACCAGATGTAAAAAACATTGATGCCAATCGTTTTGCAATGCCTTTGCAGATTTATACGGCGGACAATAAGCTGATTGGTCAGTATGGCAACCGCTTTTCTATGCCGGTTAGCTACGAACAAATCCCCAAGCACCTGATTGATGCTTTCTTATCAGCAGAAGATTCTAGCTTTTTTGAGCATAGTGGTATCAGCGTCAAGGGCATTGGGCGTGCAATCACTGAAGTGATTACCAATGACGACACCCGAACAGGTGGCTCAACCATCACCATGCAGGTGGCAAAGAACTATTTTTTGAGTGCCGAACGCACGCTTGATCGTAAATTAACCGAGCTGTTCATTGCCAGAAAAATAGAAAATGAGACGGCCAAAGATGAAATTTTAACCTTATATGTCAATAAAATCTATCTTGGCGAAGGTGCATACGGCATTGCTGCTGCAGCTCGCCGTTATTATAGCAAAACGCTAGACCAACTCACCATCGCTGAGATGGCAATGATTGCCGGTTTGCCAAAAGCCCCATCAGCTTACAACCCTGTCATCAATCCTAAACGAGCCTTAGAACGCCGCAACTGGATTATCAGGCGTATGCTAAAAGAAGGACGCATCAGCCAAGCACAGCATGATGAAGCAGTAGCTGCCCCCATCGGACTCAACCTGTATCAAGAAAAACTTGACATGAATATGCCTTATCTGGCGGAAATGGCAAGAAGTGCTTTGGTTAAAAAATACGGTAAATCAGTCATGGATAGTGGCTGGCGTGTACAGCTCACCGTCAGCAGCCAAGAGCAAACTGCCGCCGAAAATGCTCTCGTTGCAGGACTAAAAAGCTATGACAGCCGTCATGGTAACGGTTGGCAAGGTCCAGAGTCTCAAAATGGTGATTTAGATAAATTTAAAAATTTTGACAACATGTATCCTGCCAAAGTTGTCAAAGTTAATAATTCAAGTTTTGAAGCCATACTGCAATCAGGTCATACCATCACCATTCCATGGTCTGGCATGAACTGGGCTCGCCGATCCATCGGTTCAGGTCGTGTGGGCGGTCGCTTTAGCAATGCCCATCAGATGGTAAAAGTAGGCAATATCGTACGAGTCATGCCCTTAAACCAAGAAAAGACTGCGTGGAGATTGACCCAACCACCATCAATTCAAGGTGCTTTGATATCGATTCACCCACAAAACGGAGCAATTCGTGCTTTGGTAGGTGGATTTGACTTTAACCACAGCAAATTCAACCGTGTTACCCAAGGCTATCGCCAACCTGGCTCTATCATCAAACCACTGATATTTGCTGCCGCCCTAGAGTCAGGAAAATACACACCAGATAGTCTTATTTCAGATGCTGCCATTCGTATAGGCAAATGGCAGCCCAAAAATGCCGATGGCAAGTACACAGAATATATGTCAGTACGGCAAGCTCTCGCCTTGTCAAGAAACACCCCATCCATTCGTCTGTTGCGTGCAACAGGACTGAATGAAGCTCGCCAAACGCTAGATATGCTAGGGCTTGAAAAAGAACGCCTGCCTGAAACTTTAGCATTGGCACTAGGTGCCGCTAACGCAACGCCTTTACAGATGGCAACAGGTTTTGCTGCTCTTATCAATGGTGGTCATCGTGTACAACCTTATTTCATCGATCGCATTTATAATTTTGACAATGAGACCATCTTTCAGGCAAACCCCGCCCAAGCTTGTGCTCCATGCCACAACAAGGAACTTGCCAAAGCACAACGGTCAGCAAACAGCAAAGCAGTCCAAAAGACAGTCACAAAGGACAACCAACCTACCGATAGCAGTCCCAATGCCACAACAAAACATGATCGCTTAAAGCCAAACAAAACCATCATCCATACTACGGCTAAGCAAGCACCCAGAGTCATCAGTCATCAGACTTCTTATGAAATGGCAGAAATGCTACGAGAAGTCATCACCAGTGGTACAGCCAAAAAAGCATTGGCACTAGGGCGATCTGATGTGGGTGGCAAAACAGGCACAACTAACGAAGCCAAAGATGCTTGGTTCGCTGGCGTGCATCCAACCAGCTCAACGGTGGTTTGGGTTGGCTTTGATAACCCTGCACCAATGGGTACAAGAGAATATGGTGGTGTTGCCGCCTTGCCGATTTGGGTGAATTTTAGTCGCCAACAGCTACGCAACACTCCAAAACAATGGATTCCATTAGAAGATCCAACTACAGCCAAAGGCAAATAAAAACCCCTTAATGTAAATAAAAAGATGGTACTAATTCACCATCTTTTGCTGGGTGGTATACCCCAAAAATATCAAGTTAAATTACCCACAATGTGTGTATATCCCTGACGATAATCACCAAATTGCAACCACTCTTTGGGTAAGTTACTTACAAGTCGCTTGCCTGTGGCGGGAGCATCAATCACCTTCAGTGGCTGATATTGTAATTTTTGGCACAAGAAATCAAGTACTTCTCGGCTACTAGCAGGACAAAAGTCGGTCGCTATGTAAATGGGCTTTGGCTCACTTTGCATTAAAATATGCCAAAGCACCATCACCAAATCGGTATCCATGATTCGATTGGTGTAATGTTGGCTTGGCACACCATCGCCATGTGCCGTCTTCGCTAGCCTTAGCATACGCCGTCTTGATACCCCATAGATGCCACTTGGTCGGACAATCACCGCCTTATCCCCAAAGGCTTTCACAATGACTTGCTCTGCATCATACAGCACCTTGGCAGTTGGTGTACTAGGCTGTGCAATCATCTGCTCATTAACCACCTCGCCTGCATTTTCACTATAAACTGCTGTTGATGATACGAATAAAATCTGACGAATCTGTGGCAACTCATCCGCCAAAGATGCCATATGCTGACAAATGGCAAGATAGCTGTCTTGATATGCCCGCACTTTATCCTTTTGTGTATCGGGCGAAACAATAATGGCGATGTGTGTGATATTGTGCAGTCGTTTGGCATCCAACTCTAAGGCGTTCATTTGCCAATGCGTGATGGGCAAATTGGCATGGCACTTGGCAGTGCGTGATAGCCCAACAACCTGACACCCTGTTTGGGCAAGCTGTCTGGTCAAAGATAATCCAATATCGCCCTGCCCAATGACAAGATAGTATTTTTGATGATAATTATTCATATCGCCCCATTTAAAAAACTCATCACATCGTTTATTTTAAGAACATTCAAATACTGCAGCCTTCTTTCATGACCTAAAAGTAACGCAGTATTTGAAATTTAACAGCATGGTTGTTTTGGCTATGGTTCTTTTGGATACTGGCAGTTGCTCTTAAAGCATGATAACGACTTAGGTCGTACTGTGCACCCAGTTTTAGCTCAGGCTGCACATAACTTGACCGCCCCGCATCGTCTTTGTGATACCAATACGGCACTTCAATCTCCCCTGTCATTCGCCATCTATCCGTCTGATGATAAATACAACCCGCACTAAACTTCAACCCCATGCGATAGCCCTGATTAACCTTGCCAATCTGTCCTCCTGTGCCACCTAGCACATAACATACCATATCTGCCATATCGCCCGTCTGAGCCTTGGGCTTACCAAGCGTCCAAGACCTGCCCTTTTGTAGGGCAATGTCTGCCACCAGATGCGTGTCGTTTTGTTCATCTGAAGCATCAACTGCCTGTTTTAATCCAAGCTGCATTCGTGTTGCCCACGCCTTTTTTTGACTTTGTCCGCCAAGATAAGCTTTAGCGGTATTGGCTGGGTTTAGACTGGTTGCTCTAAATATCGTCAGTTCATTGAGACGAATTTTGCCATCTTGATAGGCTAAGTCGATGGACGGTAGTATTACCTCGTGAAACTTACGCACACCAGCAGGGTTGTCCAGTGCGTCTTGATAAGCTGAGCGGATACTCACATGATAGCCAGCTTTATCTACATACCGCTCATCATAAGATACTGCCATACCTAAGCGATGCGTTGGACTGGCAGTAACAGGATTGTTGTTATTTGGTTGAATGGCAGTCATATCAAATGCATTGCCGTTGGTCATGATGGCTTGGCGTTTTGTGGCGTTTGATGGGTGGTAGGTGGTGTTTGTGATGATACCTTGCCTATCAAGTACTTGGACAGCCTGAGCAGGCGTAGTTACCATGCCAAACATGGACAGTAGCGATTTATCAGCACGCACCACATCAACAAGACGAGCAATCTCAGTAGCACAGTTATCATGGGTTAAATAATAAGAGCGTGCCAAATCTTTCACTTCCCAAAGATGACGCATGATTTGATCAACCTGAGATGGTGTTAAATCAAGACGATATTCCCACAAGTCTCTTTCGTCCTTAACCAGATAATCATCAGATTTTACACGATAAGGTAAAATCTCCATCACGCCTGCATAGCGACCTGTCAGCGGCTTAATCGCATTGGCAATCAAACCATCATCTGCACTACTTGCCACTGTATAATTCATGACAGTAGCACGCTCATCGGACGCACGCTCATCACCATCAATACGCATGAACGCATGTGCAAAAGCCGAAGCAATATTATTGCCATGCTCTTCGGCAAAGACAAACGACAACTGTCGTGCATCTATTTTATCCGCCCATGTACGAAATTCTTGACAGTCTGCATCAGATGCCACCACATTAACACCTAACTTGACCAATTCGGTCTTTAAAAAATGCGTTCGTGCAGGAAAACGACAAATTATCTTCTGGTCATTTACCGCTATTGCCGATAGCATGGCAATCAGTTCACTTTTTGGGTTTGTATGCCCATCATCCGACAAGAAAAATGTCTCTGTATCAATGCGGTTTTTATCTTTAGCGTATCCGCCATCACCAAGCATCAACAGCCGTCTCCACAGCACATGTTGGGACAGCTTATCAATTTGTACATCACTAAGTGCAAAAGGTAGTTGATTTTCCACACCAATCTTATCTTGTAGCGGTGCTGACCGTGCTGTTGCCAATGAGCCTGCCATACCACAACCTGTCATCAACACCACCAATAAAATCCAACAAAAGCGTTTCGTATTCATGATAATTTTGCTACAATAATAGATATACCTTTAGTATTATACCATCATCATGACGCATTTCAGCATAAAAAATGGCGTATTAGAAGGGGCAAACTTCATGCCATCGCCCAATTTTAACACTCGCCCCACCATTGATGGCACGCCCACTATTGACGGTATCGTCATTCATAATATTAGCCTGCCACCATCCCAATTTGAACAAACCGACAAAAATGGCATACACTTTGTTGAAGCCTTTTTTCAAAATCAACTAAACCCAAATGATCATGAGTACTTTACCACCATCTATACGATGAAGGTCTCTGCCCATTTGTTCATTAAAAGAAACGGCAAAATCGTACAATTTGTTAATTTTGATGATCGGGCTTGGCACGCAGGAGAGTCGGTCTATCTAGGCAGGAGAAATTGCAACGATTTTACCATTGGCATTGAGCTTGAAGGAGATGATTTTTCGCCCTTTACTGATGCTCAATATACAGCACTGGCTCAGGTCATTCATGCCATTTACCAAGCCTACCCCAAGACAATGCGTCATCTAATGGGGCATAGCGATATCGCACCAACCCGAAAAAGCGATCCTGGCAAGTTTTTTGATTGGTCAAGAATCAGACAAATGATTGAAACACTATGCCTAAATAATAACGATAGTAAAATCAAAACAACCATCTAAGCTCAACCAAAATCCTTATCTTACCATCCCTTGCCACAGCTTTTTTATTACTGATAAAGCTCACAGTAGTCAGCTAAAAATTTACATAAACTTTTGCATACGAACTCTACAAAAATCCATTATAATATTCTTTTTTATTGTTAAGCTGTATTATGGCAAAATCTCGTCTTTTTCGCTCAACCATGGTGGTTAGTGCCATGACCATGCTCTCTCGCATCTTAGGTTTGTTGCGTGATGTTGTTTTGATGGGTGTATTTGGTGCCGGTGGGTTGATGGATGCCTTTTTGGTCGCCTTTAAAATCCCAAATTTTTTGCGTCGTTTATTTGCCGAAGGGGCTTTTAGCCAAGCCTTCGTCCCCATCTTATCCGAATACAAGGAAAAACGCACGCTCAACGAAGTTCAGATACTCATCAGCCGTGTCTCAGGCGTGCTAAGCGTTATACTGCTTACTTTAACTGTCATTATCATCGCCATCGCACCAGTTATCATTCATCTGTTCGCTCCTGGGTTTAAAGACAACCCCATCAAGTTTGTGGCAGCTACCGAACTATTAAGACTGACATTCCCCTATCTGCTATTTATTTCTATGACGGCATTTTTTGGCAGTATCTTGCAAAGCTATGGTCGTTTTGCTACTCCTGCTTTTGCACCTGTATTGCTTAATGTTTGCATGATTTTGGCAGCACTACTCTTTGCCCCAATGTTTGATACACCCATCATGGCATTAGGCTATGCAGTTGCCATCTCTGGGCTACTACAACTTTTGATTCAACTACCGCAGTTGTATCGCCAAAAGCTACTCATCGCCCCAAAAATAGAATTCAAGCACGAAGGCGTGGTACGCATTTTAAGACTAATGCTCCCTGCCATCTTTGGCGTATCCGTTACTCAAATCAACCTACTGCTAAATACTGTTTTTGCTTCGCTGATGATTGGCGGTTCGGTATCTTGGCTTTATGCTGCCGAACGCTTAAGCGAGCTACCGCTAGGACTAATTGGCATTGCAATTGGCACAGTGATTTTGCCAAGTCTGTCCGCCAGTCGTGCCAAAGCCGATGATGACACCTTCAAAAAAACACTCGACTGGGCAGCAAGGCTGGTTGTTCTTGTGGGACTACCTGCTTCACTTGCCATGTTCATGTTGTCTGATGTGCTGATGAATGCCTTGTTTGTGCGTGGCGAATTCACCCAAAATGATGCTCTGATGAGCGGTTTTGCCCTAAAGTGCCTATCAGGTGGCATCTTAGGCTTTATGCTCATCAAGATTTTTGCCCCCGCCTTTTTTGCAGGGCAAGATACCAAGACCCCCGTTAAGATTGGCATCATCTCTGTATTTGCTAACATGATTTTTAGTGTACTATTCATTGGTATTTTTTATTTGATGAAGCTTCCACTACATGGTGGCTTAGCATTAGCAACCACCGCTGCCAGTTTTGTTAATGCAGGGCTTCTTTACTATTTCTTACATAAGCGAGACATCTTTCGCTTATGTAAGCATTGGCAAAAGATGGGTTTACAATTTGTTATATCAAGCCTTGCAATGGTGCTGGCATTATCCATGCTACTGCCCTATTATCCAACCGATGGCGGTACATTGATGCGAATCTTTACTCTTTTGGGCATCTGTGTGATGGGTGCATTGGTCTATGGCATAGCATTGCTTAGCACAGGCTTTCGCCCACGCCATCTCAAGCATCACTAATGGTTCGTACTTAGTGTGCTAATTCTACACAAAACAACTCATATCGTTACAGCTTAGTTACATATCATGTACAATAATGGGTTGTATATCATGTACAATAAATTGATATATCACCAACCCATTTAAAAAGGAAACAAATCATGATAAAACCAATCTCTCAGCCCATCGCTAAAGACTTCAATCCAAATCTAGACCTTGAAAAAGTCCGTGCCGAGTGTCGCACTCTTGCCAAATCTCGTGCTAAAATCTCGGCAGGTGTCGCCATCATTCCTGTGCCATTCATAGATGTAGCGATTGATGTTGGCATGCTGTCCAAACTCTTGCCTGAAATCACCAAAAGATTCGAACTGCAAGAACCGACAGACCCAAACAGTAGCGTCAGCGAACAAGACCGCAAACAAAGCATTCAAAACCGTATCGTTGCCATTGGTGGTCTAGTGGCAACTCGTGGCGTGGTAAATAAGACCATTCAAGGGTTTGGTGGTCGTATCATTGGTAAGCAAGTTGCTAAATATGTACCACTTGGCGGTCAAATGGTCGCTGCCACCATTGGTTATATGATTTTCAAAAAAATCGCCTTTGAACATATTGATCATTGCTATCAAGTCGCCAAAGAAGCTCAGCTAAAGGCGAACTGATACGCATCAACACACTAAACCCATCAGCAATCTATTTGCTTATCTAGGTTTAGTTCACCAATGTCATCAAAGCGTCATTAAGCCAACATGGGTCATCATCTTGCTTAATGACGCTTGCTATTTGCAGTTTTCATCAATCATTTTTCTATTTTGGCATAATAAAATGACAGGTTTTGTTTGAGAAAATCTCATAAACAAGTTAAAATATAGCTCGTTTTATACATGCCCATACATTGTGCATTTTTGATAATAAACTTATTGCTACCTGTTAGCCATTTTTAGCCAAGGTACTCCCATGACTTTTGTTGTAACCGATAACTGCGTGCTGTGCAAATATACCGACTGTGTGGAAGTTTGCCCTGTGGACTGTTTTTATGAAGGTCCGAACTTTTTGGTCATCAATCCTGATGAGTGCATTGACTGTGCACTGTGTGAGCCAGAATGTCCTGCCAATGCCATTTTCTCCGAAGATGAAATCCCATCAGGTCAAGAAGAATATCTCGCCCTAAACGAAGAGTTATCACAAATTTGGACTAACATCACCGAGAAAAAAAACCCAATGCCAGAGCATGAAAAGTGGGACGGTGTTGCAGGTAAGATTCAATATCTTGAGCGTTAATTAGCAATATTGACGGCATATTCTTTAAAAAGCCCATTGTGATGGGCTTTTTTATGCCCACTATCTTTACCCCCAGCCATTCATTATAAAATATCATAAGTACCCATAACTACCAAAGTTTACATAGAACGGGTCTATACCAGTACTCAATCAACACGAAACCTAGCCAAACAAAAAGACCTGCCACAATAGCAGGTCTTTTTTATTATACAATTACCAAATATCAGATTTAATTTTTGCTTTAAGCTCTGGGTAGTTATCCAGTTTAAACTCTGGCTCTGCTACGCCTGCCTTGATTTGCTTGGTATAATCTTTGACAAGCAAGAATACATATCTTGATAGCAGTAAAATGGCAATTAAGTTGATGAAAGCCATAATTCCCATGGTCAAATCACCCATGTCCCAAACAACCGCCACTTTTGTTACCGCTCCAAAATATACAAAGCCAAGCACCAACAAGCGGAACAGCGTCAATACCGCAGGGTTATTTTTCAAAAATTGCATATTTGACTCTGCATAAGCATAGTTACCAATGATGGTTGAGAATGCAAACATGAACAAAATTACCACTAAGAAATATTGACCCCAACTGCCCACATGGCTCTCAAGGGCTGCTTGGGTAAGCTGTACACCAGATAGATCGGCTGCATTTTCTGGCATGGTCGCAAGTAAAATCACAAATGCCGTACAAGAACAGACAATCAGCGTATCAACAAATACACCGAGCATCTGAATAGTGCCTTGCTCCACAGGATGTTTAACACTCGCTGCCGCTGCCGCATTTGGGGCAGAGCCTTGACCTGCTTCGTTAGAATACAGACCACGCTTAATGCCCTGCATCATTGCCATTGACACCATAGAACCAAGCAGACCGCCACCTGCCGCCTCAAAAGCAAACGCCTTACTAAAAATCAGCGTAATAACACCAGGCAGGTCGCCAATATTCATCAAGATGACATAAGCCGATACCAATAGATAGATTGTCGCCATCACAGGAACAATCACCTCAGCAATCTTTGATACTCGCTTAATACCACCAAAAATAATAGGGGCAGCCAATATCACCAACACCGCACCAATGATGTGCTTATAAATCTGCCAATCACTCTGACACGCATCATCTTGAGCAGTACAACCTACCGCCGATTGAATTGACAGCGTAATGGTATTTGATTGAATTGACTGATACACAAAGCCAAAGCACACAATCAAAGCCAAGGCAAACACAAGCCCAAGCCACTTTTGACCTAATCCTTGCTCAATGTAGTAAGCAGGGCCACCACGAAACCGTCCTGTTGCTTCATCTTTAATCTTAAACAACTGAGCCAGACTTGATTCTGCCAATGCTGAACACATACCAATCAAGGCAATCAGCCACATCCAAAAGACCGCCCCTGCACCACCGATACCGATGGCAAGTGCCACCCCTGCGATGTTACCCACACCAACACGGCTTGCCAAGCCTGTAGCAAAAGCCTGAAATGCAGAGATTCCCTGACGCTCATCATGACCTGTGCGACTACCCAACATGGTCTTAACACTACGACCAAATAGGCGAAACTGTGCAAAACCTGACATCACGGTAAAAAACAAACCGGCTATAATCAGTAGCCACAGCAAGACATCCCAAAGCGGTGCACTAAACGCATTTACCACACAATGCAGACCTTCAACGAAAGTTGGCTGTGCAGTACAAGAAAATGGATTATCATACATGATTGACCCCATATTTTTATTTTTGTGAATTTATAACCATACTAAATCAATAGCACTAAGTACGAAAAAAGGCGACAACTCATCATGGCTGCCACCTGTTGCCATCAAATCACTTGATACATTAGCAATGGATAGATGTACTTATTATAAGGCTTTTGTTACAAATATGCAAACCTTTTGTAAATATCGTTATCCATCAAGCAACAATTGCGGTCAATTTTTAACCATCAATGAGCTTGCCCTGTCTTTGTTGCTTCTTTTAAACTTAAAAAACCAATTCAGCAAGATGGCAGCGAAAGTTGCTGTACCAATACCACCCAAATTAAACTCGCCAATCATTAACCCAAAATCGCCTGTGCCCAAAATGATGGTGATGGCAGCAACCATGAGGTTTTTGTTATTTGCAAAGTTTACCTTATTATCAATCCAGATTTTTGCACCTGCAATGGCAATCAAACCAAATACCACGATGGAAGCACCTGTCAAAATCGGTGCAGGGATTGTCTGAATGAGTGCACCAAATTTTGGTGATAAGCCCAAGAAAATTGCAAACACCCCTGCAACCACAAAGATGATGGTTGAATATACACGAGTTACCGCCATCACTCCAATGTTCTCGCCATAGGTCGTCATGCCTGTACCACCCACACTGGCTGACAATGCGGTCGCTACACCATCTGCAACGAACGCCTTGCCCAAATATGGCGTTAGGTTTTCACCTGTCATCGCACCAACCGCCTTGATGTGTCCTAAGTTCTCTGCAACCAAAATGAACGCAACAGGTGCAATGATGAGCATGGCATTCATATCAAATACAGGCGATGAGAAGCTCGGCATACCAAACCATGCCGCTTGAGCAATAACACTAAAATCAATCGGTGCACCAAACCCCAGACCGTTTGCTACGATGGCATAGATAATGTAGGCAAGCACCAAGCCAAGTAGTAGTAGCAGACGCTGCATGAATCCTCGTGCAAATACTGCAATCATGCCCATACAAAGCACAGTTACCAAAGTCATCCACAGTTCAAATGGTTTGCCAGCAACAGATGAGACCGTAACAGGAGCAAGATTTAGTCCAATAATCATCACCACTGCACCAGTAACCACAGGTGGCATCAGCTTCTCTATCCACTTGGTGCCCGTTGTCATCACCAAAAACCCAATCACCGCATACAAAATACCGCAAGCAATGATACCGCCCAATGCCACACCAAGATTAGGATTTGCACCAGAGCCAGTGGCGTGAGCAGTCGCTGCCGCCACTACCCCAATAAAGGCAAAAGACGAACCCAAATAGCTCGGCACACGCCCACCTGTCATCAAAAAGAACAAAATCGTACAAACACCACTCATCATGATGGCAAGATTGGCATCAAAGCCCATCAAAATCGGTGCTAAAACTGTCGCCCCAAACATCGCTAGCACATGCTGAATGCCGAGCATGGCAGTCTGCGTAACAGGCAGGTATTCATTCGTGGCGACAGGCGTAGTATCAAGATTGCCCGTATAAGGTCGGTATTTTGGAAAAAACGACATAATATTACCCTTATTTTATTGATTTTGGAGTAATAAAAAACCAATAACGATAAGGCTATTGGTTATTTTAAAAAAATAGATATTTTTCAATGACTTATTTAGCACCGTTACTAGGCGGTATGCTGATTGATTGCTAAAACAGTTTAGAACATTAAAAGTCATTATGGCGTACCGATTAAAAAAATCGCAAAATTATAACAAAATTTTACAAAAATTGCCATATTTTTTATCAATTTTAGCTGATGTTATCGACAATAAAAAAACCACAAGAGAGTAAAAGTATGTTATATTAACTCAGTGAATACCAAAACAAGGCTGCTAGACTTGGCAACAATCATATAATTGCAATCGCATAAAAATAAGAATTCATGACAAGAAGTCGGTATTTTACCCCAATGGATATTGCAACACAGCTCATCTATGACATCACCCGTTTAATGCCTATGACTTAATAAAACTATAGCATTTACACCAAAGTTTGCATACAGCTAAGATAAGGTGCAAAACACCCCAAGGGAGAGAATGATGAAGCATAAAGATTTTGATCTCTATCAATTTACAGAAACTCTACTCAATACAAGCATCAGAACGATCGGACTTTTATTTGTTTGGCTCATGCTCACCACCTTTCATCAGTCTGAACATTTGGGCGTGTTTATTGGTATCTCTTGGGCGTGTCAGGTATTGGCGTTACTCTTATTTTCTTGGATATGCCATCAATCGTCATTCACCATTCACAGCAAAAAGACCCTAATTGGCTTTTGTTTGATTTGCCTGCTGTCTTTTTTAGCATTGTCATTTGTGCAGCATTATTTTATTTTTGGCATGATTTTTATCATCAGTTTGATGATTAGTATTCTTTTAAATCCGCTGGGGACAAGCCTTACCAACGATTTGTATCTTGATGATAACAAATCGCACGCTTTTAAGGTGCGGGCCTTTGTTAATGCCATCAATACCATTTTATCCCCTGCCATCTCTGGGCTTGTCATTCATTATTTTAACGCCCAGACAATCATCTTATTTTGTATGATTGTCTCCTTAATAAGCAGTCTCTTATTTTATGGCATAAAAGACATCAAATTAAAACAAAGCCCAAAACAACTATCAAAAAACACTTTTAACATCCTGCTTAACAATCCCATCGAAAGACTGATGGTTTTGGTATCATCATTGGCAAATTTTATCATCACGCCAATCATTGCTTATATCGTTCCCTATAAGATTGCCCACCAATTCAAATTACCTGCGTTTTATATTGGCATTGCCGAAAGTTTTTTTTTGGGATTGGCATGATGGTTGGCAGTGCTTATTTGTTAAAAATAGTTAATCAATCACTTGGCAAGCAAAGGACTGTCATATTCAGCATCTTATTGGTGGCGGTTGGGATTGTGCTGTCTGTGGTGGATAATTTTTATGGCTTTTGTATTGCACTTGCGATGATGGGTGTTGGCGTGGTCATGTTTAATATCAGCAGTATGCACATTCGCTGTACCGCTACCCCAAAGCATGTTCGCACCAGTTTTGAATTTGTCTTTTTGGCGTGTTGTATTGCGTTCATTCCTGTTGGGGTGGTATTGACGACTTGGGCGTTACGACACGATGTGTTGATTTATTTTTATGGTACAGTAGGCTTTATCATGCTGATATTGTCTTGGGTAGTCATTAAAAATACCACCATCGCTCACATCTATCAAATTGGCGATGAGAGATTGGATGGTCATTATGGCACGCTTTATCCCAAACTGTATTCATAAACACCGATTGCAGTATTGGGGCAAGTTTGTCTTTATAAAGCCTGTTTTTTGGGGTATAATTAGTATTTCTCTTGATTTTCGAGCCAATAAAATGAGTCAGCCAACCAATCCAGCCACCGACTACAAGAACACCCTAAATCTTGCCGACACCCCATTTCCCATGCGTGCCGACCTTGCCAAAAGAGAGCCAAAATGGCTAGCCGAATGGGAAGCAGACAAACTTTACAAAAAAGTTCGTACCGCCAAAAAAGGCTTACCAAAATACATCTTACATGATGGCCCCCCTTATGCCAACGGTCAAATCCACTTAGGTCATGCCGTAAATAAAGTATTAAAAGACATCATCACCAAATCCAAAAATCTCTCAGGTTTTGATGCGGTATATGTGCCAGGCTGGGACTGTCATGGCTTGCCAATTGAACAAAAAGTAGAAGCCAAAGTTGGTAAAGTCGGTCAAAAAGTTAATGCCACCGAATTTCGCAAGCATTGCCGAGACTATGCCAACAGCCAAATCCAGCTACAAATGGCAGACTTTAAGCGACTGGGCGTGCTAGGGGATTGGGACAACCCCTATTTGACGATGAATTTTGCCACCGAAGCAGGCATTGTGCGTGCTTTGGGCAAAATTTATGACAATGGGCATATTGTGCGAGGTTTAAAGCCTGTCAATTGGTGCTTGGACTGTGGCTCTGCCCTTGCTGAAGCCGAGGTGGAATATCAAGACAAACAATCAGACGCCATCTATGTTGCTTTTGATGTTTTAGGTCGTGAAAGCTTAGCAGTAACCGCCGATTTATCAGGTACGCTGCAGGCTGTGATTTGGACAACAACCCCTTGGACTTTGCCTGCCAACCAAGCGATTGCTGTCCACAGCGAGCTTGAGTATGCGTTTTTGACAACTGGCGATAAAATCTATATCGTGGCAGATAGTCTAAAAGATGATTTTGCCAAATCCATAGGGATTGAGAATTATACTACCTTATTTAGCATCAAAGGCGAACAACTAACCGCCCTAAAAGCCCAACATCCGCTCATCTGTGACCGCCAAGTTCCGTTTATCATAGGTGAACATGTAACAGCTGATAGTGGTACAGGTCTGGTACATACCGCTCCTGCTCACGGCATGGACGACTATAATGTTGGGCGTGCCAATGACCTACCGACCGAAAACCCAGTCGGAGCGAATGGCGTTTATTTGCCAGAAGCCACAATTTTTGTCGGTGAGCATATCTATAAAGCGCAGCCAAAGATTATTGCAAGTCTAGAAGAAAGTGGGCATTTATTAAACCACAAAAAAATCACCCACAGCTATCCGCACTGCTGGCGACACAAAACACCGATTATCTTTCGTGCCACACCTCAGTGGTTTATCAGCATGGAGCAAGGCGGACTGCGTCAAAAAGCTCTAGAAGATATCAAGAAAGTCGTTTGGACACCTTCATGGGGGCAAAACCGCATTGAGGCCATGGTGGAGAGCCGTCCTGATTGGTGTATCTCTCGCCAACGCACTTGGGGAGTGCCGATTGCCTTTTTTATTCATAAGGATACGGGTAAGCTACACCCAAATACTAGCGAGCTGATCGAAAAAGTTGCCCAAGTGATTGAACAAGGTGGTATTGAAGCGTGGTTTGACGCAGATGCTCGTGAATTCTTAGGTGATGATGCCGATACCTATCAAAAAGTTACTGACACGCTAGATGTTTGGTTTGATTCTGGAACAACGCATTTTACTGTACTTGGTCAAGATGACAGCTTAACCAACCCTGCTGATATGTACCTAGAAGGTTCGGATCAACATCGTGGCTGGTTCCAGACCTCTTTGTTAACCTCTGAAGCCATTTATGGGCGAGCACCGTTTAAGCAGGTCTTGACACATGGTTTTGTGGTTGATGAAAAAGGCCATAAAATGAGTAAATCCGTGGGCAATATCATCGAACCACAAAAAGAAATCGATAAAACAGGGGCGGATATGCTCCGCCTATGGATTGCCTCTGCCGACTATCGCTACGAAATGAGTGCAGGACAAAAAGTCTTTGCAGGGGCGGTAGATAACTATCGCCGTATTCGCAATACCATGCGATTCTTATTGGCTAACACGAGCGACTTTAATGTGGCGACCGATGCTGTGACGATTGACGATTTGGTCAGTGTTGATAAATTCATCTTACATCTTGCTAGTCAAACCCAACAAACCGTCATCAAGTCGTATGACGACATGGATTTTCACCAAGTGGTGCAAGCCATTTCCATGTTCTGCTCACAAAGCTTGGGTGGTTTTTATCTGGATATCATCAAAGACCGCACCTACACCACTCGTGCAGACGGTCAGCCAAGACGCTCGGCCCAAACCGCACTTTATCATATCGCACAAGCACTCATTCGCTGGATTGCACCAATTTTACCATTCACCTCCCAAGAAGCGTGGGAACTGGTTCGCACCAACAAAGATGATGACAAATATGTCTTTACTCAGCTGTGGCACGAGCTACCAACGCCCGCCATGCACGACATCACAGAAGATGACTGGCAAGCGATATTATCCACTAAAGATTTAGTTAATAAAGCCATCGAAGATGCTCGCACCGAGAAGCTAATCAGCTCAAACCTGACAGCTAAGGTTGCCATCAGTGCCGAAGAAAAAACCCATCAAGCCCTAGCAAAACTAGGCGATGAGGCACGCTTTGTCTTTATTACCAGTGATGCCACCATCTCTCAAGGGACAGAGTTGAATATCGCCATCACGCCTGCCGAAGGGCAAAAATGCACCCGCTGTTGGCACATTCGTACGGATGTTGGCACACACAAAGCACACCCTGAATTGTGTGGTCGCTGTATAACCAACATTGAAGGTGATGGAGAAGTGCGTCATTATGCCTAATATCACCCCATCCAATAACAACGCGATGAAATATTATCTCATCGCTCTTGTTGTACTCATGCTTGATCAAATCACTAAAATATACTTTAATAGTCGTTTTGAACTGTATGAGACAGTAGATGTCATACCGCCTCTACTAAATTGGACTTTAGCCTATAATCATGGTGCAGCATTTAGCTTTTTGGCTGACCAAGCAGGCTGGCAAAAATGGTTTTTTGCTGTTTTGGGATTAGCAGTAGCAGTATTTCTCACGGTTTATATACGGCAAGTTCCACGCATGGCTAAAGCATTATCGCTCGGCTTGGCATTGGTGCTAGGCGGTGCAATTGGCAATGTAGTTGACCGTTTTCTTTATGGCTATGTCATTGATTTTATTCATGTCCATTATGCTGATATTTGGCATTATCCGATTTTTAATATTGCCGATATTGGTATCTGTATAGGCATGGTACTGGTTGTTTATGATATGTTGTTTTTAGAAAAAAAACGGCAGCCCAAAACACTTTAGTGCCTTTATGATGCCAGCATTAAAAAGGGTGTGGTTTTTCGCCCTTTTTTATTATGCTTATAAAATTGATTTAGCACAGCCTTCTAACGCTCGTTGGATATTTTACTATCAATTACGCCTATGATAAACTAAGCAAATTTAATCAATATAGGCTAAGAACCCATGAACCCCATTCTACCTAATGAAGAGATTCGTATCACCCACGGCAGTGTCGTCAGTCTGCATTTTGAAGTCAGCCTACCCAATGGCACAGTGATTGACTCAACCTTTGGGCGTCATGAGCCTGTCAGCCTAACTGTTGGCGATGAGAGTCTACTTTTAGGCTTTGAGCAGGTTCTCATCAATCTAAAAGCAGGCGATGTCAGAACCGCCCACCTACCACCAGAACAAGCCTTTGGCGTGTGGAACAGCGACAATGTACAAACTTTCCCTCGAGCCAAGTTTTCCTTATCTGAGCCGAATCCTGCAGTCGGAATGATGATGGAATTTAATGATAAAGGCAAAAACTCGCTTGTTGGGGTGATTAGCAAGGTTGGCAACGATGAGGTTGAGGTTGATTTTAACCATCCATTAGCAGGGCAAGAGGTGCTGTTTAAGGTGCAAATTTTTAAGGTAACGCCAAAAGGCGAAAGCAGTCTAAAATTTGTCTAATCAATCATCACTGAACTCTTAGGCGGTCTAGTCATCAAAAAAAACAACAAAAACAATCATTTGTTTTTGTTGTTTATCATCCTTAGTTGGATTTTAATACCCTTTTGTGTAATTCCGCCAATCCCATCTCCATCGCCTGTTGTAACTCAGCAGTTAGCTCATTTCTCTTTTTATTCTCTGAGAATATTGGATCTAGCGGTAATACATAAGCAGTAATACCACTACTGTCAGCAACTCTCTTTAAGCTTTGTGCCATCGTACGCTTACCATAATAAGCAGCATCATCCGACAACTTGCCATCTTGATCCACATAAGCAATAACCATCGGTCGGATGGGCAATCCTGTCTGTATGCTAGCCTCCAATAGCTTACCATGAATTTTTTTGATTTGTTTGCCATCTGTGGTTGTTGCCTCAGGAAAGAACACCACTGATGAACCACCACGCAAAAAGTCAGCAATCTGTTCACTCACACTGGCAGAATCCCCAGACCCACGCTTAATAAATAGCGTACCGCCTGCCTTAGCGAGACGACCAAAAATAAACCACTCACCAATCTCCGCCTTCGATAAGAAAAACACAGGAGCAACACTACCTACCACAGGGATATCAAGCCATGAGACATGATTGCAAACCCATAGCCCTTGCATCTGCGGAACACGCTCAACCTGCACCACCTGCACACCGAATGAATTTGCCATCTTTTTGCAAAAGGTTTGAATGTACTTAGGCAGGATATCTCTAGGTGGCACCTCGCCAAATGCACCGATACGCTTAGCAGCTCGGTATCCACCAACAAGTGTCAGCCCCATGCCTGTGATTTTTTTTCCACGATTAAATTGAGTTTTTAAAAAACCTGCCATAATAATACTTCTTACCAATTGATTTTAGAAAATAAAAATAATCATGCTATAAGACTTTTGGTAAAATTGCAAGCATTTTTAGTGAACGAGTGTTTAAATTTAAAAAGATTATTGGTAGAACAGATTGACAGGCAATAAAAAACAGCGTCATAACGACACTGTTTTTTATTGCCATGGTTAAGCAGTAGGTAATGGTGGCGGTAGCTCATCAAATGGCGATTTTGGTGCACCCACAGTAATGTCCAGCACTTCATGCTGATATTCTTTTGGTTCACGAGGTTCTTCGCCATTCATGATTTGCAAAAACTGCTCACGATCGATGGTTTCCCACTTCATGAGTGCATCCACCATGGCGTGCATCTTGTCATGATTATCATCAATGAGTTTGTATGCCACATTATATTGTTCTTCTAAGATACGGCGAATCTCATCATCAACTTTTTGTTGTGTTGCCTCTGAGATGGTGCGAGTTGAGCCACCGATATAACCACCATGCTCTTCAGCCTCATAGACCATGATGCCCAGATTATCACTCATGCCATATTTAGCAACCATCGCACGAGCCATTTTGGTGGCACGCTCAAAGTCATTACTCGCCCCTGTAGACTTACGATTCACAAAAATCTCTTCAGCGATACGACCTCCAAACAAGATGGAAAGCTCGTTTAGCATCTTATCTTTATAGTTGCTAACAGCATCTTGTTCTGGCAACTGCCATGTTACGCCCAATGCCCAGCCTCGTGGCATGATAGTAACTTTATGCACAGGGTCAGTACCTGGTAACAGCTGAGCAACCAAGGCATGACCTGCTTCATGATAAGCTGTGGCACGGCGTTCATCTTCACGCAACACCATAGATTTTCTTTCTGGTCCCATGTAGAGCTTGTCTTTGGCATCCTCAAAGTCGTTCATGTCCACATGCGACTTATTGCGACGAGCGGCAAATAAAGCAGCTTCGTTAACAAGGTTGGCAAGCTGAGCTCCACTAAATCCTGGTGTACCACGAGCAAGTGCATTCACATCGACACCAATGGTCTGTGGTAGTTTTTTTAGATGCACATTTAAAATCTGCTCACGACCTTTAATGTCAGGCAACCCAACAGATACTTGGCGGTCAAAACGACCTGGTCGCAATAAGGCTTTATCCAACACATCAACACGGTTAGTCGCTGCAATAACAATAACACCATCATTACCCTCAAAACCGTCCATTTCGACAAGCAACTGGTTAAGAGTCTGTTCACGCTCATCGTGACCGCCACCCATGCCAGAGCCACGATGACGACCAACTGCATCAATCTCATCAATAAAGATGATACAAGGGGCATTTTTCTTGGCTTGCTCAAACATATCACGCACACGGCTAGCACCCACACCAACGAACATCTCCACGAAGTCAGAACCCGAGATTGAAAAAAACGGCACTTTTGCTTCGCCTGCGATGGCTTTGGCAAGCAAGGTTTTACCTGTACCAGGCGGACCTACCATCAGTACGCCTCGTGGAATGGTTGCACCAAGCTTGGTGAATTTGTCAGGGTCTCTTAAAAAGTCAACAATCTCCACAACTTCTTGTTTGGATTCTTCACAGCCTGCCACATCGGCAAAGGTAACTTTAATTTGATCTTCAGACAGCATTTTAGCCTTAGATTTACCAAAGCTCATAGGGTTTCGCCCACCCATGCCGCCGCCTGCACTACCACCACCCATGCCACGCATAAATAGCCACAGCAAACCAATAATCAAGAGAATGGGAAAGGCGGCAATCAATAGCTGAGAGCCTAGACCTTGACGCTCGGGCAAAGTTCCTTGCACCTCCACATTATGCTCACGCAACAGTGGCATTAACTCATCATCACTGATGGGGGGACGCACTGTCTCAAATTCCGAGCCATTAACTTTGGTGCCCGTAATCTCTTCGCCATCAATCTTCACTTCCTTGATTTCGCCTTTGGCAACGGCCGTTACAAATGATGAATAATTCAACTGGTCAGCATCGGCATTGGTACGGTCTAGATTGCTAAAAATCGCAACCACCACGCCAATAATAACCAGCCACAATAAAGTGCTTTTTACCATGTCGCTCACTAATTTTCCTATATTACTTAGCGTTATTCGCTGATTTTTAGGGGCTTGCCCTGTTTTGCACCATGTGCAGTTTTAGTTAATATGCGGATTGTCTTTAAAAATTCAAGCCAGATTATCTATTTAATCGCCACCCAGAACATTTCTTTTGATCGTGGTCGGCTAGCAACAGGCTTAATACTTTTAATTTTACTGAACTTTTTTTGCATTTGGGCACGAAGCTCAGGCGAACCTTCACCCTGAAAAACTTTCATGATAAGTGCACCGCCTTCTGGTAGCACCTTTAAAGCAAAATCCACCGCCAGCTCACACAGATACATCATGCGTGGCATGTCCACTGCCGACATACCTGAAGTGTTTGGTGCCATATCAGAGAGTACCACATTGACGCTTCGCCCATCAACCTCAGCCATGATTTTATCAAAAACTTCCTGTTCACGAAAATCACCTTGAATAAAGGTAACATTCTCCAAAGTATCCATCGGTAAAATATCAGAAGCAATCAGCACACCCTCATCACCCACAAGCTGACCTGCTACTTGCGACCACGAGCCAGGGGCAGAACCCAAGTCCACCACCGTCATGCCTTTTTTAATAAGACCTGTCTTTTCGTTAATCTCAAGCAATTTATAAGCCGCTCTAGCACGATAGCCATCTTTTTGGGCTTTTTGCACATAAAAATCATCAATATGCTCTTTCATCCAAGCACGACTAGATTTTGAAAATTTCTTATTGGTGATGCGAGTTGCCATGATGCCTTAATAATCCGTAACAACGACGGTAGCGTTCAACAATCACCGTCATGTCTATGATAAATTTTACTAAATAAATTCAATAACGCTCTAGTTTACCATTTTCTCAGATAATTTGGGATAATTTCTGCTATAATGTTCATAAAATTCGCAAATTTTTCACTTTGGAAATATTTATGAGCAACAAAAAAGCACAAAAACAAGACCTAAAAGAGTTGCGTGGCATCGGTCATCGCCTAAATCCTGTTGTCATCGTTGGTAGCGATGGTCTTAGCCCTGCTGTTATTGAAGAAGTTGGGCGTGCCTTGCATGACCACGAACTCATCAAAATCAAAATTCCTGCAGGCTCTTCTGACGCAAGAAAAGAGTGTGCCAATACACTGGCAGAAGCAACCGAGAGTGAAGTCATTCATCACATTGGACGCATGGTGCTGTTACTTCGCAAAAACCCAGAACCCAATCCTAAGCTGTCTAACTTAGCAAGATTTGGATACTAATCATCAAAAAGTCGTTTGTATAAGCGACTTTTTATTTAAGCAATTCCATCTTAGTCATTTAGAAAAATCATGACCATACATTCACATCACCTGTTTTTTCATCGGTTGGCTATGCCATCCACAACAAAACGCTTTATACTCACACCCACTACAGATGACGCCCCAAAAATACAAGTCATCGTCAGCACCCAAAAAGACACCCTACAATTAAGCTATTATATTGAGCAATGCGACTGGTTAGATGTATCCTACCACCCTACTGACAAACTAGAACGCCAAGATTTTTTATGGGAAGAGCATTGCCTAGAATGCTTTTTTGATTTGCAAGGCGGTGATGGCAAATCTTATTTTGAGCTGAATTTTTCTCCAAATGGTGCATTTAATCTGTATCGCTTTGATGATTATCGCTCACCAAGCACGCTACCGCCCATGCGAGCAGATGGCTCTGTAACAGTCAATAAAAACGAACATATTTATCAAAAGCAAATCACAATTAATGTCTATCACTTAGGCGTTACACTCGATGGCATTAAGCAGATGAACATCAACAACATCAATACTACCGCCACCTTATATCATAATGGCACACCCATTTTTTATGCTTCTTGCCATGCAAGCCCACCCGACTTTCACAACAAGGCATTTTGGCAAACTCTAGTTCAAGACTAACTCAAAACTCCACCCCCATCAGACACCCTGTGCAAATAAATCTCTTTGAGTGCCAAAAAAACCGACCTTATTGGTCGGTTCTATATCAGTTCATCGTTTATTGTTCATTTAAAGCCAACATAATGCCTGTGTCTGCCGATGCATCCGCATGACGCATATCACGCCACACGGTATAGCCATTATGTGCACTATATGGGCTGAATTTTGGTTGGCGATAGTCAGAAACCCATTGATTGCCATCATAAATCTGAATATGACCGTGTGGGTTACGAGCAGTGCGGTTAAATACAACCACATCACCAATCTGCGGTTGATAATTATCATTGCTGATTTTGGTAAATCCTGCACTTGCTAATGTGCCATTTGCATACTGATACGCTGATGGGTTTGGAGTAAACTCATAACCTGCTGATTGCAAGGCCTTTCTAACATACAAAGCACAGCGACCCATACTCTTACCGTGTGCCACTCTTGAAGCAGCCTTAGCAGCAATACTTGGTGCACTATTTGCAGTGAGCGGAGCAGGTTTGGCTAAAGACTGGTAATTACCACTAAGATTTGATGCGTTTGAATATTGGTTGGTGTATGATGTTGGTGTCGCTGACTGTCTAGCAATCAACTGGTTGATGGTATCATCAATATTTACCACATCAACATTCGTATAGTCCACTTGATCTACTTGGATGCTATTTGACTGGGCAATACTAGATTGTCCAAAAGTCAGCCCAACTGCTGACATCAACCAAAATACTCTTTTCATAGATATAGTCCTTGCACGCCCAAAACATACTTGGGTTAGCCCCTTTGTTTGGTCGGCCTTAATTGGGTTTTGATTAAAAGCTTGTGAACAGCGATACACATCCGAATGCACCAAGATTACCTAACACAATACACATACAACAAAAAACAACACAGCTTAACAATCTTTTAAAAAGCCATACAATTTTGTTGGTAATCTACTCGTAAGGCATGATACACTTGCTCTGTTGGACACCATGTCCATGATTTTTTGGCATTATAATAGGTAAGAGTATGTCCGATTTAACAAAACCAAAGCATATTGATGATTTGTTGGTCAAAAATAACACCCCAAACCACTTAGCAAGCACGCTTGAAAAACAAGCCGCCGCTGGTGCAAGCATCCCCAAACACCTTGCAGAGCAGATAGAACAACGGCACTCTTATGGTATTTTGGTAAAAAATGCTTTACAAGCACTGTTTCCAAGTGAGCTACTTAACGACTGCATCATTGCTCATGTCGACAAGCATCGCCTTACAATAGCTCTACCTTCAACAACCGCTGCCAATCATATGCGCTATCTTACCGATAGTTGTGTTCAAGCTTTGCGTGCATATGATAAACGGTTTTGTTTTTTAGAAGAGCTTAGCGTCATAGTAACACCAAAAACTCAATCATCAGACTCTCGCCAATTCAGTTCCAAAAAAACCTTAAGCGAAAACACGAAGCGTATTATAAACCAAACCGCAACGACTGTCATCACCCATGAAGGGTTAAAGCAAGCACTATTGCGTCTGAGTAATGACTAATCAGTGAACGACTGTTTATTGTCATAGTTTTGTGAATAGATGGGTAAATATTGCCTAGTTTTGTAAAGTTATGTAATCAAAAAAACCAAAATCAGACCATCATGCCAACATCAATCAATGATTCGTATTCTACGATAATTGATGGTCCGCCATTGTTAAAGCCTAGAATCACAAAGGCTTATCAAAAGAAAAACCGCCTGATGCTACAATTTGGCGGTTTTTCCTTGATTATAATAACCAGCTTGATAATGCAGTTGGCAAAACCCATGCAATCTTACTATTTAATTGCACAAAACTTACTTATTATTGGTTATTTAGCAAATTTGACTTAATTTTTGATAGAAAAAAACAGGCTCTAAATATTCAATGGGTGCGTTTTCTTTGTTACAAAAACTTACAATTTCATAGCAACTTGGGTCAGCAAGCACGGCACGAATTAGCATATTATTCACCGCATGGCCTGATTTATAAGCAGAAAAATATGCCAAAATCGGATACCCGATAACAAATAAATCACCCACTGCATCAAGCATCTTGTGACGGACAAATTCGTCAGGATAACGGAGACCTTCTTTATTTAAAATCGAAGTGTCATCAAGCACCACTGCATTATCCAAACTACCGCCTAGGGCTAGATTTCTGGCTCTTAGGTACTCCAAATCCTTTAAAAATCCAAAAGTACGTGCCCTGCCGATTTCTTGGGCAAAATTGGCAGTATTAAAGTCTAGACTAATTTTTTGGTTGGTAGCTTTGATGGCTTTATGATCAAAATCAATCTCAAAATCCATCAAAAACCCCTTATCATAAGGCTCAAACTGCGCCCATTTATCACCATCAGTAACACGCACGGACTTTACAATCTTTAAGAACTGCTTGGGGGCGTCTTGCTCTTGAATGCCGGCCTGATGAATCAGATACAAAAACGGTGCTGCAGAGCCATCCATGATAGGCATTTCGGGAGCATCAACCTTGATGACAAGATTGTCAAGACCGCACGCCGCCACTGCCGATAGCAAATGCTCAATCGTACCGACACGAGCCTCGCCACAAACCAGATTGGACGACATCATGGTGTCTTGTACCAAACTGGCACTCATCGGAATATGTGCATTATTCAAATCCATGCGTTCAAAGACAATACCCGCACCAGCTTCGGCAGGCGATAAGGTCAGCACCACCTGCTTTCCACTATGAAGTCCGATGCCAGTCGCTGTAATCTCTTGAGCGATGGTGCGTTCATAAATCATGGCTATTCCAAATGTTACAAAATATTTAACAAATAGTTTATCACTTCATCACAACTTTGTCATCCACTGACAAATCAAATCCGCAAAATTTCATCTTTAATTGCTTGACTACATTTAGTTTACTTAATAAAAGAATCACCACTTACAACAAATATAAAGAAGAACCCCTGCAACCATTACGGTTACAGGGGTTTAAATATGGTAGGCGTAAACGGACTCGAACCATCGACCCCCACCATGTCAAGGTGGTGCTCTAACCAACTGAGCTATACGCCTAAAAAGTGTTGATTATTTTATCAATTTTTGAAAATTTTGCAAGCACTTTTTTACTTTTTATTCACGATACAGATTAACAGGGGTCTTATAGGGCTTGTTAGGCAGTTCCTGAACTAGCTTTGGCACCAAATATCCTGACAATCGCTCAAGCATCTGCCAATAAATCTCCACCACTCGAGCAATAGGCACATCAAAATGAGCCGCCCCCTGCACCTTATCCAGTACATGCAGATAATACGGCAACACCCCTACCCCAAACAACGCATGACTCAGTTTGCATAGCGTATCTACATCATCATTCACACTTTTTAATAGCACAGTTTGATTCAATAGCGTAATACCCGCTTGTTTTAAGGCTTGGCATTTATCCTGCAAAACCGTATCTATTTCATTGGCATGATTGATGTGCAACACCATGACAATGTTCTTAGGCGAATTTTTTAATAAGGTTAGTAACGCATCATCAACACGGCTTGGCAACACTACTGGCAGACGAGTATGAATGCGAATGGTTTTGATATTGGGCAGAGCATTTATCATCTCAAACCATAATGCCAAACGGCGATGACTTAGACTTAATGGATCCCCACCACTAAAAATCACTTCATCAATGTCATCGCAAGCGGCAATATAACTCCCAATTTCTCCCATTTGAGCAGCTGTTGGCATATTCGACTGATAATCAAAATGCTGGCGAAAGCAATAACGACAATGCACCGCACACGCCCCTGTGGTCGTAATCAACACACGGCTTTTATATTTGTGCAACAACCCCTTAATGGGATTATGTTCATGTTCAAGCAAAGGGTCGTTGCTGTATCCTGCCATCGCTATTGTCTCTTGCGTATCTGGCAATACTTGCAAGAGCAAAGGGTCGTTTAAATCACCTTGCTTCATCTTACGAACAAAAGCTCTTGGTACTTTTAGCCCAAATGACTTAGGGGTGTGTATTTTAGTACAATCAAGACCCAAAATCTCATACAGCTCATGGACGCTACTGACCGCTTGACCAAGCTCCTCTTGCCAAGTAGTACTTTTTAATTCATCAACCACTGGTATGGCGGAATTTTTCATAAAATCGTTCATTATCTTTTGACAACATTCAATAAAACTATATATAATGTGCTGTTCAGCGACATTTTCGGGCGTTTTATTATACCGCACTTTCGCCCCAGTTTGTTTTTTAACAAGTTTTTCTTTTTTAAAAAAGGTAATCATCATGGCAAGTTATTCTACCAATGATTTTAAAGCAGGTCTAAAAGTTATGCTTGATGGCAACCCCTGCTCCATCATCGAAAACGAATATGTAAAACCAGGTAAAGGTCAAGCCTTTAACCGTGTAAAACTTCGCAATCTAAAAACTGGTAAAGTTCTAGAACAAACCTTTAAATCTGGCGATAACCTAGAAGGTGCGGATGTGCTTGATACCGAAATGAACTATCTGTACAATGATGGCGAGTTTTGGCATTTCATGCACCCAGAAACCTTTGAGCAAATGTCTGCTGATAAAAACGCCATGGGCGATGCAGCACAATGGCTAAAAGAAAACTCAAACGCACTTTGCACCATCACCCTTTTTAACGGCACACCATTGAGTGTTACCCCACCAAACTTCGTTGAACTACAAATCGTTGAGACAGACCCTGGTCTTCGTGGCGATACTTCTGGCGGTGGTGGTAAGCCTGCACGCCTAGAAACAGGTGCTGTCGTTCGTGTACCACTATTTGTACAGCAAGAAGAGATTGTCAAGGTTGATACTCGTACAGGTGAATACCTCTCTCGTGTATAATCCTAATAAAAAATCCCCAATTTTGGGGGTTTTTTATTACCATATTCAAGCCAAAGCCTTATTTATTTAGCAATCATCGATAGACACTCAGATACCATCACCATACCCACCACGCTTGTTACCGCCACCGCTGAGCCATAACCACCACAGTTTAGACCACTTTCACACACTGTCGCCAATTTTAACTGCTCAGCAGAATAAACACACTTGATGCCAAATTTACCCTTTTTATTTTGACTGATATTTTTCTCTTTAAGGCGAACTCGCAGCTTAGCAAGTAGTGGGTCTTGACTCACATCTTTTAGGTCGGCAACCTGAATCTGAGTTGGGTCAATTTTACCGCCTGCACCACCTGAGACAACCAATCTTATTTTATTAAATCGGCAGTGCAAGGCGATGGCAAGTTTGGCACTCATGTCATCAACGCAATCAAGCACCACAATACGGCGACCCATCGCTAAGGCATCTTGCACCATCTCTTTGGTAGGCAGTATGGTCTTAATGTTGTCAGGCGTAACAAAATCATCAACCAAGTTTAGCACAAGGTTAGGATTGATTTGTTTTAGTCGGTATGCCATCGCCTCTATCTTTGACTCACCAAGCGTCGAAGCTAAGGCGGGTAATTGTCTATTGATATTGCTCTCAACAAGCACATCCAAATCCACCAAAGTAATCTCACCAACGCCCGTTCGAGCAAGACCTTCGGCCGCCCAAGAACCTACACCACCCACACCAATCACATAGACATGAGCCTGACAGAATTTCTCAAAATTTTGACCATACAGCGTACGAGTGCCAGTAAATCCGCGAGCACTCAACATCTCATCATTCATGATTTATAAATCCAATTTTGACGCAAAGCTTCGTTCGTATTTTGCCACAGTTGCCTTGCCAGTACTTCTTTATCCATCTTAAATAGGACTGCCAACTCGTCAAGCACATAGGTCAAATTGGCAGGTTCATTCAAAAATCCTTGGTGTTGGCAAGGCACTGGCATCATATCGGGGCAATCAGTCTCAATCACAAAAGGCGATGTTCCAAATTGGCGAAATAACATCATGACCACTCGGCGTAATTTTTTCGCATTGGGATTGGTGATTTGCCCTGTAATACCCAATTTAAATCCCATTTTTACAAAAGCAAGTGCTTCTTGCTCACCACCACTAAAGCTATGAGCAATACCACCTAGTGCCTTAGCAGAATATTTTTGTGCTTTTAGAATCTGCAATGCTCGCCCATGTGCCTTACGAATGTGTAAAATGATGGGCAGGTCATGACTTTGAGCAAGCTTAATTTGTTCAATAAAAAACCGCTCTTGTTTGGCAAATATCTCAAGTATCGCCAACGACTTATCAAAAGTATCCAACCCAATTTCCGAAATAGCAATATTTTGATGAGCAGATAAGTACGCATCAAGCATTGATAAATCTTCATCACAATGTTCAAAGATGTATAAAGGATGTAGTCCAAATGCCAAATGAGCTTGAACCAACTGCTGATTAGATACCAACTTATGCACTTTAAGCATCCGTTCAAAGTTTTTTGCCGTAAGACCAATAAGCAACAAATGACGCACACCAACATCGTAGGCTCTTTTGGTGAGCATATCTCGCGTCATATCATAATCAGACACATCAAAATGTGTATGGGTATCAATCAATTCAATGGTCATTTTTTAGGCTACTTCATCTTGGTAACAATAATAAAATGACAACAACGAAGTTTTAACCGTGTTGTTCTTTATGATTTTTTCTGCGCACATGGATTAACCGGTTGAAAAACTTGGCTGTCTAAAGATTTAGTCAATTCATTAAGTGGAGAAGTAGAGTGATATGGCACTAAGGCAGATGGTACCACACTCCGTGCTGCATTAATATGCCTGATGGAATCATCAAAAAAAATATGCGGAGCAAAAGTTTTTAGTACCCTAGTTTTACCAAGCCCACCCAAAAAGAATGCCACATCAACACTTACGCCCCATTCACGCAAAGTTTTAATCGCTCTCATATCCGCAGGGGCATTTCTAGCGGTAACCAAAGCAATACGAATTGGGTTGTGCACCGCATCTTCAGTCTCATTGGGCAATTTATTTTGCAATTTAGACAGCTTAATCAAAAAATCCGCATAAGGGCCTTTTTGCATGGGCAAATCCATTAACTCATCTTCATGATGATGGAATGCTTGCAGACCTTGTTGTTGAAATACCAACTCACCAGCTTCATCAAACAGCACCGCATCACCATCAAAAGCGATACGCACTTGCTCAGTATCTAACTCAGAGATATCAATAGGGGTTGCATCTAAAATCGCACAAGCACAAATTTTAGCATCAGCTACCTTTTGAGCATCCTCTTGATTGGTCGTTAAAAATAAATCCACATCAAAGTCTTTGATATAATCTGCCACCGATGCTCCTGATATAAAGGCAGAACGAGTAATACCCAAACCGTGCGTACGAATTGCATTTAACACTTGTATACCCATATCAGGCGTGGACTTAGAAACAATCACAACCTCTACAAAAGGCGATTCATCATGATAATCCTTTGATTGTTGATACTTATTGAGATTTAATAAGGCACGAATAAGTGGGTAGCCTGCACCATGTTGCAACGGCTCACTTTCCTGAGATTGCATATACTCACGAAAACGCTTAGCGGCAGTTTTTGCATTCTGTTGGGTTAATGTAAGCAATTTATCCTCAATGGCAGATAAATCAAATAATGCCGATGCTGAAATTGCCACAATCAAAGTCTGAGAAAAATCCACCGCCATCTAACCACCACCTAACAACCAATCTCAATCATGTCGCCTTGTTTTAAAGAAACCACGCCGTGAGCATTAATCACTACTTGAAAGCTGTTCTGCTTATTATCAGCAATATTACAATATTTAATATGTCCAAAATTACCACGGGGTTTACCTGTATCACCCATGAACTTCATGTAATCTCGACCTAGCGAAGCACGCATATCGATTATACCATATTTTAAAATTAATGGTTGGCTGCTAACAATATCGTCTTTTATGTCAAACTGGTTGTTATGATTGTTATCCAAAAATACCGCAAGCCTCTGTTGAGCCACCTTACTGCACTGATCTGATGTATTCATCGCACAAATAATCACATCCTTGTCTTGTACATAGCTTTCTATTTTTGCCACACGAATAGACTCATAAATATAGCGACGCACCGCATTAGATTCAAATCTTTGCGCCAATACTTCATAATAAGGATAGGCAAAAAATAATAAGATGGAAATGATGAATAGCACAATCATCATCTCAAACAACCCAAATCCTTCTTGATGCTTTTCAATCATGAAACCCAACCCCCCCAAACATAAACCCCCCACATCTTCCAATGTGAGGGGTTTGAAATAAGATGCTGACGATGACCTACTCTCACATGGGCGAACCACACTACCATCGGTGCTAAGACGTTT
>NZ_JBGTZD010000006.1:36822-148732 GCF_041807865.1 Moraxella sp. E33BD | reverse complement strand
AAGTGAAACGTCTTAGCACCGATGGTAGTGTGGTTCGCCCATGTGAGAGTAGGTCATCGTCAGCATCTTATTTCAAACCCCTCACATTGGAAGATGTGGGGGGTTTATGTTTGGGGGGGTTGACTGAATAATTTCATCTCTTATCTTTGAATTGTCTGTGCTTTTTTGAATAAAAACTGCTACAATACCCTGTTATTATTTTTTGTTTTGTGACCCATCTTACTCATGACAGATCTTACTCATATCCGTAATTTTTCAATCATTGCTCACATTGACCATGGTAAAAGTACACTTGCCGACCGCTTCATTCAGGTGTGTGGCGGACTTTCTGAAAGGGAAATGCAAGCTCAAGTCTTAGATAGTATGGACATTGAGCGAGAGCGAGGCATTACCATTAAGGCCCAGTCGGTTACTTTGTATTATAATCACCCAAATGGTGAGCAGTACCAATTAAATTTTATTGATACGCCAGGCCATGTGGATTTTAGTTATGAGGTTTCTCGTTCGTTAGCGGCCTGTGAAGGTGCATTATTGGTGGTAGATGCTGCTCAAGGTGTTGAAGCACAGAGTGTAGCGAACTGTTATACAGCAGTTGAGCAAGGGCTTGAGGTGCTGCCTGTGCTGAATAAAATTGATTTACCTCAGGTTGAGCCTGAACGAGTGATTGAAGAGATTGAGGATATCATTGGTATTGAGGCGGTAGAAGCACCTCGAGTATCAGCGAAAACAGGTCTTGGTATTGATGAGTTGCTACAAACTTTAGTGGAAACCATTCCTGCACCAACAGGCGATAGAGATGCTCCTTTGCAGGCTTTGATTATTGATTCTTGGTTTGATAATTATTTGGGTGTGGTATCGCTAGTGCGTGTGCGTGAAGGTGAGGTGCGTACAGGCGACCGTATTTTTGTTAAATCAACAGGTGAAAGCCACTTGGTAACTTCTATTGGTGTATTTACGCCAAAACGCTTGGAGACGGGTGTGTTAAAGGCGGGCGAAGTTGGTTTTATTATTGCAGGCATTAAAGACATTCAAGGTGCACCTGTGGGCGATACCATCACTTTGGCTAAGACCCCTGAGGTGGAGAATATTCCTGGCTTCCAGAAGGTAACACCGCAAGTTTATGCGGGTATGTTTCCGATTGATTCAAGTGATTTTGAAAAATTTCGTGAGGCTTTACAAAAGCTACAAATCAATGATGCGGCCTTATTCTTTGAACCTGATACTTCAGATGCTTTGGGTTTTGGATTTCGTTGTGGCTTTTTGGGTATGCTACACATGGAGATTATCCAAGAGCGATTGGAGAGAGAGTATGACCTTGATTTGATTACCACTGCACCATCGGTCATCTATGAGGTGGTTAAGAAAAATGGCGATGTTGTCTATGTTGACAACCCATCTCGTCTACCTGATGTGGGCGTGATAGCTGAATTTCGTGAACCGATTGCCAGATGTCATATCCTTGTTCCACAAGAGTATCTGGGCAATGTCATTACTCTTGCTATCGAACGCCGAGGCGTGCAGGTGGACATGAAATTTATGGCTCGCCAAGTACAAGTAATCTTTGATATCCCAATGGGCGAGGTTGTGATGGATTTTTTTGATAAATTAAAATCTGCTTCTCGTGGTTTTGCGTCGCTAGATTATGGTTTTGAGCGTTATCAAGCAGATAAATTGTCTCGTGTTGATGTGCTGATTAATGGTGAGAAGGTTGATGCTCTTGCCATGATCTGCCATCAAGAACATGCACGCCGTCGTGGCGGTCAGCTGGTTGAGAAGATGAAGGAGTTGATTCCACGCCAGATGTTTGATGTGGCGATTCAGGCCGCCATTGGTAGTCAGATTATTGCTCGCTCCACTGTTAAGGCAATGCGTAAAGATGTTCTTGCTAAGTGTTACGGTGGCGATGTCAGTCGTAAGAAAAAACTGCTTGAAAAACAAAAAGCAGGCAAAAAACGCATGAAGCAAGTAGGCTCTGTAGAAATTCCGCAAGAAGCATTTTTGGCAGTGCTAAAAGTTGATAGTTAATATGATTTGTGAATTTTGGTTGATTAATAAAGTTGGGGTGTTGTTGTGAATTTTGATATCAATTTAATACTGGTACCAGTAACCATCGTCTTTTTATTGGTGTGGTTGGTGGATAAATTTGTCCTAAAACAACATCAAGTCATTAAGTTGTCGGACAAAAAATTAAGGCAGGTACAAAAACAGCTTAATGAAGCTAAGCAAGTCTTGCACGGCCGTTTAAAAGAGCATGGGCTGTCAGATGATATTGATGTATTGATGCCAACACAAACCACGCCCCATGAAGTGATGCAGGCACACAATTCTTATCAGCGTGCTAAGCAAGAGCTTTTGTTGGCTCAAGTGGATAAAGAGGGGCGGTCTGAGAACTTCTTGGTGCGTTGGGCGTACGAATTTTTACCAATCTTATTGTTGATTGTAATTGTGCGTTCTTTTGTTATTGAGCCATTTACCATTCCATCAAGCTCAATGGTACCAACCTTGCATACAGGTGATTTTGTGGTGGTTGATAAGTCATCCTATGGGCTTCGCCTGCCTATTACCCACACCAAAATCTTAAATACAGGCAGTCCAGAGCGTGGCGATGTGGCGGTATTCCGCTATCCTTTAGAACCAAATATGTACTACATCAAACGAGTGATTGGTCTACCAGGCGATACAGTGTCTTATAAAGATGGAAATTTGTCTGTTAATGGCGAACAGGTTGCTACTAAGAAAGTTGAGCATGGGATTGATGATGAACTTTTAAATATCTTGATGCCTAAGCAGATTCAAAATTATGTGCTAAGCGATGATGAGCGTGCTAGACTGGGGCGTGAAGAAGAAAAATTTGCTCATTATTATCAAGAGTCGTTGGGCGAGCATCGCTATTTGGTGCGTTATCTGGGTGATTTAAACTCATCATCACAAGGTGATTTTCTAAAAGAAGTAGCACCTGAGGTCATCGCTTCAGAGGGTAAAGAATGGTCAATTCAAGTGCCAGCAAATCAATACTTTGTATTGGGAGATAACCGAGACAGCAGCAAAGATTCTCGTTATTGGGGTTTTGTGCCAGAGGAGAATTTATCAGGTAAGGCGACTTATATTTGGATGCATAAAAAGCCTGGATTGAATTTACCAAGTTTTTCTCGAGTGGGTGCGATCGATTGATAATATGGATTGTTAGGACGATAAATGAACCAATCAGATAAAATCATGACCCATGGATGCAAGGCAACTTCGTTAGATAAATTGACGCATTTTGCCAATTTTGAACAGGGGTTACCTGTTTTATGCGAAAAATTGGGTTATGAGTTTGATGACCCAAGTTTATTAAGGCGGGCATTGACGCACCGTTCGTATAACCCCAAAGAAAGTTATGAACGATTGGAGTTTTTGGGAGATGCGTTACTTGGTATGATGATTGCGGAGGCATTGTTTTTGCATTTTCCACGCCATGATGAAGGTAAACTCACTCGTATGCGTGCAACTTTGGTACGCCAAGAGACTTTGGTGCAGATTGCCGAACGGCTTGAATTATCTAGACATTTGATTTTGGGTGTGGGCGAGCGAAAGGGTGGAGGTCGTCATCGTGCGTCTATCTTGGCGGATGCGGTGGAAGCAATCGTTGCGGCGGTATATCTTGACAGTGGTGATATCAAGCTTGTCAAAAATTTAGTGAAAACTTGGTATGAATCGCTCATCTTGGAGGTGGGTGAGGAAAAAGTACTAAAAGATGCCAAATCTCGCCTACAAGAGTGGCTGCAGGGCAATCGCATGACCTTGCCAACTTATGAGCTTGATGAGATTATTGGCAATGCCCCCAATCAGGTATTTGTTGTAACTTGCTGTGTAAATATTGAGGACATCAAGCCTATTACACAAATGGGTGAGTCTCGCCGTATTGCTGAGCAAAAGTGTGCCGAGTTGATGATAAATCAACTTAACAAAACCCAAACTGCTTAAATTGGCACATTTCATCATACAAACCTTGATGAGTTTTTTAAACCCGCCTTTTAAATTGGGCGGTTTTGTGCTTTAATAGCATGGACTTTATCTGATTGATTTTAACGCTAAACAAATTTGAATAACAAGGAAAAATATGACTGACAACCGTTCGACTGCCGATAATGATGATGTGATTTTGGCATTTTTTGATGATAAACCAACATTAAATCTAGATGGCTTTAAGTCTGGCTTTGTGGCGATTGTGGGTCGTCCAAATGTTGGAAAGTCCACACTCATGAATCATCTGCTTGGACAAAAACTCTCCATCACCAGCCGAAAACCACAGACGACTCGCCACCGCATACACGGGATTTTGACTGATGAACAGATGCAAATTGTGTTTGTTGATACTCCTGGTATTCATGCCAAAGAGGTCAAAGCGATTAATGAACGCATGAATAAAGCGGCGGTGTCAGCGTTGTCTAATGTGGATTTGGTATTATTTGTTGTTGATGGATTGCAGTGGCGTGAAGATGATTTATTGACCTTGGAAAAACTTTCAGCGACCAATCTGCCTGTTGTACTGATTATCAATAAAGCAGATACCATTAAGGATAAGTCGCTGATGTTGCCTGTGATTGAAAGTTTTAATGAGAGCTTTGATTTTGCGGATATTGTACCAGTCTCAGCACTTCGTGGATATAATTTGCCACGCCTAAAAGAGGTAATTGGCAAGTTTTTGCCCATTCGTCCGCCTATTTTTGATGCCGAACAAATCACTGATCGTTCTGAGCGGTTCTTGGCAAGTGAGATTATCCGAGAAAAAATCATGCGTCAATCAGGCGATGAAGTGCCGTATGATTTGACCGTGCAAATTGATACTTTTAAAGATGAGCCTGCTCATAAAGACTCAGAGACAGGTAAATGGCGTAAGGCGATGACTTTTATTGATGCGACCATATTTGTTGAACGAGCAGGGCAAAAGACCATCATTATCGGTGATAAAGGCAGTCGCATTAAGCAAGTCGGCATCGATGCTCGTAAGGACATGGAGGCACTGTTTGATCGAAAAATCATGCTCACCCTATGGGTGAAGGTGAAAAAGGGTTGGTCAGATGATGAGCGTGCCTTGACAAGTTTGGGTTATTAAGGCAGTGATGAATGTGCTGATGATGCTAGGTGTGCTTGTCCCATTATTTGTGCAAATATTGGTAAGAGAATCAAGTATTGCCTAGACATCATCACATGGCTACTGTGCAATGCCAAATGAATGATGAGTTTTTAAGTAGGTGGTAAAAAGATTTCTTGTAGTTTCTTATTCAAGAAATTCCTAAATCATAGGCTCTTAGACAACCATGAAAAATCAGCGACTGACAGGCTACCTTTTACATACACGACCCTATCAGGAAAAGCGAGCTATTTATCAGCTATTTAGTCATGAATTTGGGTTGGTGCACGGAGTAGGTGCAAGAGGTATGCCTACTTTTGTGTTACTTGAGCTGTTTGCTGGCGGAAAAAATGAGCTTAAGACATTCAGTCAGATTCAGTTGTCAGCACGGTCAGTATTAAAGCCTGTCATGGGGCAGGTGCAATACGCACTACTGTATATGAATGAGGTGCTAAGTCGCCTGTTGCCTTTGGAGAGTCCTTGTCCAACGCTTTGGCAGGTTTATCATGAAGAAGTGATTGCACTGCAAGCATTGGGCAATCTTGAGGCATCAGACAACACTCGCCATCTTAAGGTGTCTTTACGGCGGTTTGAGAGGGCGTTATTTGATGAGCTTGGAGCAAGCATTGATTTTATCTATGATGCTGTGGGTAAGAAGATTGATGCAGAGGCTTATTATCGTTTTGTGCCAGAGATGGGGTTTATCTTGACTACATCATCCATCATTCATCAAGCACAAAGTGAGGGAAAGAAAGTAAGCCGAGTGTCTTATCTGGGTTGTGATTTGCTACTCATGGGGCGGGCAGATGGTGATGAGAAAATCTATTATCAAAAGATAGAAGAATTTGGTCAACTGCAACGAGATGTCATGAATTATCTGCTGGATTATAAACCATTGCACAGCCGAAAATTGTGGCAACAAAGTTTATTTTATCAGCAGTCATCATAGTTGGCAAACTTTGTTGTGTTGGTGTATGTTAATGTAAAAATGGTTAGGAAAAAGGTGTCTTATGTCAAATTTACCACTGCTTGGGGTTAATATTGACCATGTGGCGACACTTCGTAATGCACGAGGGGTTGATTACCCCTGTCCGATACAGGTGGCACTATTGTGCGAGCAGGCGGGTGCAGATGGTATTACGCTACATTTGCGTGAAGATCGCAGGCATATCAAGGACGCTGATGTCTATGCCATGAAAGATAGGTTAGCTACTCGCATGAATCTTGAGATGGCGGTAACCGAAGAAATGCTAGCCATCGCCCTTGATGTCCAGCCAACTTGGGTGTGCTTGGTGCCTGAAAAACGCCAAGAAGTTACCACAGAAGGTGGTCTTGATGTGGCAAATCTAAGAAGATTGCCGGAATTCATTCAAGCCTTGCAAGAAAAAAACATCTTGGTGTCGTTATTCATTGATCCAGAGTTTCATCAGATAGATACTGCCATCGCCTGTGGTGCTGATGCCATTGAGCTACACACAGGAGCGTATGCTGAGGCAGGGCTGTCGGGTAATATGCAACTTGTCAGTGATGAATTGAGTCGTATCAAACAGGCGGTGCGATACGCAAAAGAGCAGAGCGATACGCTACTTATGAATGCAGGGCATGGCTTGACACGAGAGAATGTGTCCAGTATTGCTTGTATCGAAGGTATCCATGAGCTTAATATTGGGCATTCGCTCATTGCAGATGCGATATTCATGGGGATTGACCAGGCAGTCAAAGAAATGAAAACGGCCTTTGCTTCAAAGCCTATTGATATACGCTAAAGTATGCTAAAATAAGTGCTGTTTAGTATTTGCTTATTTTTTGATGAATGGCTGTTTAAAATTTAAGAGCCATTGTAAATAATTAGCATTTTAATGTAATGTTATGTAACGATCATCCAAAAAAAGGTTGTAAAATTCACCCATTGCCGTTAAGCTAGATATATCAATCTTTAAATTAAGGGTTGTCTGCGAAAGTAACTGTTGGCAGATGACCAACTTAATGGTAGAATAAGACATTGGTAATGTTATATTACATAATTTTTTAAAACCAACCATTCCTTCGGAGGAAGTTATGAAATTCAATAAAATCGCTCTAGCGGTACTTGCTACTGCAACGACCGCAGCTTCTGCTGGCGTAACTGTGAGCCCACTACTACTAGGCTATCATTATAATGATGAGGCTCATGACAAACAGCGTGAAGTGTTGCGTACTGGTAAAACACTTGAGACCAACCAAAAGCATACTGATGGTGTTGCTCTTGAGAGTGATCTATGGGTAGGTGCTGCACTTGGCGTAGAACTAACCCCATCTACCCAACTACAAGTTGAGTATGGTTTGTCTAGTGCGGATGCACAAGCTTCTAAGAAATCAGCAGAAATGGCCGCAAACCGTTTTGATTCAGAGCAACAAACTATTAGCGGTAACTTCCTAATCGGTTTGGGTAATTCTAATGCCAAGTTAAAGCCATATGTTTTAATTGGTGCTGGTCAACAAAAAACTAAAGTTGAGAACCAAGTAGCTTATACTGCTGACGCAGCAAACGCACCTTATGGCGACATCGCTCAAAATCAACAAGTTGCTGCAGGCACTAAAGTTACTAGCTCAAAAGATACGATTGGTAACATCGGTCTAGGTGCTCGCTACCTAGTAAATGACGCATTGGCTCTTCGTGGTGAGGCTCGTGCGATCCACAACTTTGACAACAAATGGTGGGAAGGTCTAGCTTTGGCAGGCTTGGAAGTAACTCTAGGCGGTCGCTTGGCACCAGCTGCTGTGATTGTAGAGCCTGTAGTTCCTGTAGTTCCTGTGGTACCTGTAGAGCCTGTAGTTCCTGTGGTTGAAGAGCCAGTGGAAGAAATCACTGTTGTAGAACCTGTTGAGACTATCATTGATAGCGATTTTGATGGTGTGCCAGATCACCTAGATGCTTGCCCAGATACGCCACGCAATGTAGTGGTTGATGCACGTGGCTGCCCACAAACTGTCGTACTAGAGGAACAACTACGCCGTGAACTACGCGTATTCTTCGACCGTGACCAGTCTGCAATCAAACCACAATTCCGTGAAGAAGTTGCAAAAGTTGCACAGTCTATGAATGAGTTCCCGAATGCTACTGCTGTTATTGAAGGACATGCATCTAAAGACAGCAACCGTTCAAGTGCTAAGTACAACCAACGCCTATCAGAAGCGCGTGCAAACGCTGTTAAGCTAATGTTAGCTAACGAGTTTGGTATCGCACCTAACCGTCTAAGTGCTATTGGCTACGGCTTCGACCGTCCAATCGCTCCAAACACTACTGACGAAGGTCGTGCGTTGAACCGCCGTGTAATCGCTGTGATTACTGGCAACAAATCAACTACTGTAGAACAAACTAAAGATATGGTTATTCGATAATCAATCCCTTGATTATTAAGTGATTAAAAGAACCGTCATGATTGACGGTTCTTTTTTATTTTGGGTGGCTTCTTTTACTATGGCTAAAATCATGATATAATAGTTAACTTTTCTTATTGTACTTAAGTTCTAAGAAGACTGTCCCTATTGGGCAATTTATGCCCATTCAAGTTATTTTTTTGCTGAATTAGCAATCCTTATTTTATACGAGTATTTATGGCAGACGACATTAAGCATTTGCGTAACATCGCAATCATTGCCCATGTTGACCACGGTAAAACGACTTTGGTTGATAAACTATTGCAACAATCTGGTGCGTTAGGCGAGCGTTCAGGTGAGATTGAGCGTGTGATGGATTCCAACGCTTTGGAAAGTGAGCGAGGCATTACCATCTTGGCAAAAAACACCGCCATTCGTTGGACTGATGGTCGCACAGGTACTGAATACCGCATCAATATTGTGGACACCCCAGGCCATGCTGACTTCGGTGGAGAGGTAGAGCGTGTGATGTCGATGGTGGATTGTGTGCTGTTGCTGGTTGATAGTCAAGAAGGTCCAATGCCACAGACTCGCTTTGTTACTCAAAAAGCGTTTGCTCGTGGACTTAAGCCGATTGTTATCATTAACAAGATTGATAAGCCTGCCGCACGAGCTGATTGGGTGATTGACCAAGTGTTTGATCTGTTCGACAGCTTAGGTGCGACTGATGAACAGCTTGATTTTCCTATCGTCTACGCATCTGGAATCAACGGCATTGCAGGTCTTGAGCCAGATAATTTAGCGGCTGACATGACCCCACTGTTTGAGACCATTGTGGATATCGTAGAATCGCCTAAGGTTGATGCCGATGGTCCATTCCAAATGCAAATCTCAAGCCTAGACTATAACAGTTTTGTTGGTGTTATTGGGGTGGGTCGTATTCAGCGTGGCTCGGTGAAAACCAACACACCTGTTACCGTGATTGATAAAGATGGTAATAAGCGTAATGGACGCATCTTAAAAATCATGGGGTATCATGGACTTGAGCGTGTTGATGTTGATTCTGCTCAAGCAGGCGATATCGTCTGTGTAACAGGTTTGGATAGTTTAAATATTTCAGACACCATTTGTGACCCATCTAATGTTGAGGCGTTGCCTGCATTGTCGGTTGATGAGCCGACCGTATCGATGACTTTTCAAGTCAATGACTCGCCTTTTGCAGGAAAAGAGGGTAAGTTTGTTACTTCTCGTAATATTCGTGAGCGTCTTGACCGTGAGTTGATTCATAATGTCGCCTTGCGTGTTGAGGATACTGACAGTCCAGAGAAGTTCAAAGTTTCAGGTCGTGGTGAGCTACATCTATCTGTGCTTATTGAGAACATGCGTCGAGAGGGCTTTGAGCTGGGTGTATCTCGTCCACAGGTTATCATGAAAGAGATTGATGGCGTGATGTGCGAGCCTTATGAGAATGTTACTTTTGATGTTGAAGAACAGCATCAAGGTGCAGTTATGCAAGAGATGGGAGAACGCAAAGGCGAGCTAACCAATATGGAGGTTGATGGCAAAGGTCGTATTCGTATCGAAGCGACAGTGCCGTCACGAGGACTGATTGGTTTTCGCTCAGCATTTTTGACCATGACATCAGGCACGGGCATCATGACTTCAAGCTTTAGCCATTATGGACCTGCCAAAGAGGGTTCGGTGGCAAAACGCCAAAATGGTGTATTGGTATCTATGGTAACAGGTACTTGCTTGGGTTATGCCCTATTTAGCTTACAAGAGCGTGGTCGTCTTTTTGCTAAGCCACAGCTTGAGGTCTATGAAGGCATGATTGTGGGTATTAACTCTCGTTCTGATGATATGGTGGTAAACCCAACAAAAGCAAAACAATTAACCAACATTCGTGCGTCTGGTTCGGATGATGCAATCATCTTAACACCTGCATTGGATTACACTTTGGAGCAAGCTTTGGAATTCATCGAAGATGATGAGTTGGTTGAAGTTACACCAAAATCAATTCGTATTCGTAAGCGTTATCTAACAGAAAATGAACGCAAGCGTCTTGGTCGTAAGAAAGACTGATTTGATTATCCTTAAAAAACTGCCCATGAATAAGCTGTTTCATGGGCAGTTTTTTATTTATTATGTATCATTGATAAGCATAGTTGAGATGGGTGAGCGGTGATGTGGTAAGTTTAAGCATGATATCATGCTTTTAAATAGATGACTATTGAGTGATAAAAATCTATGGTTCTTAAGTTTTGGTGGTTTATGGCTATTCTTTGGTTGTGGATAATGGCTGACAAGTGGGACAATAGACGCTTGCTCGCCCACAGATTTTTTGATTTTCCAGAATACTACCGCATTGGGTGCAGGGCTTGCCGTGATTGCCATAAGCAAGCAAAGTCTGCTGAAAATACCCCGTTTTGCCACCACCTACTGTAAAATCACGCAAAGTTGAACCGCCTTTTTTGATGGCTTCTGCCAAAATCTGCTTGATGTGCTTGACCAGCTTGGCAATTTGCTCTTTGCTGATTTGATGGGCGGGTTTGGCAGGGTGAATGCCTGACAAAAAAAGACTCTCGGCAGCATAGATATTACCCACGCCTACCACGACCGTTTGGTCCATGATGAGAGTTTTAATGGGTTTGGTTATGGCTTTAGTGGGCTTAGCACAAGGACTATTGGTATCATTGAGTCTATGGATATGCCGATATAGATAATCAGTATTAAAAGCATCATCTAAAGGCTCAACACCCAGATGAGCTAAGAATCTATCTTTTGCATTGTCCTTATTATCAAGATGTGCGTCATTATCCGCCCAAAGTATGATGCCAAAACGGCGTGGGTCGTGGTAATGCAGGGCGACATCGCCAAAGCTGATGATGAGATGATCATGTTTTCTGGCGATGGGAGCATTGCTGTTGATGGGGTGTTGTTGCAAGCTACCTGACATTCCTAAATGAACAAGTAGTACCTTATTAGCATTATCTGCATTATGACGAAAATGCAAAAGTAGATATTTGGCTCGGCGTTCTACCAAGGATAATTGAAAACCAATTAAGCCATCTAAATCATGTGGCATCATGTAGCGTAGCTTGGGCTGATGTACATGAACAGCGGCAACGGTTTGATTAAGTAGTGGGTCTAAGCTTTTTTTGGTGGTCTCAACTTCGGGTAATTCTGGCATATCAATCACTATTAGTTGGTACTGCGTCTGGCGTGCAGAACATCAGGTTGTTGTTCAATCTTGGCAAGCAGGCGTGACAAGTGTGCCAAACCTGCCACTTCAACATAAAATTTCATATGACTGATGGTCTCGTCAGATGAGATGGTTTCGGCACGGTGAATATTAACTTTTTCTTTATCAATGATATTGACCAAATCACGAAGTAGCCCTTTGCGATTATAAGCTTCGACATGAACGGTTACAGGCTGATAACGCCCAAAAGATGTCTGCCAATTTGCACTGATATGGCGTTCAGGTTCTTTATCAATCAATCTTAGGTATTCAAGGCAACTGGCGTGGTGAATGCTTACGCCATGCGACACGGTAACAAAACCAGCAATCGGTTCGCCATGCACGGGTGTACAGCACCCAGCCAGATGGATTTCAACATTATCAAGCCCTTGTAAGTCAATTTGATATTTGTTGGGGCGAGATGGCGTTTTGATTTCAATGCTGCCTTCATCAACAGGTGGTGTGTTGAGATTTAGGCGATGACTGATTCTACCAACCAACTGCACCACGCCCACATCGCCCATCACTAAGGAGACGAACAAATCTTCTTCATTTTTGGCATTAAATTCTTCTAGATAGTCGCTAAGCTCTACCTGACTTGGGTTGATGGAAAATCTATCAAGCTCACGCAAGAACATGGCACGACCGAATTCAATGTTCTTGTCTCTATCTTGTTTGTTAAACCATTGGCGAAGTTTGGATTTGGCACGGTTGGTATGAATGTACCCAAGCGAAGCAACGAGCCAATCACGATTAGGCTCTCGGTTGGACTTGGTGATGATTTCTACTTGGTCACCTGTCTTGGGCTGATGTGTGAGTGGCACATAGCGTCCATTAACCTTTGCTCCTTGAGCTCGGTTGCCAACTTCAGTGTGCACATGATACGCAAAATCTAGGACGGTTGCTCCTTTGGGTAGCTCGGTAATGTCGCCATCACGGCTAAAGACATAGATGCGTTCGTTGTCTTCTAAATCGAGTTCGTCATTTAACTCAACATTTTCTAGTTTATCATTGCCAAGTAATTGGCGTAGTGAGCTGATTTTTTGAGTTAAATAGTCGTCTTTTTTGGCTTTTAGACCTTCTTTATAATTCACATGAGCCGCTTTTCCAAGCTCTGCTTCAAAGTGCATGTCAAAGGTGCGTATTTGTACTTCTAGTGTGCGATGATTGGCAATGACGGCAGTATGTAGCGACTTGTAGCCGTTCGGCTTAGGGTTGGTGATGTAGTCATCAAACTGATCTGGAATATGTCGCCATAGTCCATGCACAACCCCTAAGGTGTGATAGCATTCGGTATTGGTATCAACCAACACTCGCAAGGCACGAATGTCGTAGAGCTGGTCAAATGATAGGTTCTTCTTTTTCATCTTACGCCAGATGGAGTAGATGTGCTTGACACGCCCCGATACTTCTGCCTTGATGCCTGCTGTGATGAGTGCGTTACTTAAATCAGCTTGAACAGTTTCAATGTAGAATTCTCGTTCGCTGCGTTTTTCGGCAAGTAGGTTGGCGATTTTTTTGTATTCGTCAGGGGCAAGGTAGCGAAACGCCAAGTCTTCTAATTCCCATTTAAGCTGAGCGATAGATAGGCGGTGTGCCAGTGGTGCGTAGATGGTCATCACTTCACGAGCAACTCGCTTTTGGCGATCGGGGGGTGCAAAAGACAGTTCACGCATGGCAAAGGTGCGTTCAGCCAGCTTGATGAGTACGGCACGAACATCGTTGGTGGTGCTGATGAGCATACTATAAATAGTGGACAGCTGATCTCGTTGTTCGCTTTCAAAATAGTCTTCTAGGCGTTTGTTCTCTTCGATACTTTCAGACAGTCGCCCCATTGCCAGTGTGTCTGCGACCAGATGGGCGATGTCTTCGCCAAAATTATGTCTGATGGTGTCAAGGCTGACCAACTCTCGGCGTGCTGTGCGATAAAGCATGGAGGCAACCAAGGCGTTCTCATCTTGAAATAGATATGCCAAAATATCTGCCATGCCGATGCCTGTGGCATAAGCACCTGAGCGACTAGCGTGAGGCTTGCTTGCTTGCACCCTAACAAAGTCGCAAGCACGGCGAAGCATCGGCAAATCGTCTTTGCCAATGCGTTCAGCAACGGTGGATAACCAAGTTTCCACATCAATGTCGGACTCACTGATGGTGGCAGGGGTCTGCGTCTGCTCGGAATGATCTAGAGTGGTTTTTAGTTTTGGGTGAGCCAGCTGTGCCTTAAAATCTGGGTGTAGCTCTTTGGCAACCAAACTTGCCGCCAATGTCGCACTGTCGGTGTCGCTATTTTCGCCGCTTAGTAGTGGTAAGCCTTCACGAATTTGTACCACGATATGTCCTTTTGGTTGTTTTAGGGCGAATACCAATCCTAGCTTACTTAAAAGTTGATTTTGGGTTCGCCTAGAGTGTCAGTGGGGATATTATGGCATTTTCTGAATATTTTTGAAAGTAAAATCCCATAAATTAGCGTGCATTTATTGAGTAATTATCCATCAAATATATTTTAATATTTCTTCTAAATTGGTATCTTTTGTGATATAATTAACAAACTGTCAACTTGTTAGCCAATGGCTCAATGATGACAATATATAATTGATGACATCGCATTTTTTGAGTTTGTATGTTCGGTGCTTGGATGGGAAAACCCTTAAAAAAGTACACTTACTCTGCCGTGTGGCAAAAATACCTTTCTGATTCGCGATGATTTTGATGAGCTGTTGCTCAATTCCCACCCCGACAAAATGCCAAAATATTTCGCCTTAAACTCGCCATTGATTTGGTGGCTTGATGTTTTTTCTCATCTCGTGGTTTGATATATACAAGAATACATAAAGGTTATTTATGCCCCAATTTGATGATGCAGGTGCAATCGGCACGTTGCCTAATGATTCTGCTGTCCTTGAAAATAGCAAAGAAAAAAGTGAGTCAGATGGTCTGACTTTTGAAGATTTATCACTCAATAAGCCTATCTTAAAAGCTCTGGTTAAAAGCGGCTACACCAATCCAACACCCATTCAAGCAGGGGCGATTCCCCATGCACTATCAGGTCGTGATTTGCTACTGTCAGCACAGACAGGCTCAGGTAAGACTGCGGCATTTGTATTACCTATCTTAGATAAACTGAGTCGCCAAAGCTGTCTTGATAAGCACATCTATGCACTGATTTTGACACCGACTCGTGAGTTGGCTCAACAGGTACATGATAATGTACGCCGTTATGGGGCGAATTTGCGTGGAATGTATAGCATTCCTTTGGTGGGTGGTTCGCCTTATGGTGGTCAGATTCGTGCCTTAAGAAAGGGTGTTCAGGTTGTCATTGCCACACCTGGTCGTCTGATTGACCACATGAACGAAGGTCGTGTGGATTTGTCCAAACTTGAGGTGTTGGTGCTAGATGAAGCCGACCGCATGCTTGACATGGGCTTTGCTGATGATATTCAGACCATCTTGCAAAATGCTCCGGCATCTCGCCAAACCGTCATGTCATCAGCAACTTGGGATGGTGCAGTGGGCAAGATTGCCGAAAGTTTCACTAACAATCCTGAGAAAGTCTCTATTAAGGTTGAGAGTGGACATATTGAAGAGTCGGTGTATTTTTGTGATGATTTTCATCACAAAAATAAGATTCTGTTGGAGCTGTTGGGCAATCAAGATATTAATCAAGCCGTGATTTTTGCTGCCACCAAACGCAGTACAGAACAGCTAACTCAGACACTGACTGACGCAGGGCTAAAAGCACGCTATTTACATGGTGATTTACCACAAGGTAAAAGAAACCGCATCATCAGTGATGTCAAAAGCGGTAAATGCGACTTTTTAGTGGCGACCGATGTGGCGGCACGAGGCATTGATATCTCCGCCATCAGTCATGTGGTGAACTATGATTTGCCTCGTCAGGTTGAAGACTATGTACATCGTATCGGACGCTGTGGGCGTGCAGGGCGTACAGGTGTGGCAATGAACTTGTGTAGTTTTGATGATCGTGGGCAATTAAGAAATATTAACCGCTATCTAAAACGCACCATGAGCGAAGAGACCATTGAAGGTTTTGAGCCTAAGCGTCCCCCATTTGAACAAGAAGAATGCCGTAAGAATAACCCACGAAAAAAAGACGGTCGCCGTTTTGAGGGCAGACGAGCTGAGCAAGGTCATCGTCAGGACCGCACAAACAAAAAAGCGAGATCTTCTTATGACCGACAAGAACGCCAAGATTGGCATGACCGTCCAAAGCGTCAAGATCGTCGGCAGGAAAATTATACATCAGATGCTCCTCGTGAGCGTACCTTTGAAAGTAGGGGGCGTGAGTTTGATGGTAATCGTAGCTACCATCGCCAAAGTCACCACCAAGATGGTCGCCAATCTCGCCCACAACATGACAGACGCACAGATGGCTTGTATGCCAATACGCATGAGCATGGTAATACACGCCCTAAGCGTCATTCTGATAAAGAATCAGGGTATGGCGGTCATGGCGAATTTCGCAATCGCTCTCGCCAAGAGCATCGCAATGAGCGTCAAGATAGACCAACAAACAAGTTGTACAAGACGCCAAATCAGGGCATGAAAAAGCCAAGAGTGGTAGAAGAGGTATTTTCTTCTAAGCGTCAAGATAGGGCACCAAAACGCCGCTTCCAAGTAAACTAACAAAACCCAAATAAAAAAGCACGCCAATTGGTGTGCTTTTTTATTTGAGCTGACTTTATGATTGGTTGTTTTGAGTTGGGCTGATGGGGTGGATTTTTTCAAAGCGAGCAATGCTCTCAACATGACCTGTATGGCAGAACATATCCATAACGCCAGTATGCGTGAGACGGTAGCCTTGGGCGATGATGGTAGCGGTGTCTCTGGCAAGCGTGATGGGGTCGCAAGAGACATAGACGATGCGTTTGGCTTGAAAGTTGCCTAAATACGCCATGACGGTAGCAGCCCCTGAGCGAGGTGGGTCAATGAGCAAGGCATCAACACGCTTTGCCCAAGGCTTGTCTGAGAAATCTTGGCTTAAATCCTGAGTGTAGAACTCGGCATGACAAATGCCGTTTTGTGCTGCATTCATGGTAGCACGCTTAACCATCTCAGCACTGCCTTCAACACCTATGACACGCCCTGTTTCGCCCACACAGCGAGCCAAAGGTAAGCTAAAATTACCCAGACCGCAGAACAAATCAAGCACGGTCTCGCCTTTTTGTAAGTCTAATAGGTCGCAGGCGAGCAGAACCATTGGTGAGTTTACCGAAAGATTAACCTGCGTAAAATCAAGCGGTGAGCATTCTAAGCGTATGTCAAAATTTGGCAGTTGATAAAACAGCCCACCTGATGGCGGTGTACTTTGAGTGTTTGGCAATTCATTGCTATCAATACGATGCACACTGTTTTCACCATGCGGTTGTAAATACAATTGCCAGTTTAGATGTTGACAGAGCTTGATGAGTGATTGTCTGTCTTGTTTGTTGAGCTTTTGGGTATGTCTGATCACCATTGCTACTTGTGATGACTCATCACCTGTGGCAAATTCAAGGTGTGTAATACCACCAACTCCTTTAAGCTGGGCGAGCATGGCTTTTAGCGTCTTAAGATGATGGTTGATTCGATTATCCAAGATGGGGCAGTCATCAATATCGGTGAGAAAGTTGCTGTTTTTTTTACGAAATCCAACAATGAGCTGCCCACTTTTTGGTAAATGGCGAACACCAAGTCTGGCTTTAGTGCGATAGCCGGTACGCTTGCCGACCACAGGAGTGAGCCAATGGTTTGGGGTAACTTTGGCGTGATGAGTAAGATGATTGGCAAGCACGGACTGCTTATGTTTTAGTTGCTCATCAGCGTGCAGATGTTGCAAACTACAACCACCACACACACCAAAATGCCGGCAAAAAGGCATCTGTCTTTTGGGGCTGGGGCTGAGCACTTCTATAGCTCGTCCTTCATCAAAGGATTTTTTATTGCCTGTGATGGCGACTTTGACTGTTTCATTGGGCAAGGCAAAATCAACAAAGACTTTTTTGCCACTGTTGTTGCCATGTGTGTCGTCATAGCTTGCGATACCACGCCCATCGTGTGTTAAAGCATGGATGTTTAGGATAACAGGCTGTGTTTGGGTTTTTGCGTGCTGATGAATGGGGCGATGCTTGGTCATGCTAAAAGAGCTACTGATGAATTGCGGTTATTATAGCATGAAATGATGATGCAAAATCATCATAAAAATCATGATGACAGGGTTGTGTTATTTAGATGGTGCAACCAAAAAAGCCCACCATGACGGCGGGCTTTTTATGAGTTAGGCAATTTTTTTGACTTTTTTGCCTTTAATGGCACGGTAAATTGGTAAAATAACCATCACCACTGCCAATGCCCAAAGCACCATTGAAATTGGGCTTTGCCATAGTATGCCTAGGTCGCCTTGAGAGATGGATAATGCACGGCGAAGGTTGGATTCCATCAGATGACCAAGTACATAGCCTAAAATGAGTGCTGATAATGGGAAATGTAGTTTACGCAGGAAGTAACCAAACACACCCAATGCAATCATTAATGCCAAATCAAAAATGGTACTGTGAATTGAATACACACCCACGAAGCTCACTGCAGCGATGGCAGGTATTAAGATGTAGTTTGGAATGTCTAGTAGCTTGGCAAAAAACTTAACAAGTGGTAAGTTTAAGGCAAGCAAAATCACATTACCGATGAATAATGACGCAATCAAACCCCACACGATGTCAGGTTGCTCAGCAAATAGTTGAGGACCTGGCGTGATGTTGTAAAGCGTCAACGCACCCATCATGACCGCTGTTGTGCCAGAGCCAGGCACCCCAAGAGTGAGCATGGGAATGAACGAACCGCAGGCAGACGCATTATTAGAGGCTTCTGGGGCGGCGATACCACGCAAATCGCCATCACCAAATTTGCCGTTTTCGCCTGCAATCTTGCGTTCATTAGAATAAGTCATGGCAGAGGCGATGGTAGCACCTGCACCAGGCAAAATACCGACCACAAAGCCAGTCAGACCACTACGAATGATTGCACCCAAAGAGAATAGAAACTCTTTAAGGTTTACCATGCCACGCTTGCCCTGTTCTAGAGCCTTTTGACCAGCACTGGTGTTTTCTAGCATGATTAAAATTTCGCTCACACTAAAAAAACCAATCACAATCGTAGTAAAAGCAATGCCGTCTGATAGATTGACTGAACCGAAAGTGAAGCGATATACACCTGTAACAGCATCAACCCCTACGGTTGCAAGTAATAATCCGATAAGAGCGGCGATGCCTGTTTTTAATGGTGCATCACCCACCAGACCACTTAGGCAAGTAATGGCAAAAACCATTAAAGCAAAATACTCGGCAGGACCAAATGAAATCGCCCATTTTGCCAAGAGTGGAGCAAACAATACCACACCTGTGATGGCAATCATTGAGCCAATGAAGGAGCTTAAGGCGGATAAAGATAAAGCAATACCGGCTTTGCCTTGCTTGGCAAGCGGATAGCCATCTAGTGTGGACATGATTGCCGCTGCATCACCTGGAACATTGATTAAAATTGCCGAGATGCGACCGCCATATTCACAGCCTAAATACACAGCAGCCAATAGGATTAGGGCACTTTCAGGTGGTAGACCTAAGGCATATGCAATCGGTAATAAAATCGCCACGCCATTGATTGGTCCTAGACCTGGCAACATACCCACAATTGTCCCAATGAATGCTCCGATGAGAGCAATCAGTAGGTTTTGAGGTGTGGTAGCAATGGCAAAGCCATGCATTAAAAAATCAAAAGTTTCCATCATTTACCCCAAAATTGACCCAAGTACACCTGCAGGTAAGCTGACCTCAAGCGGACCATTAAATAAAAAATAAGTAGCAACTGCCATAATGGTTGATGCAATTAGGGCTTTTAGCCAATGCCCGCCAAACAGTACGCCAACAACCCATGCCATCAAGGCGGTGGCGATGATGTAGCCCAACATCTCAAAAAGAACAGCATACAAAATCATGGCAATAGTACATAGTACTAAATTTTTGATGATGGGAATATTTAGTCCAAGCTGAATTTTTTCGCTAAATTTAGCAGGGCGAAAAGCGATGATGGCGGTCAATATTGCCAATAAAACCAATAGCATGACAGGGTAAGGTCGTGGACCTATTGGGTCATATGAAATTGGTGCGGTATAGCCCCATGCAATAACAAGCAAAATGAGAGATACCAAAAGCATGAGCCCTGAAAATATACGGTCAACCATACAGTTTCCTTTTTTCCTTTAGAAAAACCAAATCCTAATAGATAGGATTTGGTTTGTGATGAAATAGTAACAGGAGTATTACTTGGCTTGCTCAGCGGTCTTTACCAAATTAAATTCATTAGATAGAGCGTGTAGCTTTTGTGTTTCATCATAAATGTATTGCGTCAGTTCATCACCTGTCATAGCAAATGGGAATAGCTCACGATTGGTGCGAAGTTCAGCAAACTTCGGATCGGCAAGCATTTTGTCAAACTGACCTTTCCACCAGTTATAAGACGCATCAGATGCTTCTGGTGCCATGTAATAACCACGAATTACAGGCCATTGAATATCAAAGCCTTGTTCTTTGGCAGTAGGAATATCTTTAAAGCCTTCCCCCTCTAGACGCTCTGGAGCGAACACAGCAAGTACACGCAACTTGCCTGCCTTAACATGTGGCATCACCTCAGCTAGACCTGCTGACACAACTTGGATGTGATTGCCAAGTACGGCTGTAACCGCCTCGCCACCACCTTCCATCGCCACATAACCCATGGCATCTGGGTTGATTCCTGCTGCTTTAGCAAGTAGGGCTGTTTGCATCCAATCTTGACCACCGACGCTACCACCTGCACCGAAAGTTACAGATTTAGAGTCTTTTTTTAAGGCGTCTACTAGGTCAGCTAGGTTCTTGTATGGTGAGTCAGCATTAACCGCCACCATGCCATAATCTGTACCTACTGCTGCAAGCCAACGCACATCTTTTTCGGTGAATTGACCGAATTTGCCTTGTGATAGATTTAGGATAGAGCCTGTTGAGAAAGCAACGATTGCATCGCCATTTTTACGGTCATTGGCAACAATTTTGTTATAAGCTACTGCACCTACGCCACCAGGCATATAAGTAACACGCATTGGTTTATCAATCAGTTCTAAATCCTGAAGACCTGATTGGGCAAGCTTACAAGTTAAATCAAAACCACCACCTGGCTTGGCAGGAGCGATACACTCTGGGCGTTTAGGTGCTTGTGTCACTACTTCTGTGCCAGCTGCAGCATCCGTGGCTTGTGCTGTTTCTTTTTTGTCGCCACCGCAAGCAGCTAGGGCAAGAATAGATAGGGTGATGGCACCGTGCTTAAATAGTTTCATAATATCAACTCCGGATATAAGATATAAGAATTCTCAATGGGTCTGCTGTTCAGATCTATTGGGAAGTATGCAGTAAGACTGTAAAAAGCCGTTTTAGTCTTTTTGAAACTATATGTATTATAGCGGAAAGAAAAGTAGCTTGGCAATTACAAAATAGAAAATATTTTTATAAATATGCCATGATTGAGATAAAATAAGACAGACTTGTGTTGTGTTGTTTTTGTTGTATTTGCTTTTAGAGTTGATGTCGGTGTTGTTTGTTGTTGAGCTTCTTGGCTTGTGTTTTTTAAGAATGTTGCTACATTATTCTCCCTATCATCGGTGCGTTTGTTATGTTAGATCATCTTATTTTGGTCATCATTAATTTTTTTACTTCGGCTTTGGCGGGCATCACAGGGCTAGCAGGCGGTACGATTTTACTTGGGTTAATGCCCATGTTTTTGTCCGCCAGTGCAATCATTCCTATTCATGCCACCACTCAGCTAGCAAGCAATGTAAGTCGTGTTTGGCTTGGCAGGCGTGATGTGGTGCTGACTTATTTTCGCCCATTCATTGTGGGAGCATTGATAGGGGTGTTGTTTTTTGGCATGGCGGTAAAATTTGTTAAACTTGACTTAATTCCGTTATTTATTGCCTTTTATATCCTTTTGACTCAGTGGTCCGGCACTGTCAATCGCTTATTAAAAAGTTTAGAGAATTTTTATCTGATCGGTTTTGTGCAGGTGGGTATTGGGCTGTTTGTTGGTGCTCCTGGACCTTTGCATATACCCATGTTGATGAAAAAATATGATAATAACGATGTCATTGTTAGTACAGGTTCGTTGATGATGACTGTTGTGCATGTTTTTAAATTGATTGTTTATATCATTTTAGGTTTTAGTTTCATTGAGCATTGGCGATTGATTGTACTGATGGCGTTATCGGCATCATTTGGCTCATGGGTTGGCGTAAAACTGCGTAACCGCCTGCCGATGGCATGGTTAAAAGCTACCATGCCATGGCTACTTAGTGCCATTGCCATTAAGATTATTTATGATAATGTGGATAAATTGGGTGTGTTTTGATGGGTGGAATGGGGGCTCTTAGGGTTGGTAGGGCAGACAAAATAAAAAGCAGGTAAATGACCTGCTTTTTGGTTGATGTCTAGTTGGTTTGCCATGCTTGCAAAAAGCGTTCGTGGCGAAGTGTGCCATCGTCATTGGTGATACTGGCAACAAACTCATGTGTCTGCTCGCTGATACGCTGGCAAAGCTGTGTATCCGCCTTGCCTGTTAAGATAAGCCAGCGTAGATAAACCAACCAAGTGTTTAATACATCAGATTCACAGTAGGTGGTTAGCTTTCGCCATTCGTTATTTTGCACCATTGGCATGACCTGAGAGCCATCTATATCGCCCTTACCTGCAAAGCCACACAGTGAAGCGATGGTGTCTAGCTTTTGTTTGTTGTAGCCGTTATAAAGCGATAGCTTGTCCATTAGGTCAATGTGCATCTCGCCATAGCGATACAGATAGTCGGGTTTTTTATCGGCATTAAACAATGCAGGAGCACTGATGCCATGATGTAAAGCACGATACAGCAACACAGGAATGTCAAAGCCTGATCCATTCCAACTTACCAAAGTGGGTTTTTTGTCAAAAGCACGAAAAAAACTCGCCAAAATCTCATGCTCGTCTTTGTTGTCCAATGATAAAGATTTTAGGGTAAACTGTCCATGTTCCACCCAAAGAAATGACAAACAAGCAATTTTATGCAAGGGCAGACGCATAAAGTCATTTCCTGCTTCGGCATGGCGTAGGGCTGTGAGTGCAATCAAGGCATCATCATCATTTAACCCCTGTAGTTCAGGATAAAGTCGTCTGCCTGTCTTAATATCAGGAATGGTTTCGATGTCAAAGACCAAAACAGGATTATTCATGTTCATAATGTGCCTTGTGAATGCTTGTTTGGTAGATTGGTCAGTTGTCCACTACACCGAATAGACCTGTGGATAGATATCGGTCACCACGGTCGCAGACGATAAAGACGATAACTGCATCAGGGTTGTCTTTAGCGATTTGGTGGGCCGCCCAAGCTGCACCCCCTGATGACACCCCACAAAATACCCCTTCTTCTTTAGCAAGTCTACGCATGTAGGTTTCGGCATCTTGTTGATTGACATCCATCACCTTATCCACCAAAGACGCATCAAAAATACCAGGTAGATATTCTGTTGGCCATCTGCGAATGCCTGCGATACTAGAATGTTCGTCAGGCTGTAGACCAATGATTTGTATGGCGGGGTTTTGCTCTTTTAAAAATTTGCCAACCCCCATAATTGTGCCTGTTGTGCCCATTGAACTGACGAAATGGGTGATTTTACCGTTTGTTTGTGCCCAGATTTCAGGGCCTGTGGTCAGATAGTGTGCTTCTTTGTTATCGTTATTATTAAACTGGTCAAGCACGATGCCAAGCCCATCTGCTTGCATTTGTAGTGCCAAATCTCGAGCTTCTTCCATGCCTTGCTCTACTTCAATCAAGGTCGCCCCATAAGCAGTTACGGCATCTTTACGCTCTTGGGTGGAATTTTTTGGCATAATTAGGGTCATCTTATAGCCTTTCATGGCGGCTACCATGGCAAGAGCGATGCCTGTATTGCCACTGGTTGCCTCAATGAGTGTATCGCCTGCTTTAATATCGCCACGCTTTTCGGCTTGGTCAATCATGTTAAAAGCAGGGCGGTCTTTGACAGAGCCTGCTGGGTTATTGCCCTCTAGTTTGGCAAGTAAAGTCGCCTTAGTATCCTTGTTCAGTCGATTTAGTTGTACTAAAGGGGTATGCCCCACACAATCTGCCAAAATGGTGGTCTGGGTGATGAAATTACTCATAAACAATCCTGTTGTTATTATAAACGACAAAGAAGAATTATCGGACTAAAAATTAGTCTATTATAACACACTCTTTTTTCAAAAATACGCCAAAAGCGTGCTAAACTACCCCAAGAGACAATCTGTGGTTGGTAGATGATGGCTTGTGTATGAATAAAGTGCGTTTTGGTCTAAAAAGTGCCTACGGGCAGTTGATTTTACTGGTGTTTTTGCCCATTGCGGTACTGGCGATGGTTGGTGGTTATTTGGTGTTTAGTGAGGTGCGTCGTGCGGTCTTATCTGAGCAAGACATACTGGCACAAGCGGCATTGCTTCGTTATGAGACAGCGGCACGACCACGATTAGAGCGATATGGACTGACACAGGTAGAGGCTTTTTTTGATGAAGCGTTTGTTAATGCGGTACTACCTTATAATGCCCATAACCATCAAAAAACCACGACATTAAGCGATACATTAGAAAGCCTAAATCAAATGCGGCAGCAGCGAGTACAGCGTCTTGCCATCATGAATGATAAAGGAGAGCCTTTGCATTCATTTGGTATGAATGCTGATGCCAGTTGGACAAGTTTTGACGTATCAGCACCTCATGTTCTAAGGCTTAAGACCTCACAGGGTGTGGCGTATGGCAATCCTGTGAGTGTCAATGGCAAGCAGTTTTGGTTGTTTGTTGAAATGGACAACAAGCCTTTGACCTTGACCTATTATCATGTGTGGCTTGCTTTGTCCATCACAGGATTGATGACGATTTTGTTGCTCTTATTGATTTTAAACAGCTACTCAAAACGCTGGATTACTCCAATTTATGAAATGCGACTGTATCTACAGCGACTTGATGTAACAAATCTATCAAACCCCACCTCAGTTAATGTAGATGGTGAGTTTTCTTTATTGCAGAAGGATTTTTTAAAGGCATTAAAACGGTTGGATGGCAGCTTTAATGAACTAAAAAACCATGCCGAAGAGACGGAAAGGGATTTGCAACAAGCCTTTGACGAGATGGAGATGCAAAATATCTCCATTCGTAATGCTCGTGATGCAGCCGTATCCACCAGTCAAGCCAAATCGGCATTTTTGGCGAACATCAGCCACGAACTAAGAACACCACTGAACAGTATTGACGGTTTTATCAACCTACTGGCTCGCAAACAAGGACTAACAAGCGAACAAAATCTATATGTGCAAACCATCAAAAAATCATCAGCACACCTATTGGCTTTGGTGAATGATGTGCTTGATTTTTCTAAGATTGAAGCAGGAAAACTTGTACTTGAACATCATGAGTTTGACCTGTATGCCACGATTTATGATGTGGTGGATATGTTATCTCCAGCAGGACTTGAAAAGCACCTGCGACTGGCGGTGTTATTTTATCATGATGTGCCAACCAAAGTGGTGGGCGATAGTCTGCGAGTGAAGCAGATTTTAACCAATTTGGTGGGCAATGCGATTAAGTTTACTGACGCAGGCGGTGTGGTGGTGCGTGTCGGCTTATCTGATGTTCACGATGGCTATCTAAATATTGCTGTTGAAGACACAGGCAAAGGTATTAGCGAAACGGACAAAGCACAGCTGTTTAAGAGCTTTAGCCAAGGGGATTTGTCGGTAACTCGCCGTTATGGTGGTACAGGTCTTGGGTTGGTGATTTCTAAACAACTTACCATGATGATGGGTGGCGATATTGGCTTTTTTGACAATAACAGCGAAAATATCGCACCAACAGGGGCGACTTTTTGGTTTGAGATGCCTACCAACATAGATATTCCTGACGAGATGAATGGCGAAATGATGGCTAGTAAACCAAATATGAACGCCAATGTGTTGGTTTGGATTAACCATGCTCCTGCGGTGCAAGTATTAAAAGCAAGTCTTGCAGGGACAGGCGTGGTCATCACAGAGGCGATTGGTTTGGCTGATTTGCTTGAACAGCTAGATGATACGCACGAATTTGATTGGGTGATTGTTGATAACTTTGGACAGGATGCCGCCCAAGATGATATTGGGGCGATTTTAAGGCAGATTCGCCTTCGCTATGATGGCAGACTGATGGCGTATGGTTATCAGGTGGGTATGGATGCTGCACTGCTTGAACGCTATCATGCTAATGCTCTGTATGAACCGATGGATAAAAGACAGCTGTACGAACTGTTGTCAAATCAGCCCAACCAGTTGGTCGCCAAACCCATCAGACAGCAGAGATTTACAGGCACTCGTGTGTTGGCGGTTGATGACCATTTGCCAAATCTGCTTGTGCTTGAGGCATTGCTTGGAGAGCTTGGGGTGGAGGTTGTCATGGCGGGCAGTGGCTTTGATGCCATTGAAATTATGACCAAGACTGCAACATCGCAGGGGTTGCCGATTGATTTGATTTTTATGGATGTGCAAATGCCTAGAATGTCAGGGCTTGAAGCAAGTATTGAAATTCGCAAAATTGAACAAGCCCACCTGTCTAAGCCTGTGCCGATTATCGCCTTGACTGCACATGGGCTATCTGATGAAAAAGACAGGTTGGTCGCTGCAGGATTGAATGATTATGTGGGTAAGCCTATCGGTCATCAACAGCTACTGCAAACTTTACAGCGTTGGCTTGGGCATGATGATGCGGATAAGGCGGTGTTGCTTAATCAGCAATCTGATGACATGCCATATCAAGAGATGCAGTTGTTTGATGATAAATTTGTCAATAAGATTGATGGCATGACTCATACGACAACACCAATCAACACCACGCCTAGTGCCACGATGGAGCTTTTGGACATTGACTGGCAAGATGCCTTAAGTCGTGCAGCAAATAAAGCTGAGCTTGCTGAGAAACTACTGACCATGATGATTGATAATGCCGAGCAAGAAAAACAGTTGCTTGAGCGTGCATGGGCAGACAGAGACAGAAAGACGCTTGCCGACCTTACGCATCGTATGGTTGGGGCATCACGATATACAGGTGTACCCAGACTGCGTCAGGCAGCACAGGACTTTGAGAGTCGGTGCCGAGCTGATATTACAGAGGTGAGTGCTAGCCATTTTGTGAGTATGCGTCCTAGCTATCGTGCGTTGATAGATGCACTTGATGATTTGGGGACGGTGGACCTAAAGGGACAGCTTGCCAAGCAGGTACTTGATGAGAATAAAATGAATTGGAAAATGTAGTCTAAGATGGGGCTTTTGTGTTGACTGGATTTGTTGTTTGTCCAAAAGCCAGTAAGCTATAAGGTAATATTTATTCACCGAATGATGAACACATGGCTCAATTTAAATTACTGGTTTAATGTGATTATGGATTTTTAGAATGTGTTGAAATTTTGTGCGATTTTTATGGGCAATTTGCCTTGATTGCCTAATAAAAAATCAGTGATCATCTGTTATATCTTGGATTATCTGTTATAATGGCAGTATTTATTTTTCATCATTTGACAAGGGCATTGTTCATGATTAGTACCATCGCAGGACATCGTTTTTTAACGGATTTTCAAGCCAAGAAATTGGCGACACAGCTTAAGGAGAAAGCAGGACTAAAGATTAGTGCGGTAGACAGTCAGCAGGTTTATGTTTTTGATGATATCGTTGATGGCGATGACCATAAAAAGGTCATCAATTTGCTTAATCAGGGCGATGAAGTTGCTCTAAAGACTGCCCAAAAGGGTCAGATGCAAGTGGTGGTATCGCCACGCTTTGGGACGATTAGCCCATGGGCATCAAAGGCAACTGATATTTTCAATAATTGTGGCATTAAGGTTAATCGTCTTGAGCGAGTGGTGGTTTTTACTTTATCAGGTGACAATCTACCTGCTAAATTGCCCGCCACTGCCGAAAATATCCTACATGACCGCATGACCCAAAGTTTGGTGTATGAGCTAGATGATGTTAAGGCTTTGTTTGTTGATGGTGAGCCTGCCCGCCTAGAGTATGTAAACATCATGCAAGATGGTCGTGATGCTTTGGTGCGTGCAAATATTGAATTTGGTTTTGCCTTGTCTGAAGAAGACATTGATTATTTGGTGGATAATTTTACGCAGTTGGGACGCAACCCGACCGATGTAGAACTCATGATGTTTGCTCAGGCGAACTCGGAGCATTGCCGTCATAAGATTTTTAATGCCGAATGGACGATTGATGGTGAGGTGCAACCAAAATCATTATTCAAGATGATTAAAAATACGCACGAGAAAAACGCTGATGGCATTTTGTCTGCCTATAAGGACAATGCAGCGGTGATGTCAGGCTTTGCGACATCTCGTTTTTACCCCAAAAAAAATGCGTCAGGCGAGTCGCAGTATGGCTTTCATGACGAACAAATTGACATCTTAATGAAGGTTGAAACACACAACCACCCAACCGCCATCGCACCATTTTCAGGAGCATCAACAGGGGCGGGCGGTGAGATTCGTGATGAGGGTGCAACAGGTCGTGGCGGTAAGCCCAAGGCAGGGCTGGCGGGTTTTAGTGTATCGCATCTGCACCTGCCGAATATGCCTGAAAAATGGGAGGTCTTAGGTCAAGTTTCTACCAAAGACTACGGTAAACCTGAACGCATGGCAAGTGCTCTTGACATCATGATTGATGGTCCGTTGGGCAGTGCCGCCTTCGCCAATGAGTTTGGTCGTCCGAATTTAAACGGCTATTTTCGTAGCTTTCAATTAGATACTTCTGCCAAGCAGGACGGCAGCCAGATGCGTGGCTATCATAAGCCCATTATGATAGCAGGGGGCTATGGTAATATTAAACGCAACTTAGTGCAAAAAAACGCCATTACTGAGGGCGATTTGCTTATCGTACTTGGCGGACCTGCCATGCAGATCGGTCTGGGTGGTGGTGCAGCCAGTTCTGTAGATAGTGGCAAGCTTGATGAAGGGCTAGATTTTGCATCGGTGCAACGAGATAATGCCGAGATGGAGCGTCGTTGTCAAGAAGTGATTGATGCGTGTTGGGCGATGGCAAAAGATGGCGAGGATAACAACCCTATCATTTCTATCCATGATGTGGGTGCCGGCGGATTATCCAATGCCATGCCAGAATTGGTCGATGATCATGAACTGGGTGCTCACTTAAACTTAAGAAAAGTACCATCGCTTGAACAAGGCATGTCGCCGATGGCAATTTGGTCAAATGAAGCTCAAGAACGCTATGTGCTTGCCATCTCGCCAAAGAGTGAGAAACTTTTTGATGAAATTTGTGCTAGAGAACGCTGTCCTTATGCCATCTTGGGTACAGCAACAGCCGTGCGTGAACTAAAAGTTGATGACAGTCTGTTGCCAGAGCAACCTGTGGATATGCCAATGCAGGTGTTATTGGGTGGTACGCCACGCATGAAACGCAGTTTTAACCGCACGCATAGCGAGCTTTGCCCACTAGATGTATCAGGTGTTGATGTTCGTGAAAGCATCAAAGATGTACTACGCCATCCAACGGTCGCTAGCAAGTCGTTTCTTATTAGTATTGGCGATCGTTCCATCACAGGTATGGTAACCCAAGATCAGTATGTCGGTCGCTATCAGGTGCCTGTGGCAGACTGTGCGGTAACAATGTCAGGACTGCTGGCTGATACAGGCGAAGCGATGGCGATGGGCGAACGCACGCCTGTGGCACTCATTAGCCCAAAAGCATCAGCTCGTCTGGCGGTGGGCGAAGCATTGACCAACATTGCATCAGCACGCATCAATAAAGTGTCAGAGGTTACGCTATCTGCCAACTGGATGGCAGCGTGTGGCGATGACAAAGAAGATGCAGCCTTGTTTGATGCTGTACACGCCATCGGCGAAGAGCTTTGCCCTGCCTTAGGTATTACCATCCCTGTCGGTAAAGACAGCCTATCCATGAAAGCAGGCTGGAGTGATGATGGCATAGAAAAGAGTGTCAGCTCACCCATGAGTCTTATTATCACAGCTTTCGCCCCTGTTCAAGATGTCGCCAAGACCATGACGCCTGAGCTTGCGAATGCGGACGCTAGCTTGTATCGTTTGGATTTATCAGGCGGAAAACTGCGTTTGGGTGCATCCATCTTTGCCCAGACATTAAGTCAGCTTGGCGATGATTGTCCTGATGTAGAAAATCCGTCCACTCTGGCCAATTTCTTTGCGTTTATCCAAGCGGCGAATGAAGCAGGCGTGATTTGTGCGTATCATGACATCAGTGATGGTGGTATGATTGCAACGGTTGCTGAGATGCAGTTCGCAAGCCGTCTAAAAATTTTATTAGAGCTTGAGGATAATCATCTATTAGGGCAGCTGTTCGCTGAAGAGTTGGGCGTGGTCATTCAAGTGCTACCACAAGATGAAGGGCGACTGATTGAGCTGGCAAAGACGCATCAGGTGGCAGATTTACTCAGTGTGATTGGTCATAATTTTGCAACACCAATCGGTGGGGCAAACCAAGATACGCTTGATATCATCACCTCAACGCTGTCATTGACTTTCACTCGTAGCGAGTTGCAACAAGAATGGAGTAAGGTAAGTCATGCCATCGCTTCCATGCGTGATAATCCTGCTTGTGCTGACCAAGAATTTGCCTTGATTGCTGATGCCAACCATCATGGTTTGATCGCTGATGCGAATTTTGAGTTGGATTTGGCGGTGGAAGCTCCTTATGTGAATAGTCGCACCAGTCAGCCTAAGGTTGCTATTTTGCGTGAGCAAGGTGTGAATGGTCATCTAGAGATGGCAGCAGGCTTTGTGCGTGCAGGCTTTGATGCGGTGGATGTGCACATGAGCGACTTGATGAGCGGACGCATTAACCTAAGGGATTTTGAGGGTTTGGTGGCGTGCGGTGGTTTTAGTTATGGTGATGTGTTGGGTGCAGGCTCTGGTTGGGCGAATTCTGTCTTATTCCATGATGAGCTTCGTATGCAGTTTGCTAGATTTTTCCATCGCCCAGAGACTTTCGCTCTAGGTGTGTGCAATGGCTGTCAGATGATGAGTCAATTAAAAGAGTTGATGGTTGGTGCAGAGCATTTTCCACGCTTTACTCTTAATCAATCAGCACGCTTTGAAGCACGCACGGTCAATGTAAGAGTAGAACGCACCAAGTCTGTCCTACTAAAAGGCATGCAAGGCAGTATCTTGCCGGTAGCAGTGGCACATGGTGAGGGCTATGCACAGATGAACGATAGGTCGATGAATGAGCTTATCCGTCATGGTCAGATTGCACTACGCTATGTGGATTCACAAGGCTGTCCGACTGAGCATTATCCACTTAATCCAAACGGCTCGCCGCAGGGCATTACAGGTGTATGTAGTACTGATGGGCGTGTTACTTTAATGATGCCACACCCAGAGCGTACACTGCGTGCGGTGAATCACTCTTGGAAGCCTGATGAATGGAAGAATGATGGTGCGTGGATGCGTCTGTTCCGTAATGCTCGTGCATTCCTTCGTTAGTCTTTGAGCTATCTTAAAAACGAACATCTTGATATGTTCGTTTTTTTGTTTTATGGTGCTACATGGGGTTGGGTAAGATTTTGCAATCGCAGAGTAAACTTGTTACAATACACGCCGTTTAAAAAGGCAATTGTATTGGAAAGTAGCAACCATATCTTTTAAGATGGATATGTTATGCGTGCCTTTTTTGAGATTTTTGTTTTTGGAGTTGTTATGGAAATTGTATTAAATGGCTATTATACCTTGATTTTAGCCACGCTGGTCTTGCTACTTGGCAAGGTACTGGTTAAGAATATTAAGTTCTTGGAGCATTTTAATATCCCTGAACCTGTGGCAGGTGGCTTGGTGGCGGCAGCTGTTATCTATACGCTACACGCAGTTTTTGGTTATTCTTTTATATTTCAAAAAGAGCTACAGACTGCCTTTATGTTGATGTTTTTTGCATCTATCGGACTGTCAGCTGACTTTAGCCGTTTAAAGGCAGGTGGTGTACCATTGCTTGTGTTGTCTGCTTTGGTATCAGTATTCATCATTGTTCAAAACGCCGTTGGTGTAGGCTCAGCGATGCTACTTGGCATTGATCCAATGTTGGGTCTGGTGGCAGGCTCTATCTCATTGACGGGCGGTCATGGCACGGCAGGTGCATGGGGTGCGACACTTGAGCAAACCTATGGCGTGGCGGCAGCGACCACATTGGGTATTGCGTGTGCGACTTATGGTCTGGTGTCAGGCGGTATTATTGGTGGACCTGTGGCACAACGCCTCATCAATCGATTAGGAATCAAACCTCAGGCTGTGACGGCGAACACCGCTCATGGCAAATCGCTAGATGGCGAGCCAAACATCAATGAGAAGGACTATGCTTCTGAAGAGATGTTTGAAAAAGCAGATAGCACTCGCTTGATTACCGCCATCTCTGCGGTTGAAACTTTGGCATTGTTTGCGGCGTGTTTGGCATTTGCCGATATCATGACAGGCATAGCAAAAGGTACTTGGTTTGAGTTACCGACCTTTGTTTGGGCGTTATTTGGCGGTGTGGTGATTCGCAATGTCTTGACCACTATATTTAATTTTGATATGTTTGACCGTGCCATTGATGTATTTGGTAATGCTGCCTTGTCGCTATTTTTGGCGATGGCACTGTTGTCATTAAAACTTTGGGAGCTTGCTGGTCTGGGCTTGCCAATTTTTATCATTTTGGCGATTCAAACAGTGGTTATGGTACTGTATGCGATTTTTGTTACCTTTAATGTCATGGGTCGTGATTATGATGCAGCGGTACTTGCAGCGGGTCATTGTGGTTTTGGACTTGGGGCAACACCGACGGCCATTGCTAATATGCAAGCAATCACTGACCGCTATTTGCCATCACACAAGGCATTTTTGATTGTGCCGATGGTGGGAGCGTTTTTTGTGGATATTGTAAACGCCATCGTATTGCAGATATTTACTAAACTGCCATTTATGTAATTGATGCATGTGTATCATGTGTCATATTCATATGACATGATTAACCAAAAAACCCTGCATGATGTGGGGTTTTTTGTGCTTGTTTTTTCAATCAAATGTGCTACAATCCTTGCTAAAATGACCAATACGCATCCATCAAAATGAAGAATCTATTAAAATACACGCTGTGTGTAACGACTGGGCTAGCAGGAGTTGTTTATGCCCAAAATCCAGAAACGGTGTCCGATGAGATGGGTGCGTTATCTGTGCCAAGAGATGAGATGCGGACGACTTGGCTGGATAAAAAACGCTACGATACCAAAGACTATCTAAACAAGACCGCTGATAAGTTGGACCGATGGTTTGGGCAGACCGACCCAAGTAATCCTGCCTATGCATCATTAAGAGTGATGGCTGATATACATTGGGATGAGTATGATGGCACAGCCATCAAACCCCGTGTTCGTGGCAAATTAAAACTGCCTACCCTAGAGAATCGGCTGAGTGTCGTCTTTGGTGATGATAATTTGGATACCGATACCAAAGGTGGTATGCATAATGATGGGCGTGCAATCACTCGCACCAATCGGCGGTTTGACAGACGCCAAAGCCGACAAGAGAACTCATCGCTTGGGATTAGATGGTCAAAATTCCAAGAAAACAAAAATATTGAGACTGACATTGATTTGGGTGTGCGTTCTGATGATGTTTATCTAAAAATGCGTGCAGGTAAGCGATGGGAGCTATCACAAGGAGTCAATGCCTATTTTGAGCAGATGTACCGCTATGGCTCAAAAAGCGAACACTATGGGCGGACGACTTTGGAATTTAGCCAACCGCAATCAGACAGTCGTACTCTCATTAACCGTACGCATTTGCATTACACCCATCAAGATGTTGAGGATTTAAACTGGGCAAATAGTTTTTATCAGCAACATCATTGGTCAGCCAAGTACGGTCAGCGTGAATTTAGCTACGGCATTTATGCAGGTGGTCATATCGAAAATAAAAAAGTCAGCCTAAATGTCTATGGTCCTTATGCCAGCTATCGTCAGCCTGTATGGCGTAAATGGCTGTTCTTACAAGGTGATGTTAGCTATTATAATAATAAGTCTGAAAATAAAGACCATCGTGTCGGTGTGTTTGGGCGTGTGGAGATGGTATTTTAACTGATTGGATAACCAATGGTGTGTATAATTAAAAAGACAGCTGTTTAGGCTGTCTTTTTAATTATAACTGTCGTATTAAAGTTTATCGTATTAAAACTTGAGAGTTAAATTCCTAAAATGTTGGTGATGATACTATAGTGATCTTCAAACATTTTTTTGCCATCTAGAGCATGAATGGGCAGCCAAAACACGCCTTTGGCATCATCGCCTGCTTTGACGGTGGGTAGGTCATCGCCTGTCAATTCAAAATGAAATACTGTGGTAATCGTGCGACCTCGTAAAGAGCGGTCAGGTGCATCAAAAGTATGGCGAGATTTTAGGGTGTTGTGGTTAATACTTAGTCCAGTTTCTTCAGATAGTTCACGCAACACACAATCAATCAAACGCTCGTCAATGTCCAAAAATCCCCCAGGTAATGCCCATAGCCCATTGCCGTATTCACCTCCACGCTCAACGAGCAAAATGTGTCCTGATTGCACGATTAGGGCATCAGCGGTGGTAAAGATGGGTGGATATGGGGTGTTTTGCCATTGTTTCTTAAATGCTTGAATATGGTGGTATTCATCATATAGCTTAACATAGCTTGTTGTATGCTTAAATGCCTGTAAAAACTGCCAAGAGGCATCAGGCATACGCTCATCAATGATATCATCGGCGAAGTACAGCTTTCTAAGTGGTGTGGCGGATAAATTCTCAAAGCTAGGAAGTTCAATCGCTCCCCAATTTGGAAAAAGCGATAAATAATACGAACTGTCATCTTTATTGTGTCCGATGATGCCGATGCGTGCGTTCGCTTCTGTGGTGTGTGCGATGGCAGACTGGATATTTTGTAACCATTTGTGGTCATTGTACAGTGTGTCATCAATGGGTAGGCAGTGGATTCTTTTGCGGTCAGTATCACCGAATGCACTGAGTATCATCTGGGTACGCTCCTCAAAAGTAAAGGGGTTTTTGATGGTGCGTGGACTGTTGGCAGAGCCGATGAGCATGATGACTTGCCGAGCTTTGCTTAATGCTTTTTTAACGACAAATTCATGCCCATGATGAAAGGGTTGAAATCGTCCAATAAAAACCAAATAGTCAAATTCGTCATTCATGTCAGTCATATATTATACCTATCGTCAGCCATAAAACCACTCAATAATAGCAGAAAAATCCATAAAATGAGAAAAAAGTTTATCAAGCCACCTTGATAAAGTCCTTTTATGTTACCATATAAATGGCAATAAACCGACTGATTTGGTCAAGATTATCATTATTGACAACTTGTCTAAGCTTTTTTAGGTTTCTCAATCAACTCATTTTTATATCAATACAGAGAACAGTCATGAGCGATATTCAAGAAGACACCCAAGATACCCCATTAAGTAGCAATATCATCATCACGCCATCGGCACAAGGTTATCTTGCCGAGCTACTTGCTAAACAAGAAGTTGAAGGCATTGGTGTGCGTATCTTTGTAGAGTATCCTGGTACGCCTCGTGCGGAATGCTGTATGAGTTATTGCCAGCCTGATGAGGTTGATGAATCGGATTTGCAGATTTTGTTTGAGGCATTCATTGCCCATATTGACGCACCAAGCATTCCTTACCTACATGATGCAGTCATTGATTATAATAAAGACCGCTTTGGCGGGCAGTTAACTTTCCGTGCACCAAATTCAAAAGTACCGCAAGTCGGTGCTGATGCCAGTGTTGAGGAGCGCATCAATTATGTCCTACAATCAGAGATTAACCCAAACCTTGCCAGTCATGGCGGTATGGTAGAGTTGGTAGATTTGATTGAAGATGAAGCAGGCTTGACAGCGGTGCTGAAATTCGGTGGTGGCTGCCAAGGCTGTTCAGCGGTGGATGTTACCTTGCGTCAGGGCGTAGAAGTGCAACTAAAGCAATCAATCCCAGAGCTAACCCAAGTGGTGGATGATACCGACCATAGCATCTTGGATAATGCGTATTATAAATAATTTAAAATCATTCAAACGCTTTGGAATGATTAATGGGAGTAAGTACTTACTCCCATTTTTATATTCATCAAAAGCCATCTAAAATCAAAAGTTTGTCATTTTTTTTGGTGATATTTGTCATCAGCCTAAAATCTGGGCTTTAATGGACTGGTACTCTTGGGTAGATAGGCGAGGACCGAACTGCATGACGATGCGACCTGCAACATGGGTGGCAAGTTTTCCACATTGTTCTAATGAATGACCGTTGGTCAATGCGTATAAGAAAGCTCCTGCATAGTTATCGCCTGCACCATTGGTATCAATGGGGCTATCGATTGATAGTGATGGTACACTAAGTATGTTGCCAGATTGGGCGATGAGCGTTGGTTTGTTGCCATTGGTAATGACTACCAAATCGGCAAATTTGCCTAAAGCTTGAATGGCTGTCTCTTGGCTGGTTGCACCTGTGTAGAGTATGGCTTCTTTGCTGTTGCAAAAGATGGCATCAACACCGCCTAAAAGCATACCATCTAACCCATCTTTGGCGAATTTGACCACTGCAGGGTCGGCAAAACTGACGGCCACTTTGACACCTTGCTCTTTTGCTTGCTGGCGTAGGCTTGCGATACCGTCCGTGATGGATGGCGACATGGCAAGATAGCCTTCTAAGTAAAGCCACTTTGCCCCTTGTAGGGCGTTGGGATTGATATTTGTCTTGTTAATCTGACTGCTTGTGCCTAGATGTGTCTGCATGGTGCGTTCGCCATCTGGTGTAACCAGTACCACGCACGAGCCTGTTGTGCCGTTGGTATCGATGGCAACACTGGCATCGGTGGTAACGCCTGATTGCTCAAGGTCGGATAAATAAAAATCGCCCATGTCATCGCCACCCACTCGGCAGTTATAAAATGCACGACCACCTAAAGAGGCAAATGCCACCATGCTGTTGGCGGCCGATCCACCGCCTGCTTGTTTGGCAGGGTGGTCGCCTGCTTGAGCGAGTGTGGCAAATAGAGTGTTTTGGGTGTCTGATTCGGCAAGTGTCATATTGCCACGAGTTAAGGTGGTGGCGGTTAGGGTTTCGTTACTGATTTTAAATTCGGTATCCACTAGGGCATTACCTATGGCAACAATATCAAACATGATGTTCCTAAGTTTAGTGTAAAAATGATAAGACAGTCAATAAAATAGGGCAATCACGCCCAATGCACTCATCATCAAGGGGTTGTGTGCATGATAGTTTTTCATCTTTAATCTGAATAAAAGATGAAAAACTTACTCAGTGGCCAACTGTACGACAAGCAAGTCGCTATCAACATCAGGTAAGATGCTATCAGCAGTCGCTCCTGCCAACCATGCCGATAGCCCTGTGCGTTTATGGCGACCGATGACCACAAGGTCAATGGCGTTATTTTTACAGTAATCCACGATGCCTTTGCGTCCTGAGATGGCGGTTTTTATTTTAACATTATGGGCGTGAAGGCTGTTTCTGGCTAGCACTTGGGCAAGGCGGAAGCGTGCTTCTTGACAGCGTTTGTTATCAATCTCTTCGTGCAGTGCCGATGCCGGTATCAGCTCATAGCCAAAGCCAAACATGGTCTCTTCGACAATGTGCAGTACAGACAGTTGGGCGTTTGGCGATGCGTCCAAAATCCATTTTGCCTTGGTAGCAACCAAGTCTGTATCATCTCTTAAATCTGTTACCAGTAAAACATGTTGATACATTACGACTCTCCTGTGGTTGATGAGCAGATGCTCAAGGTGAATGATTTATCGTTAATGAAAGGATTATCTTATTAGTACAATTTTAGTATAACAAAAAACCTGACCACCGTCAGCTAAATTCTATTAAAAATGAATTTTTGACTACTTGAATGATTTTGCCATACTTATGCGGATAATTACTTAACTAATTCTTTTTTGGTGTTTTAAATTTTGATGATTTATCACTAATATAATTGAGTCAATCATTTCTTATGATTATATATTTTTCATGATTTGTTAGTTTTTTGGTTGTTATTTTCAAGGATTTCATATGACAGCACAGATTCTGATCATCAAGCCTATCAAACAAACCATCGGTGCCATCATCGAGGGCGTGAATCTAAACGAGCTAACCGATGAAGCATTTGCTCAGATTAAGCAGGCTTTGTTGGATCATCAGGTAATTTTCTTTCGCAATCAGGATTTGACAACTGACGCACAAGTCAATCTTGCCAAATCATTTGGTAGTTTACATATTCATCCAGTCTTTCCAACTGTGCCAAATGTGCCTGAAGTCATCGTGCTAGACAGCCATCAGACCGACCTAAAAGACAATGAGCTTTGGCATACTGATGTTACTTTTAGTAAGACGCCACCACTAGGCTGTGTACTAAGAGCGGTCAAAATCCCACCATCAGGTGGTGATACCCTATGGGCAAGTGCAACGGCAGCATTTGAAGCACTAAGCGGTGATATCCAAGAAAAAATCAAAGGCTTGACCGCACTACACGATATTCGCCTGTCATTTCCAAAAGAGCGTTTTGGTGGTGTGAGTGAAGCAGAAAAAGTCCGTTTAGAGGAGATTTATCATAACAACCCGCCGGTGGTACATCCTGTGGTGCGTACCCACCCTGACACAGGCAAGCCAATTTTGTTTGTGAGCGAGGGTTTTACCGCCAAGATTAACGATTTGCCAGAAGAAGAGGGTAAGGAGCTGTTAGATTTTTTAACACAGCACGCTGTCAAAGAAGAGTTTCATCTGCGTTGGCAATGGCAAGAAGGCGATGTTGCTATTTGGGATAACCGTTGTACACAGCATAAGGCATTGTTTGATTATGGTGATGCCCATCGTATCATGCACCGTGCTACCATCAATGGCGATGAGCCTTACTATGTGATTAACTAACCATGTTATCAGCTAAAAAATCTGTGATAATGCACTAAGGATAAGCGATGAGTGGTTCTGGTCAATCTCATAAAACATCAAATCAAGGATTTAAAGCCAGTTGGGTCTATGCCATGGCGGTAGGCTCTGCGGTTGGTTGGGGTGCTTTTGTACTGCCTTACGAATGGCTTTTATCATCAGGACTGATTGCGGTTGTTGCAGGCTTTGTGATTGGGACACTGCTTGTTGGTGTGATTGCCATCAACTATGGTTATGCCACTAGGTCTTTGCCTGTAACAGGCGGTGGCATTGCTTTTGCTTTAGCGACTTTTGGGAGAGTGCATGGCTTTATTGCAGGATGGGCACTCATGCTTGGCTATATGGGTATCATCGCCCTGAATGCGTCAGCGGTTACTTTGGTATTAAGACTTGTTATTCCTGATATGATGATGCAAGGTGCGTTATATGAAATTTCAGGTTGGACTGTCTATGCTCCTGAAGTCTTGGTGGCATCACTGTTTTTGGTGGGATTTGCTTACTTGAATATAAAAAATACCGCTATCTCTGGACGGGTGCAGGTCTTGGCGGTCGTGCTGATGCTTTTGGCGGTGGCAACTGTGCTGTTTGGTACTGGTATCCATTATGTTACACATCAAGAACGACTACCGCTACTACCACCTGATGGTGTGGGGTTTTGGTCGGCAGTGGGGGCGATTGTTGCTTTTGCACCGTGGGCGTATGTGGGTTTTGATGGCATTCCACAACTGGCAGGCGAGTTTCGTTTTTCTGCAAACAAAATCATGAGACTGCTTGTTGGCAGTATTGTCAGTGCCAGTTTTTTGTATGTGGCGGTTATCTTGTCGGCGGCATTCGCCTTAGGTGGGCAGATGGCGTCATTTGCTGGTAGTTCATGGGAGATAGGTCATGCCATCTCATCGGTGATGGGTAGGTTTGGTTTGGTGCTGATGGTTTTGTCGGTTAGCATGGGTGTTTTGACGGGTTTGAATGGTTTTTATGTGGCGGCAAGTCGTGTTATCTTGACCTTAAGTCGCAGTCAGATGCTACCTGCATCACTTGGGCGACTTCACCCCATATACGGCACGCCATCTTATGCGTTTTATGTTGTCATGGCAGTCTGCCTGATTAGTCCTTGGTTTGGTCGTGCGGCACTGCTTTGGATTGTGGATATGACCAGCGTTGGTATTGCTGTTACCTTTTTTTATACTTGTGCCTGTGCTTATAAATTGGGTCGTGATGGGGTGGTATTTGGTATGAGCGTTCAACAAAAGAGCAATGCACAAAGGATTATTGGTATCTTAGGCATGGTCATCTCGGTAGGGTTTTTATTATTGTTGCTATTGCCGAATTCAGCTGGTGCTCTTAGCCTGCCATCACGATATATGCTGGTGCTATGGGTGCTACTTGGTATTTTGTTTTATGTTGTTAGGCGGGCTGATTTGTATCGCACAAGTGATGCTGAGTTAAGACAGGTGCTGTTTGATCAGGTTTATTGATGGAGTAAAATCAATGCAGAGTGTCATTTGATATTTTTTAGATTGGGTTAATTTTTTATGAGAATTTATCAAGATTGGGTAAAAAAAGTATTTGAAGTATTGCATAAATAAAACAAATTATTAATATAATCAAGATAACAAGAAAAAATAATGGACTTTGATGGGTGAAGCTGTTATTGTAACTGCATAAATTTTTAAGTTAATCTTAGTCTTAAGGAGAGTTTGATGATGAAGCGTATCATATCAACCTTAGCATTATCAGTATTTGCCATGTCGTTTACTGCGACTGCATCAGCTGATGAAGACAGACGCATCTATCAACAAAATAAAGCTCAATATATCTCACACGCCAAAGCAGGCGAGATTGCCAAAGCTCATGTTAAAGGCACTGCTGTTAAGCAAGTTGAATTTGACCATGACAGAATGTACGGTGCTCATTTTGATGTAGAGATAATAACTGCACAAGGTGAGTATGATGTCAAAGTTGATGCTAAGTCAGGCAAAGTCATCTCAAGTAAATTTGATGACTAACCTAGACACAACCAGTCATACCAAAAGCAGTTAATTAAAAAAAATCGCAGGTTTTAGACTTGCGATTTTTTTAATTGCGTTTTTATTCATGATTCAAAGATTGGAATGTTTAAATGTATATAAATAAGACCATGCAAGCATTCATTTTTTGGGTTAAATTATGCTAAACTATGGCTTTTTACTGCTATTTTTATCGTTTCACCAGTAAATTGGTAACCAATTTTTTAAGCAACTTAAGATAATAAAAGCAAGGAATTAATCATGATAACCACCAAATCCGACAATACCCCTAAACAATACCCAAGCCCAGCCTTTGAATGGCTTGGCACCACAAAAATCGAAGCCTTAGATATTGATGTTGAGCATTATCGCCATAAAGAGACAGGGCTGGTGCATTTTCATCTTGCTTGTCAAAATGATGAAAATGCTTTGATGATTGGCTTTGCTACCCAACCAATGACTTCTCGTGGCGAAGCCCATATCTTGGAGCATGTGGTTTTATGCGGTAGTGAAAAATATCCTGTCAGAGATCCATTTTTTAGCATGATTAAGCGTTCATTGCAGACTTTTATGAATGCGATGACGGCGGCAGATTGGACGGTTTACCCTTTTGCGACACAGAACAAGAATGATTTTTTTAATCTATTGTCCGTCTATGCTGATGCGTGTTTTTTTCCAAATATTCATGAACTGGATTTTGCCCAAGAGGGTATTCGTGTTGAGATCAATGATGACGGAAAGCCTGAGTACCACGGCATTGTTTTTAATGAGATGAAAGGAGCGATGAGTGGTGAGATTGATCAATTATACTACGCTTTGACACCGCATCTATTCCCAACAACTACCTATCATTATAATTCAGGTGGCGATCCAGAGCATATCATCAAGCTAACCCATGAGGATTTGTTAAAATTTCATCAGGCACATTATCACCCATCAAATGCCATTGTGATGAGCTTTGGTAACATTGAGGCAGTCCAAATCCAAGAGCATCTACAAAAGAATGTACTGGTGCGATTTGATGATGTCAGTCGCCCTAAGATTGGCAAAAAATTCGCTTCTGTGCTTGAACAGCGACTAGATGAGCCAGTAAGAGTTTTTGATACTTATACCGCTGATGATAATGGCGGACAAAAAACCCATCATGTGCTGTCTTGGCTACTTCCTAGTATCAAAGATCCAAAAGAACGCTTGGCAATGCGTCTAATGGAAGGGGTGCTTGTTGAGCATTCAGGCTCGCCGCTGCGTGCCTACCTAGAAAGTTATGCCCATGCAACCGCTCCTAGCCCACTGCTAGGATTGGATGACAGTCATTATGAGATGGTGTTTTATGCAGGGGTGCGTGGTTCGGATGTTGATTATGCTGATGATGTGGAGGCGGGCATCTTAGGTCTGCTACAGCAGGTGGTCGCAGATGGTGTGAATCTTGAGACAATCGAAACGGTGCTACATCAAATAGAGCTGGACCAACGACACATTGGTGGCGATAGTATGCCTTATGGGCTAACACTCATGCTTGAGGCGTTTAGCACAGTGGTGCATGATGGCGATCCTTTAGATGTTTGGCAGATTGACGAGCATCTAAACTGGTTAAGACAACAGGCGACAGACCCAAGTTTTATGCCATCACTCATCCAAAAACACTTAATTGACAACCCTCACCGAGTGCGTTTGACTTTATCACCTGACAAGGATAAGGCACAAGCACTCATTGATAAAGAGCAGGCGACAATAGATGCACTTGATCGGTCATTAACTGATGAAGATAAGGCAGATATTCGCCAACGCATGATGGACTTACAAGCTCGCCAAGCGATGGCGGATGATGTTGATTTGTTGCCAAAAGTAGATTTATCAGATGTGCCAAGTGATATCGCATTTGTTCATGCTAATAAGCAACCCATTGCCTTAGATGGTGAAATGCGTACTTTGTATGAATATCATGCAGGTACGAATGGGCTTTATTATTATCAAGTGGTGTCAGAGCTTGGTGGGTATGCTGATGAGATTTTGGGCGATCCATTATTGCCAATTTATCTAACCTTGCTATCAGAAGTGGGTACAACTCAATATGATGCCAGAGCATTTCAGGCAGTGCAAGCAGCCCATTCGTCAGGCGTAACAGCACGCATCAGTCAGCGTACCGATGTGGCAGACAAAGACAAGATGAGTAGTTATTTTGTGGTAGCAACCCGAGCATTGAACCGGAAACTTGAGGCGATTGATTTGGTCAGTCAGGTGCTTGATGAGACGATTTTTGGTGAATCAAATCGCATTCGTGAATTACTACAACAAAAACAGACCAGTTGGCAATCTCGCTTGACTGGAGCGGGTCATGCCTATGCGATGCAAACCGCCAGTCGCAATATGAGTCAGCTTGCCAAGATTGAATATGCTTACTCTGGGCTACCTGCATTGTCTGTATTAAAGGCGTTTTTAGCAGAAAGCGGTGATGAAAAATGGTCAATTTTATCGGCACGATTGGCAGCCTTGCACGCACGCATCACCGCCTTGCCTAAAGATGTGATTTTGGTCTGTGAAGCTGAAGCTTCCGATGTTTTAAAAGGCAAGATAGTAAGTACGCTTCATACCAAGCCATTGGATGCTATGCCCACTTTAGCACCGATTATTTTTGATGAGCTGGCGGATATTGCTAAGCAGGGTGATGATGAGGACATTGCTTGGCTTATTTCAACCAATGTTTACCACAATGCCGCTGCCTATGCTGCCACCACTTCAGATGGTCCTGATGCGGCCGCACTTATGGTGTTGGCGTTGTTTTTGCGTAATGGATATCTGCATACTGCCATTCGTGAGAAAGGTGGTGCGTATGGCGGTGGAGCGACCTTTGATGGCAATGCCGCTGCCTTTAAGTTCTTTAGTTATAGAGACCCAAACTGTGCAGCAACTTTTGAGCATTTTACCAATAGCATTGACTGGTTACTTGACAATGAGCATCAAAATGAGCAACTAGAGGAGGCGATTTTGGGCATTATTGCAGGTATGGATAAGCCAGGTTCACCAGCAGGCGAGGCGGTCAAATCCTGTTTTGCCATATTACACGGCAGAGATAAGGATTATCAGCAGAGCTTGCGTGCTAAGATTTTATCAGTCGGTATCGATGACTTAAAACGAGTGGCTCGCATTTATCTAAAAGATAAACCATGCACAAAAGCAAGTCTTGCACCGCTTGAGCAAGAATCGCAAATGACCGAACTTGGTTTTTCTATCAAAAAACTTTCTTAAAATACACCATAAAAAAGCCCTGTTATCAAGTAGGGCTTTTTTATGTGGTGAGTGCTATTAGACGGCAAGCTCACCCACATCCGCCACACTCAAAAACAGTTCACGCACTTGCTTTAACAAGGCAAGGCGGTTGTTTTTTAGTGCCGTATCATCAGCATTGACCATCACCGTATCAAAAAATTCAGTGAGTGGCACATCAAGACTCACCAAAGTTTTTAAAATACCTTGGTAATCAGCCTTGCCTAATAGGGGTTGGCACGCATTTTGGGCATTGGTAAGGGCGATAAACAATGTCTTTTCGGCAGGTTCGCATAGTAAACTGTCGTCAATATCCGCCTTAATCTCACCATCAGCTTTTGCCAAAATATTGCCCACTCGCTTGTTATTTTGTGCCAAAGTTTTGGCAGATGGCTCGTTCTTAAAGTTCTCTACCGCCCAAATGCGTTCATCAAAATCAAGGGGTATATGCGGATTGATGGCTTGCACCGCCAAAATCGTATCCACCGTTACGCCTTTGTCTTCGTACATTGGACGATAGCGAGCTTGGATAAACTCCATGACATCGGTCAGGGTTTTTGTTGCGTTATCTAATTTGCCATCATAACCCAAAATTGTTTGTTCAATTAATTTGGTCAGATTCAGCGGTAATTTCTTTTCAATCAAAATTCTAAGCACGCCGATGCTAGCACGGCGAAGACTAAACGGATCTTTTGAGCCTGTTGGTGCTTGATTGATACCAAAAATCCCCACCAATGTATCTAAGCGGTCGGCAAGTGCTAAGCATAAACCAATGCTGGTTTTTGGTAGCTTATCGCCTGCAAACTTAGGCAGGTACTGCTCGCCAATCGCATCTGCCACATCGCTAGGCTCACCACTAATGCGAGCGTAATAAGTGCCTGCAATGCCTTGTAATTCTGGAAATTCGCCAACGAGTGTGCTTGCCAAATCGCATTTTGACAAAAGAGCTGCACGAGTAGCATTATCCACATCAGCACCGATTTGTGTGGCGATAAAGGCAGATAGCTTGGCAATGCGTTCGCACTTTTCCCAAATTGTGCCAAGTTTTTCTTGAAAGACACGAGTTTTTAGGTTGTCGGATAATGCAAATAGGGGTTGTTTTTGGTCTTGCAAAAAGAAAAACTCAGCATCTGATAAGCGTGGTCGGACGACTTTTTCATTGCCCAAAATTACCGCAGATTTATCTTTGCTGTCAATATTACTAATAAAGATAAAATAAGGCTGTAATTTACCATCTTTGGTTAGGCAAAAATATTTTTGGTCAGCTTGCATGGTGCTAATCAAAGCCTCTTGCGGTACTGCCAAGAATCGCTCTGGGAAAGTCGCTCGTAATGCCACAGGGTAATCCACAAGGGCGGTTACTTCATCCAATAGGTCGCTAGGCACGATGGCATCCACCCCCACTTCATCGGCAAGGCGGGCAACTTGCTTGCTAATCTTGTCTTGGCGTTTGGCAAAATCAGCGATGACATAGCCAGCTTCAAGTACGCTTTCGTATTCATCAGCACGAGCAATCTCCACAAAATCAGGAGCATGAAAGCGGTGTCCGCAGGTTTTGTTGTCTGTTTTTAACCCTTGAATGGTGGCGTCAATCACCACATCATCACGCATCAGCACCACCCATTTGACAGGTCGTACAAACTCGTGCTTATCAGCACCGCTTCGCATCCGCTTGGCAATCGGTAAATCATCTAAGGCTTTTTGGATAAGGCGTGGTAATAACTCATCTATTCTTTCGCCTTTGACTGTCAGCTCGTAGCCGATGTATTCGCCTTTTTTGTCAGATAAGGTGATTAAATCATCCTTGCTAAGGTTTAGACCATTTGCATTAAGCCCTTGTAAAAAGCCTTGACCTGCTTTTGTTAGCTCGCCTGTCTCATCAAAAGCGGATTTGAGTGCCGGTCCTTTTTTGATTTCGGTTTTGTCAGGAGTAACCTCCCCTACATTAAAAATCTGCACCGCCAAACGGCGTGGACTAGCATAACTTTTGATGCCATCAAAGGCAATTTGAGTATCTGCAAGCGATTTTTCAAGGCTTGCTTTCAAGGCGGCTTCTAGGTTTTTTAGGGATTTTGGCGGTAATTCTTCACAGCCAAGTTCAAATAAGATTGTGTTCATTGTTTGACCTTTTTTACTTATATCTGACAAATTGGGTTTATTGTGATTTATTTGCTAAGCGTTTTTCTAAAATTTACAAAAATTTATCAACGCTTAATTGTTCTTTTCTAACAGACGGCATAGGTCTTGGCTTGGCATTTTGTAAGTCATGCAAAAACTGTTCAATCGCTTGTTCATCACGCACAATAAATTGTTTGTCAAAGGATGCGGTACTCATCGTTTTTCCTTTTACATACTCATTCGTTATTTTCCGTTGGCAACCACTTCTCCAATGCTTCCTTTCTATGCTCTTCATCGGCAAGTGGAAAGCCCAATTTGGCACGAGCTATCGTGTAGCTTTCTGCTACTTTACGAGCCAGTGTGCGTACTCTTAGAATAAATCTTTGGCGTTCGGTAACCGATATTGCCCCACGAGCGTCAAGCAGGTTAAAACTGTGGCTTGCCTTTAACACCATCTCATAGGCAGGCAGTGGTAAGTTGACACCCACCAAGCGGTCAGCTTCTTTTTCATAAAAATCAAACAGTTCAAACAATTTATCCACATCGGCATATTCAAAGTTATAAGTGGACTGCTCTACTTCATTTTGATGAAAAACATCGCCATAAGTAACCTTGCCAAATTCACCGTCTGTCCATACCAAATCATAGACGCTATCTACGCCTTGAATGTACATGGCAAGGCGTTCAAGTCCATAGGTAATCTCGCCTGTTACAGGAAAGCACTCAATGCCACCCACCTGTTGAAAATAGGTAAACTGGGTAACTTCCATGCCATTTAGCCACACTTCCCAGCCTAGCCCCCATGCTCCTAAAGTTGGTGATTCCCAGTTGTCTTCTACAAAACGCACATCGTGAGTAAGGGTATCAACCCCCAAAGCCTTTAACGAACCTAAATACAGCTCTTGAATATTGGCAGGATTGGGTTTTAGAATGACTTGAAACTGATAGTAATGTTGTAGGCGGTTGGGATTTTCGCCATAACGACCATCGGTGGGGCGGCGAGAAGGCTGAACATAGGCAGCGTTCCATTTTTCGGGAGTTAATGCACGCAAAAAGGTGGCGGTGTGAAAAGTCCCTGCACCCATTTCCATATCATAAGGCTGTAAGATTACACAGCCTTTTTCTGCCCAGTAGTTTTGAAGAGTTAGAATGATTTGTTGGAAAGTCATGATAAATAGTACCCAATAATTGGTAAAAAATAATTTGATTAAAAAACTTATTACTGTACACAAAAGCGGTAAAATTAGCAACCGCTTTTTGGTAAATGAGGCTGTTTGGATGATGCTGAAAATCTCTAAAAATTTGATTGATTTTTTTATTGGTAGGTATTATTATTGAACAGACGAATGGATTTTTTAGGTGCTGCAAATACAACCTTGTTTGCTTAGCAAACTAAAATTTGCTGTTATAAGCTAATGTTTTTATCAAAGAAGAAAGTATGAAAAAAACATTAAGTTTGGTTTCAATCGCTCTATTTGGCATGTTGTTTTATAATACATCTTATGCGGACTCTTCTGTCTTGAGCGATAATTCAAGTACTACCATCTCATCTTTGACAATCCCATTTGCATCAGATAACATACCATTGGTATTGGTGGCGTTCAAAATATTGGAGGTTATAACGACCGATTTTTCGGTGAGGGTAGCGATGCGTTTGCAAGGGAGAGGGTGAGCGGGGTAGTTGGTCATCAAGAACCCAGCCAAGCCGCTGGTGTTGGGCAGCTAATAAAGCATTTTGGTAGGGGTTATGAAATTGTAGATACTACCTATGAAATCGGCAAGCATTTCGTTGAGCGACAAAAAGAAAGATGGGATGAGCAAAAAGAAGAGAGAAAGATTAGAGACAGTGAGCAACAATATAAGGAATGGCGTAGAGAATGTCGGACAGGATGCCAAATTCCGCCCAGAGTAGAATATATGGAAAACGGTCTATTTAGATAGCCATGAAACGCAATCAACTTAATGTCAAGATAAGCAATGCAGGAGGAATGATTGTGAGCAATCTACTACTAAACCCACCCAAGCATCAGTGCCATGAATGTCAAAGCCAATGTGATCACCATCTAAGCATTGGTAAATACGCCATTTTTAGCTGTCCAACTTGCGAATCTAAATTTTCAATTTGGCGAAGTTTTGCTTACTTTGCAGGTGTGTCGCTGTTGGTAAGGCTGATTTTAAGAATGCTGGGGATTACAAGCATTTCTGATACTTTTCTTGTTGCCTTGTTCGCTATTGGTATGGCGGTTTTGGTGGCATTTAGTGCTTTTGGCAATCATATTTGGACGCTGAAAATTAAAAGACTCGAATAGTTTTGGGAATGATATTATCAATAAAAAAGTTGCCTTATGATAGGGCAACTTTTTTATTTGATCAAGCATCAATAAGGCTGATGCTCTATGGCGTAGGAGCTGGCAGTCGCTTCGGGCATGACCAGCCACATCAATAGATAGGTAAGTGTCGCCATTGGCAAAGTAACACCTGCACTAAAAATGATGATTGCCCAAAATAAAAGCCGAATATGGGTAGGCTTCCAACCTAGATACTCTGCCAATCCACCCAGCACTCCAGCGAGCAGGCGGTTCTTTTTTGAGCGATGCAGACGATGTAAACGATGCGATTTAATCAATTGTGCCATAAAAACCTTATTTATTTTGTTAAATTAGCGAATTGTCTGTATAATACAATGCGGTTAATCCATACACTTTACAAGCCGATTTGGGGTATATTCGCCTATTGTTACAAAAGTCATACCCAACTTCACCAATGACATTATATTATGACAGCGCATGGACTTCTTATTGGGCGATTTGCCCCATTGACCCAATCTCATCTACAATTCATCAATGACTTAGCAGGCAAGGTTGATGCCTTACACATCGTTGCTTTAGCTCCCAATCACGCCACCGTTACCGCTCAAGACACCGCCCGCTGGCTACAAGTATCCTATCAGGGTTTGGGTTTTATTCACATTCACACACTAGCAAGTCTGAATTTGACCAATGCTGATACAGATGCCATTTGTCAAGTGTTAAACCTTGACCGTCCTCAGCTCTTTGATAATATCACCCCAACTACGATCCACTTTGAGACGCTTGCCCCTGCTTGTCGTTATTTTTATAGCACCAAAATCGCCCTTGTCGGTGGAGAAAGCTCTGGCAAAACCACGCTGATTGGCAAATTAGCAGGGCATTTTGGGGCAGATGTTGTGCCAGAGATGGGGCGACTTTATGCAGGTACGCATCTTGGTGGAACAGAAGTGGGTTTGCAATACAGTGATTATACTGCCATCGCAACCAATCATGCCACTGCTATTTATCAGTCCTGCCAAAGTGCTTTGACGCTTATTGATACCGATTTTATTACCACGCAGGTTTTTTGTGAGGTTTATGAAAACAAAACCCACCCTGTCGTTAATGCCTTTATTGATGAGTTTTATGATGACAACAACCCTTTTCAAATAACCCATACCATTTATTTGGATAATAATGTCAAATGGGTTGCTGATGGCATGAGGCGACTTGGTAATCAACGAAGTGTTTTTGCCCAAAGGTTGTTGGATAAATACGCCACTTATGACAGACCTTTATATGTCATTGATAGCGATGATTACCATCAAAGATATTTAAAAACGGCAGAAATCATCAATGATATTTTAAAAAACAAAACTTATTAAGGGTAATAGATGCGTATTCAATTTTTAGATAATTTATTGGACAAATGGGCGACAGCTTGGATAGTTGGTTGGTTCGTCTGTGGTGTGTGTGCATTGTTCGCAGGCTTTTGGCTAACGACAGAGCGAACTACTTTGGATTGGTTTTATCTTGGCGTATCTGTTGTTGGACTACTTTGCGTGGTGGGTTTATCATTTCGCAAAAATTTCGTGGGCAATGGCTTTGGTATGCTTGCCACAGCAGGAGAGGTTGTGGTGCAGGGTACAGCAGGGGCGGTTGGTCTGATGCTTGCTCCTATTTTTAACTTTTTTACGCACACTTACGGTATGATTAACTGGTGTGCATACACCAATGATGATGGTGAGATGTTGCCAAAGTCTTCTAATAAATACATTTGGAGTATCACGGCGGTATTTATCGCTGTAGGCTTGATGTTATTTCCGATTATCAATGAGTGGCTTGTTGCCCAAGGCTATGGCATCGTTGAAGATGATGGCAGTAGGTTTTTGGGTGTGATCAGTTTCTTTTGGATAAATGTGGCTGCTTTTGTGTTGTCCATCACAGCACAAGTGGCGATGATTTTGCGATATTCATTTAACTGGTGGCTGTGGATTTTGGTGAATTTTGTTTGGCTGATTGTCAATATCATATCGGGTAATATTATTTTTGCCATTCAGACAGTGATTTATCAGATTAACGCCATTGTTGGTCTATACGGTTGGCAGCGTAGTGAGTACGACTAAGTTATTGTGATGGGCAACTAAAATAAAGAACCCATCAAATAGCAGATGGGTTTTTGATATTTTTGGGCTTGAGTTGGTAGTATCAGGGCTGTTTGAGATAGGGCCATGCCGCCTTTAAATAGATCATCATTGACCATAAGGTTAGCACGACTGCAATCACCATAAGTACATAACCAATGAGTTCTAGGCTTTGCCAATTTAGGAGTAGTACTGAGATGGCTATCATTTGGAATGTGGTTTTTAGTTTACCTACATAAGACACAGCGACACTTGTTCTTGCTCCAAGCTCTGCCATCCATTCACGCAGTGCAGATACTGCAATCTCACGAGAGATGATGACAATCGCACAAGTTGCCATAACGATGTTGGCGTGCCATTGCACCAAGATAACAAGGGCGGCTGCCACCATGAGTTTGTCTGCCACGGGGTCCAAAAACCGACCAAATGCTGAGGTAATATTCATCTTGCGTGCCAAATAGCCATCAAGCCAATCGGTAATCGCTGCCAAAATAAAAACGAAGGTCAATAAAAAATGACGAAGCATGCTGTCGCTATATTCTAGCATACCAAGCCGTGCGATGGCGTTATTGGTGATGGCAGGTACACCGATACCTAGTGCAGGTGGCCAATAAGCAATGGCAATGAATAGCGGAATCATGACAATACGGGCGATGGTGAGATTGTTTGGCAGGTTAAAAATAGTGTCTTTAGACTGGCGATGGTCGGTCATGGACTTCTCTTTACTAGACTGGCTATGCGGTTGTTTTTGGTGGCTTATGATACCTTAATTTCTGCCATTTTTGGCGAATTATTTGTATATTTTGGTGAAATTGGTATTTTTTTGGACTGCCATCAGTAAGATGGGGTCGTCTTATTGATGGTATTTTTCAACTGCCAGATAAACAATTAAGCAATCGCCATAATATTTTTGAAAAATTTAAATATTTTTAAAAAAATATATTGACAACAAAATAAAAATCTATATAATACGCACCCATACAATGATTGTTAGATTTAATAGTTTGTTAAACTAAATTGCGGGAATAGCTCAGTTGGTAGAGCACAACCTTGCCAAGGTTGGGGTCGCGAGTTCGAATCTCGTTTCCCGCTCCAAATTGCAACACTTAACTCATGCGGGAATAGCTCAGTTGGTAGAGCACAACCTTGCCAAGGTTGGGGTCGCGAGTTCGAATCTCGTTTCCCGCTCCAAATTCTAAAAAGCCTAAATCGAAAGATTTAGGCTTTTTTATTGTTTAAATTCAATGGGTTATAATAAAAATTTATTTATAAAAAATTACTCAGGGAAAGAGAGGCGATTCGTGCTTAGAGCTTTGCGTGACCAAAACGTGACCATCGTGAAAATTTCATATTTTTTAAAAAGCCTGAATTGACACTAACCCTCATTTTTCATTTCGCCTATTTTTTATTCATTTTCATCATCTTTTTCATAGATAATGATGTCTCCCGGTGTGCAGTCTAACAACTTGCAAAGCTCATTCAGAGATTCAAAATCTATACGAGTCACTTCGTTGTTGTACATTCTATACAATGTAGATCGTCCTAATTTTGACATTCGATCTGCATCGGCTACTCGTATGCCTTTTTGGGCAAATAAAACTGGTAAATTAAGCTTAATCATCAAAAAATCCCATAAATGATAAAAAAATACTTGCAAATGATAATTTTATAAGATAAAATATGATCATTAGTGATAATAAAGATATTACTAATGAAAACTTTATCTTAAATGGAGAGTCATTATGACACAAACCTACCTCACAACTCAAGAGCTTTCCCATCGCATCAAGTATGATGAGAGAACCATTCGCAACCAATTAAAAGACAGTGTTTTGCTTGAAGGTGTGCATTACATACGTCCCTTTGGCGGTCGTAAAATCCTGTACATCTGGGAGCGAATCGAAAAAGACATGGCGGAGTATTTTAATCAATCTTCACTTTGTATGGCATTACAGTAATAGGAGGCATTATGGCCAGTATAAGAGAACGCTACGGGTTTCTTGTTGTGGACTTTCGTTACATGAACACCCGCTGCCGAGAAAAAACCAATCTAACCGACACACCTGCCAATCGAAAGAAGCTTGCAAAGATTCTAGAGAGAATGGAGGCTGAAATATTACTTGGTAGTTTTTGCTATGAGCGGTATTTCCCAAAAAGCGACAAGGTTGACTATTTTGAAGATCTGAGTGAAAGACGACAAAACTTACAAAGTGGCGTACCACTCTTTGGAGAGTTTGTTTGGCAATGGTTTAATGAAAGGTGTATTGAATGGCGGGCAACTTATCAAGAAAAGCTTAGAATCATCATCAATAAGTATTTAATACCTGTCTTTGATAAGCGTGCCATATCAAGAATAGATAGAGCGGATGTGTTGGTGTTTCGTGCTTCTCTCGCCAAAGTGACCCACAAAACGACCAAACACACCCTGTCAGCTACCAGAATTAACTCAATCATGGCAACTTTGTACATGATACTAAAAGAAGCGTCAAAACGCTACAACTTTAATGATCCTACTGTTGACATCAGACAGCTTAAGGTTGAAAAAAGTGACATCACGCCACTAAGTATTGATGAAGTATGGCGTTTTATTGGTGCTGTCAGAGCTGACTTTAAAAACTACTACATCGTCCGATTCTTTACAGGAATGCGAACCAGTGAAATTGATGGATTGACATGGGAGCATGTAGACTTTGAGAAGCGTCAAATCAAAATCAGACAGGCGCTGGTCAATGGTGTGATGGGCCCTCCTAAGACCACCGAATCCTCTCGTGAGATTGACATGGCTCCATTTGTGTGTGAGGCACTCTTGGCACAAAAGAAAGTGACCTTTGATAAGTCTGAATTTGTGTTTTGCACCCGTGATGGTGAACCACTCAGCTATCGCAATGTAAATCGCAGGGTCTGGCATCCTACCTTAAGGTTTTTAAGACTAAAAGCAAGAAGCGCCTATCAGACACGTCATACAGCAGCCACGCTATGGCTTGCAGCAGGAGAGGCACCAGAGTGGATAGCTAAGCAGATGGGTCATGTTAACACCATGATGCTCTTTAAAGTCTACAGTCGCTACATACCTAATGCCACAAGACAAGATGGCAGCGCCTTTCATGCGCTGTTGATGCAAAGCAAACATGGTAAAGATGCGTTTTATTTGGCAAATTTACCCAAGCCAGATACCAACGATTTAACATGGGATAATCACGAATTTGTGCTAATTCCTCCAAATTTCTAGCTTGATTTTTATCGCGTTTGATCTGTTTGATTTTCTCATCAATATCGGCAATCTCTTGTTCGCTTGCCTTTATTTTATCTTCCGCCCATTTATCCAATCTTTGGCTTTCTTGGTTTAATAAGGTACGCTGGCTTTCGCTGTGGCGTGCGGTGAGTGCAGAGATGGCTTGTTTGGCATTGTCAGCCAAATGGCTGGGCATTGTAGAAATGCTTTCGCCCATTGTTGCTGAAACACTCAATAATTTGCGACAAAAATCATCATCAAGCCATTCATTATGAGTATTTTGAGCGGTAAAAACAATTTCTTCATGTGTTTGTTTTTCGCCATAAAACCCCACTTTATCCACCCAAAGCCAACTTGATTGCCCTTGATGTTGCTCAATAATGGACAGCTTACTGTGATGATTACCATAATCAAATATCAAAGAAGCAATTGGCGTATCGGTATTTTGACACACTTGCAAACAATATTCGCCCAATGGGTGATTTAAGCGATAATCATAGCCTTGCTGCCCATTTTTGGCTTGCAAAATATAAGTACCAGCCTGAAAATCTTGTGGCGGTCTATGTAAATAAAATTGACGATTTTGTGTATCAAAATTGGCATTATCATTTAAAGCAAATAGCGTTGCCCACCAAAAATAACGACTGGTTTTGTCAAGCAGACTTTGGCTTTGTGATAATTGTAATTTGAGTTTTTCTTGCACATCTTCATCAAAATAATCCAAAATTTGACTGTTAGCTCGTTCTAAATTGGCTTGAATTTGGCTTTCTAACTCTTTTTGCAATTCATCAAAAGCGGTTTTGATTTCATCTGAAGTACAGCAATTTTCATAAATTTGATGAATGCGTTTTTCAAAATCCATACCATTTTCTATACGCCCCAATATTTCATCGGATACACCAAAGACGCCATCAAATAATTTGAATTTTTCATCTAATAATTGCAAAATGCGTTGGTCGGCTTCATTTCTTTGATTTAAAAAATTGATGACCACCACATCAAATAATTGCCCATAACGATGACACCGTCCAATTATTTGTTCCACCCTTTGTGGATTCCACGGCAAATCATAGTTAATTAGTAAAGAACAAAATTGTAAATTTACGCCTTCGGAAGCTGATTCTGTGGCAATCATAATTTGGGCGGTATTTTCAAATTCATCAATCAAAGCACTTCTAACATCTACTGCTTTTGAACCTGTGATTTTATGTTCATTGTTTGGATTGTTTTTCCATTGTTGGTAAATTCGCTGACTATTTTTGTCATTATTGCTGCCTGAAAAATAAACAATTTTATTGTCATAACCATTATGACTCAAAAACTCAAATAAAAAGGCTTGTGTACGCACACTTTCGGTAAAAATAATGGCTTTTTGTTTTGCACCCAATTCACGCATTTTATCAAAACCTGTTTTTAAAGCGTTTAATAAGGATTGGGCTTTACTGTCATTTTTTAATGCACTGGTTGCTTTGATAAAAGATTGAATTTGAGCAATTTCTTGATTTAAAAGAGAAACATCAGTTTCATCAAAAACATCTTGATTGTCATCATCATTTTCCCATTCATCAAATTCTTGAGTAAAATCTCCTTCAATTTTATCTAATTGTGATAATAAATCTTTTTGCGGTAATTGATTTTTAATTGCCAGCAGTCTATCTAAAATCACTTGCAAAGTATCGGCAATGGCATAAGGGCTAGATGCCAAAAGTTTTCTTAAAATCAAGCCAATCAAATGGCGTTGGCGTTTTGGTAGAGCAATGCTGTGTTCTTTACGAATAAAATCAGAAATGGCTTCATAAAGCTGTTGTTCATCGTCATTGGGATAAAAGTTTTGGGTAATGGTGTGGCGTTTGGTATAGCGAATGTATTCACTCACATCTTTTCTTAAAGTGCGTTTGACAACTGGTTTTAGGCGTGTTTTTAATTCAGCATTGTTGTGCCCATTGGCAAATTCACGGCGAAAGCCTTTTTCATCGCCAAATAATTCATCGTCCAATAAAGTGGATAAACCATATAATTCCATTAAACTGTTTTGTAGCGGTGTGGCGGTGAGTAATAATTTCTTACGCCCATTAAATGCCGTTTTTAAGGCTTGCCCCATTTTATTGCTAGAACGATGGGCATTTCTTAATTTATGAGCTTCGTCAATAATCACACAATCAAAATAATGCCCTGCCAAAGTATCGGCAAATTTACTGGCATATTGATAAGAAACAATGACAATTTCTTTGCCCACTTTATCAGACAAGAATTGAAAAACATCATTGCCAAACGATTTTAATATCGGCTTATCCAAAATAATGCTGGGCAAACCAAATTTATTTGCCAATTCATTTTGCCATTGTGTTCTTAATACAGCAGGGCAAACGACCAACAATCGCCGTTTGCATTCTGCCCATAATTGACACAGCACCAAGCCTGCTTCAATGGTTTTGCCCAAGCCCACTTCGTCCGCCAATAAAACGCCTCTGTCCAACGGATTGTGCAGGGCAAAAATGGCGGCATCAATCTGATGTGGATTTAAATCCACTTTGGCATTAAACAAACCTTGGCTAATGCGTTCTACACCAGTATCAGATTGACATAAAATGGCATTGGCAAAATATTTGGCTTGGTGTGGCGTAATGTTCATTATGTTTCCCAAGTAACTGTATTCAAATAGTTATCGTCCAAAATGGCATTGAATAAATGCTGTAAATAATCTATGCCATTGATATTTTCCATAAACAAAATATGTTTATCAGCAAAGTCTTGATAAGTTTTACCAAAATGATTTAATGCTCCTGTTTCTGCTGTATCGGTGCTTGGGGTAATGGATAAAATAAAACTATTTAAAGTCAATTTATCCAAATTTAGGCTGCCTGAAAATTTCTTTAATTCATCAAACAACATAAATTTAGGGTCATCAAATGACAACTGGCGTATGCCTTTGGGGTCAATAAAGCTAAGCCATTGTTCATTGCTGTTTTTATCCACCAGCCACAATAAAAAATCAGGATAAAAATCGCCCGCCAAGACAAATCCCAAGCCTTTGGCTTTATTAGACGCATTACGAAGCAGATACAGCTCTTTATCGCCTATCCACTGTTGTAATTTGCCTGTATTGCAAGCATTTTGCAGATCTTGCACAAATTTTCGTTCACTTTTTTCTTGCATTAGCAAAGGTTTTAATGAAAATGGCACATTGTCTTTATCGGCAAGACTGATGATTGGATAAAACAAATGCCTATCAAAACAAATGGCGTGTACATTACCGTCCTTCTCAAAGCCCATTACTTTTGCCAAATCTCCAATCTCTACGCAATCTTTTAATTGGTTTAATTTGCTTTCATAGCTTGGCACGCCATCATCTTCATTGGGGCGTATTTCAAACACATAATTTTCCAATAAGGCTTTATGATGATTGCCAATTTCTTGCATTTGATAAAATTGCCCTTCATATGCCCCTTTGAGTTTTTTATAAAAGGCTTCCACATAAATCAACAGCAAATCCAAAAGGATTTTCTCTTGTTTTTGAATGTCGGCAAAACTTTGTATTTGTAATTCACTTTGGGGAACATACAATTTATACCAGTCGGTTTGTTTGGCAAAAGTTTTTAATCTGTCTTTATCTAATTTTAAATTATTAAACGATTGCCACATTTTGTGGTTTAACAATGCCAAATAGAGTTTATCCCAATTCACAAAATCAAAAATAAACGCATTTAAATGCCCTTTTGTTTTTGGTTTTCGGTGATTTTTAAGGCATTATCACGACTGGTAATCGCTTGGATTTTGGGATATAAATCCAAAACCGCCACAGGCATTTTGATATTGGCGTATTTTTGGGGAATTTCAAATAGCGTTACCGTTTCACGGCGTTTAAAACTTTTTTCACGATTGCCTTTATAGGCTTCGTCCAATTGCAAAGTTTTTAGGGCAATATCTTTGGGCAAATTGGGCTTGGTATCAAAAGAGATGGTAATCACTTCGCTGGTATCTATGCCTTCATAGGATAAATAATCACGGAAAGTCTGCATATAAATCGCCCAAAAAAGGTGAGCAAATGGCGATACACGGCGTTTTGAATGTCGCTGTTTTCTTTGAGTTTTTTATTGGCGACTTGGGGAAGTGTGTGGTTGAGATAGTGCTCAATTTGCTCGTTTCGGCTGTTTAAAATGCGGTAAATGCCAAAGTCCAAATCGGCACGGTCAATTTGAAAGATTTCGGATAATTTTTGGGTGAGTTCGGTTAAGGCAGATATGGCGGTTCCTGTGTTTAGAGTAGTGGTATTTTATTGTACTATATAATGCCATATCTGTGAGATGCTATTCACTTATAGATTTTTCTGAGAACTTCAGCCCTGATCATGAAAGCCCTATTGTCGATGTTGTGCTATTTTTTATTCTGTGGTAAAAAAGTAAAATGATAGAATTGAAGATTGGCACACATTGATTTGTGGTAGATTAAAGGTGATGTATGAAGCTCAAAAAATTAAAAATTAAGAATTTTAGGAATTTTGATAATTGTGAAATTGAATTGTCAAATAAAAACCTAATTTTTGGCATGAATGATGTTGGTAAAAGCAATTTAATTTATGCTTTGCGCTTACTATTTGATCGCCGCACGAGAAATAGTTAAATTTTTGATACAGATTTCCATGCCTGTACTACATTTAAGCCTATAGAAATATCTTGTTATTTGGACATATCAGAAGAAAATGAATTTAATGATATTATTATTGCTAAGGCTGAAAATGCGAGTGCGGACGATAATCAATATTTTATTATCAAATTGTCTATTGAGTTAGAAGATAATAAATTTATTAGCAATTTGTACTGGGGTTCTGAGAATGAAAATTTATTAGCAATTCCCATGCGCGGATTAAATCGTACCGTGCTAGATGATATCTTTTATTGCGTATTTATTCCATCGCAAAATGACATGACATCTAAATTTAAAGAATTTAAAAAAGAATTGTTAGGCAGCCATGAGAAACATGTCGATGACAAAGATATTGAGCAAACAATACGAAATTTAAATAATTCAATCAATGCTGAGATATCAAAGCTGTCTACAGTAAAAACTATGGAATCAGATTTAAATGAACAGTTTGAAGTATTTGATAAAAATTATCAAATAAAGATATCACCAAATCATACTTTCGGTGATTTTCATAATAATTTAGATATTTATATGTTTGATGCAAAGCATGCAGAAGATGGGGTTGAAGCAAAAATATATCCCACATCAGGCGATGGAAGAGTCAGGAAGGTAATGTATTCTCTTATAAGTTATCTGCTTAATAAGGGCCAAGCTGCCGATGGCAAGATTCCAATTTTATTAATAGAAGAGCCTGAAAATCATCTTTTTATTTCATCACAGATTGAGTTATCCAAAACTATTTTTAATAAAGAATTCAGCCCTTATTTATTTTTGGTCACTCATTCACCACAATTATTTTTTAAAATTAGTGATGAGGCTAATTTAATTCGTTTGTTTAAGCAAAAACAAAAGATAGCAATTCATTCAGAAATTGCCAATATAGGAGCTCAATACAACAGCCTTAAAAATATTTTAATGGAAAACTTAGCACAATGTTTATTTGTTAATAGAGTTTTATTGATTGAGGGACCATCTGAGAAATTACTTTTTGAATGGGTATTAGATACATTAGGGTGCGATAGAACAGATATCATTGTGCAAAGTATTGCGGGCATCTATTTTGATAAGTATATTCAAATATTAAAAGGATTAGGTATTAAGATTATTATTAAAACAGATAATGATATTACTAAAGTTTCACGAAAAGATGAATTAACCGCATTAGGATTTAATCGTTGCATTGATTTATTCAATTTACTCTGTGATTGCGAAGAAAAAGAAAAGTTAGACAATATTGCCTTGGGACCTGATGCATCAGAATCTACCATTTTAGAAGCAAAAGAAGATTTTAGAAACAAAATTTTAAGCAATAAAAATTGTTTTGATGAGTTTTCTCGCTTAGGAATATATCTATCAAAAATTGATTTGGAGCATGATTTGGCAACATGCCTTGATAAAGACGATAAATTTGTTAAAGATTTGCAGGAGTCAAAATGGATAAATATGTGGGCATTTACCAAAAATGCCACACATGCTGAAGCCAAGAAAATTTTTTATCATGAGAACTTTAAATGCTTAAAGGATTTGGTTGATGAATAATTTTAATCTAACAGATGAGCAAAAAGATATCGTTGAGCCAGAACAATTTTCATCAGCCATGATTATTGCTAATGCGGGTTCGGGAAAAACCAATGCATTGGTTAGAAGAGCAATCAATCAGACCAAAGGAATTAAACCTTGGAAAAATATTGCAATTATTAGTTTTACTAACAAAAGTGCTGATGATATTTTGAAAAAAGTAAAAGAATTAAATGGAAGTCAAATTATTGCTATGACATTTCATTCGTTCTTGTTGCATCATGTTTTAGCGTTTAATGAATCTTTTAGAAGCCAAAAAATCTTATTTGATTTTAATCCAGATAATAGCTCAAGTAGTTTAAAAGAGTGGTTAAGTAAGGTTATTGATAGAAAAATTATGACATCTAGTGGTGGAAAGTCAAAAAATGATTACTTATTTGAATACGCAATCAAATGCCTTGAACAAAATAAATATATCAGAAGATACTTAAAAATAAAATTTGAAGCAATATACATTGATGAGGCACAAGATAATAATTTCTTGCAGTATAAAATTGTAGAGTTATTTTTATCTTATGGTATACAAGTTGTTTTGGTTGGGGACCCACAACAAGCTATTTATGGATTTAGAGGGGCTGATTCGCAAAAATTTAAAAGCATGGCAAACAATCCATATTTCAAAGACCAAGTTTATCAATTAAGCAGAAATTTTCGTTGCCATTCTTTAATTGATAGTTGTGCAAAAAGCTATGTTATCCCACAAGCAAATAGTATATCTTGTGAGGATGGAACTTCATACGGAGTATTTGCTGATATATCCGCTGAAAAACTTGTTGAGAAATTTAGCGAAGAAAAATTTAATAGTGAAGGATTGTGTTTTTATTTTGGAGTACAGGAAAAAGTCGAGCCATTATCAAGGAGCTTGATTTAGCTTTAGTAAAAATTCCTGATTTTATTGAAAGCCAACAAGACCCGCAGTATCAAAATTATTTAGATTCATTATTTAAATTGTATTTCTCAAAATCAATAGAAGAAGTATACTTTAAGGAGAAGTTTTTATCCCATATTCATACAAGAATAGCTAGAAAATTAATACAAGACTTTAAAAACGATCTATGTATTGATACACTAAAATCATTAAATGATCATGTTGGAATAATAAATCCCAGTCATTTTTCAGAAATTATAGATTGCATCAACCTTGATACTACAAAACAGTTTTATCAGTTGGATAAAACACAGAATATTGCAATGACCATACATTCTGCCAAGGGGTTGGAGTTTAGAAATGTTGTTTTGCAGGAAAATGATTTTGGGGGGATGGATAGAAATGCCGAAATGTTTTATGTAGCGTGTACTAGGGCTGAAAAACGCTTGTTTTTTGTATAAAAATATATCTTAATAAAGAGTTGTCCGGCTCTGAAAAATAGTTAAGCTAGAACGCAATAAAGAGACTTATCTAACCACAAGCAGCCCATTAATATCCGTTGTAAAGCAAGGACTCAAATGATCTCTTCTCATCTGCCAGTCTTTGTTTAATAATCCTGTGCCAAGGGTGATGCTGTTCTTTCCAAAGCGTGTCATCACCCCATCCCAAGCTGTTATTAATCTATCATCGTCAGATGCTTCATCAAACAGCAATGACTGCTCAAAAGGTCCTTGGCTTAATCCACCAAGCATAATGCCGCACTTTTTATAACGATATTGAGGTTTGTATATCTGCTTTAATAATTCTTGAGCTGCTTGATGAAGGCGTATCACATCATCACTGGCATGAGGCAATCCGATGGTTTTTAACCCACTGTACTGCTCATCTTGTCTAAATCTGTCTGTATGGATAAACACACTGATGGTATGAGCTTTGCTGTGCTCTTTTCTAAGTGCTTGCACACCGCTTTTAACATGATGCGTCACTGCTGACTGTAAAGCTTGTAAATCACCAACCAACTTACCAAAACTTCGACTGCGCACAATATGACGTCTGCTTTGTGCTTCTTCTAATGCCAAGCAGGATAAGCCTTTCATCTCTAAATGTATCTTTGCCACAGTGATGTTAAAGTGATGTCTAATAAAGCTTTCGTCTGCTTGTACAAAATCCCAAGCTGAATGGATGTTCATTGCTGCCAATTCCCCAGATTTCACCCACAGGCTCGCTTTTTAAAGCGCGCTGCTGCACTCAAAAGACCAATCAGTCCACACCACAACCTCGCCAAAGTGCTTAGGGTGTTTTTTAGCAAGGTGATTGCAGAATTTGGCCAATGTCTTGGTCGGAGCAATGCCAACACAGGTGGGTATGCCCACCCACTGCATGACACGCTGTTTGATCTGTCTGCCCAGCCCTTGTAAGTCTTTGATGCCGCTTAATTGCGCAAAGCATTCATCAATCGAATAAATCTCAACAGCAGGCACCATACCCTCAATGGTTTTCACCATGCGATTAGACATGTCGCCATACAGTTCATAATTGCTGCTAAAAGCAAACAATGAGCCTTGAGACACCAGATGCTTAACCTGAAAGTAAGGCACGCCTATCTTAATGCCCAAAGCTTTGGCTTGTGCGGTGCGTGATACCACACAACCATCGTTATTGGATAAAACAACAACCACTTTATCTTTTAAGGCAGGTCTAAATACTTGCTCACAAGAACAATAAAAACTGTTACCATCAATCAAGGCATACATTCTAGCGACCCCATGCGCCCCGTGTTTTTTTAATGACATGAGACACCACGCCCACAATGGACCATTCATCACCATCACTGGGTATGAAGTTAGGATAATCGCCACTGTTGTTCTCAGAATGTAGCTCAAAGCCATGTGCACCTTTTACCAAGCGTTTAATGGTAAACTCATTGTTCACATTTGCCAGCACAATGTCATTATGCTCTGCCATGGGCGATCGATCAACAATAAGCAGATCATCTAAATCAATGCCTGTATCTAGCATGGACAAACCACCACAGCGAATCATGATGGTTGCAGGTGGGTTAGTCACCAAAAGCTCATTTAAGTCAATCTCATTGGATAAATACCCTTCAGCAGGACTGGGGAAGCCTGCAGCAACTTTCTCTTGATACAAAGGGATGTCTAATTTGCTTGGTGTGTTTGATAAATAAAGCACATCATCAGGCAATCTGCCCATGTACTTTGATGGCTTAAGGTGATAAGAGGCTCTTTTGGTAGCCAATTATCATGGAAGGATTCTAAGGGTTGGGTGGGCAGTTTAAAGTTATTTGTTTATTAATTCCGATTTGTTGGTAGATTATTTCAATAGTTTTTAGTAATAACTGAATGAATTCACCATCATCCCCATTTCGGAAAGACAAAAATATAGGGCTGACTGCACCGGCATCTAGTATGGGTAGATATTTTAGGTTTGCCATTGAGATGGCTTTACTGTTTTGTGGCACAATGGATATACCTTCGCCAGATGCTACCATCCCAAGTGCGAGTTGGATGTTGGAAATATAACGAATGCCTTTTGGACTAAGACCGTGTTCAGCAAAAACATTTTTAATGTAGTTTGCGAAGGTGTGGTCGCCAACATTTGGATAGCACCAAAGCACTTCATCAGTGACATCACTCAAATATACCCCGTCAAAACCGATAAAACGTGGTTCGCGTTCATTGACTGCTAGCACCAAGGATTCATCTCTGAGCAAAATTCTTGCGATGGAAGGATCGCTAAATTTTAACCGACCAAAACCTACATCAATTTTTCCCGATTTGAGCGCCTCGATTTGTTCTAAAGTGCCCATTTCAACGAGTTCGATATTGATGTTGGGCAGCAGTTTTCTGAATTCAAAAATAACTTGTGGTAATAACCCTAAAAGCAGCGAGCCGACAAAACCTACCTTTAAGGTTTTATCGGCTTGTCCAACTCTTCTTGTCATGGAAACCATCTGCTCCATATTGCCCAAAATTCTTTTGGCATATTGATAAAAAAATTGCCCTGCTTCAGTTGTCTTAATAGGTCGGCTACCGCGTTCTAATAGTGGCAAGCCTAACTCATCTTCTAGATTTTGGATTTGTCGACTTAGCGGTGGTTGAGCGATGAATAGTCGTTCGGAGGCCTTAGTAAAACTTTGCTCTTCTACAACAGCAACAAAGTATTTAAGATGACGAATATCCATGTCTTAATTCCATAATTTTGTATTTATATCTATAAGATATCAAAAATATTATATTTTTAAAGTATTTTTTTATAGGAGGTTCATCTTAAAATTATTGAAAAAAATAAAAAATTAATAATTTCAATTAATTACATAATATATTTATTTTTTCTTGTTTAAACAAGTATGGTTTTATACCAAAATAGTCTAAATCCATATTTATTTGATTTTGCAATTTGTTTAAAAATCAAATAAATTTGCACCTACAGCTAGTCAAAATTTGACAAAATTTAGCTAGTTGAATTGTAAAGAGATTTTTTGAAAATTTTACCATATTTTTAACTAAGGAGTGGTTATGAGTGAACAGGTTCTCCAAACAGTAGCCAATACACCCGAGCGGGTGAGTATTGATGATTTTATTGACCATGCTAAATTTACACCATTTCATTGGAAGGTGTTGTTGTGGTGTTTACTTATTATTATTTTTGATGGATATGATTTGGCTATTTACGGGGTGGCACTACCCTTGTTGATGGAGCAATGGAGTTTGACATCGGTGGAAGCTGGATGGCTTGCCAGTTCTGCATTGTTTAGTATGATGTTTGGAGCGATTGGCTTTGGGACATTATCCGATAAGCTGGGGCGCAAAAAAACGATTATGCTGTGCATTTTGCTTTTTGCAGGGTTTACTTTTTTGGGTGCATTTGCTGAGACTCCCGTACAGTTTGCTGTATTGCGTTTCATTGCTGGGCTAGGGATTGGTGGTGTTATGCCTAATGTGGTTGCGCTGACAACCGAGTTTGCTCCAAAGCGCATGAAAAGTACGCTAGTGGCGGTGATGTTTAGTGGTTATGCCATTGGAGGCATGGCATCAGCTTTGCTTGGTAAGGCTCTTGTGCCAGTGCATGGTTGGCAGATTGTGTTTATGCTGGCCGGTATTCCTGTGCTTTTATTGCCAATCATTTGGGCGATGTTGCCAGAATCGTTATTTTATCTAAAACGCAAGGGGCGTGATGCAGAGGCTAAAAAGATCATTGCTAAAATAGACCCTGCGTACGCTAATAAAGATTATGAGATTGAACCGATTGTTGTAACTTCAGAGGATTCTGCTCCTTTAAAAGCTTTGTTTCAGCAGGGCAGAACGGTCAGCACCATCATGTTTTGGGTTGCTTTCTTTATGTGCCTGTTAATGGTTTATGCGCTTGCGAGCTGGTTGCCTAAGCTGATGATTGGTGCAGGGTATTCATTGGGGGCGAGTATGCTGTTTTTGTTTGCTTTGAATATCGGTGGTATGATTGGCGCGATTGGCGGCGGTGTTCTTGCTGACCGTTTTCATATCAAGCCTGTATTGGTATCGATGTTTGCGCTAGGTGCGGCCTCACTTATTCTGTTGGGGTTCAATAGTCCAGCTCCTGTATTATATACACTTATTGCCATTGCTGGTGCAGCGACCATTGGTTCTCAAATTTTACTTTATACTTTTGTTTCGCAATACTATCCATCTGCGGTACGTTCGACAGGCATGGGATTTGCCTCTGGTGTAGGAAGGATTGGAGCAATCGTTGGTCCTGTGCTTACAGGTGCTTTGCTTGGCTTGCAGCTTGCTCATCAAATGAACTTTATGGCAATTGCAATTCCTGGTCTAATTGCAGCAGTGGCGATATTCTTGGTGGACATCAAAAATTCTAGCACTAAGTAAGACTTGGATGCTAAAAAAACCGCTTTTAAAGCGGTTTTTTGTTGGTGAAAAATTGAGTGTTTATACTCAATAACTATACTTATAAAGTATAAAAAAATGCAAAAATGATATTTGTTTTTTTATTTATATTCTTTTAGAGTATAAATATGCCCATCCCAAGCAAGGAAGGCAATATAAATTGAGTTAAAAAATAATCGGGAATACTGTGTATCAATTAGAAACGTTCATCTTGGACATACCAACCATTCGTCCACATAAGATGTCAGTGGCAACCATGCAAAAGCAAACCCTTGTGTTAGTGAAGATAACCTCTGCTGAAGGGATTGTGGGTTGGGGTGAGGCGACAACCATTGGTGGTTTGTCCTATGGCGAAGAAAGTCCTGAGAGTATCAAAACCAATCTGGACATGTATTTCGCTCCCTCATTAACCAGTATCAGCGGCGAGATGAACATTGCTCAAATTACGCAGATGCTTAATAAAAACATCATTGGCAATCGCTTTGCCAAATGCGCGGTACAAACAGCATTGTTTGATATTTGGGGTAAAAAATTAGGTTTACCTGTTAGTGAGTTGTTAGGCGGTCGTTTGCGTGATAGTTTGCCAGTATTGTGGGTCTTGGCATCTGGAGATACACAAAAAGACATCACTGAGGCAAAAAAGATGATTGAGCTTAAACGCCACAATGCCTTTAAACTCAAAATTGGTTCGCGTTCGGTAGAAGAAGACGTGGAGCATGTGGTTGCTATCAAAAAAGCACTTGGGCGGGATGTAAGTATCCGTGTGGATGTTAATCGTGCGTGGAGTAAAATGCAATGCATTAAGGGTATACAAGCATTGCAAGATGGTGGCATTGATTTAATTGAACAACCCTGTGCTATTTTTGATACCGAACTTTTAAAATATCTAACCGACCGTTTTGATGTGGCGATTATGGCAGACGAAGCAGTTATGGCACCACAAAACGCCTACACACTTGCCAAAAATCGCTGTGCTGATGTGTTTGCTGTCAAGATAGAGCAAGCGGGCGGACTAATGGAGGCATGTGATATTGCCAAAATCGCTCAATTTGCAGGAATTGATTTGTACGGTGGTACAATGCTTGAAGGTGCAGTCGGCACAATAGCGTCCGCCCATGCATTTAGTACTTTTGACAATTTGGCATATGGCACAGAGCTGTTTGCACCGTTGCTTTTGACCGAAGAAATTCTAAAAACTCCTCTGGCTTATGAGAATTTTGAATTAAAAGTACCAAAGGGTGTAGGGCTTGGCATTGAGCTGGATGAGGAAAAAATATTGTCATTAGCACGACATTCGTAAGATGTTAATATAGTTAGACAAAACATAAGGAGGTATTATGCTTTATCATGTAAAAATGGATGTCAACATTCCACTTGACTTTGACAAACAAAAAGCTGATGAGATTAAGGCAATCGAAAAAGCCTACTCGCAGGAGCTTCAAAGACAAGGTAAATGGCGACATTTATGGCGAATCTCTGGCCAATACTCCAATATCAGTATTTTTGATGTGGAGAGTAATGAGGAGTTGCACACCATCTTACAGGGATTACCACTCTACTCTTTTATGAACATAGAGGTTATGCCTTTAAACCGTCATCCGTCATCTATTCGTGATGATGATAGCTAAGGATAAAAAATTGTTGTAAAACAATGTGGCTATGCACTCTCATAGCAAGCAGTAAAACAATCATTTCACCAATCGTAGCTAGCCTAAAGCCAGCTACAAAACCCATCAACATACAAGGAGTTATGTATGAACCGTGAACAAATTGACGCTTTGGTCAAAAAGATGAATGTAGATACCGCCACAGGCGAAGTGGATGTTCGTGTACAGCAAATTGTTGTGCGTCTACTTGGCGATTTGTTTGAAGCGATTGTGGACTTGGGTATTAGCCAAACCGAGCTTTGGAAAGGTATGGAATACCTATCTGATTTGGGTCAAGCTAACGAAGTAGGACTTTTGGTGCCAGGGTTGGGTCTTGAACATTTTATGGATTTGCTTGAAGATGAAAAGGATAAGCAAGCAGGCGTAGAGCAAGGTGGTACACCTCGCACCATTGAAGGCCCCTTATATGTGGCAGGTGCACCTGAATCAGTTGGTTTTGCCCGCATGGATGATGGCAGCGAAGAGGGCGTGGTAGATACGCTTATCATAGAAGGCGTAGTTACTGATGTGGACGGCAACATTATCCCCAATGCTAAAGTAGAGATGTGGCACGCCAACGGTCAAGGCAATTATTCATTTTTTGACAAATCGCAGTCGGAATTTAATTTACGCCGTACTATTTTTACCGATGAAAATGGTCGTTACAAAGCCCAGACCACAATGCCTGTTGGCTACGGCTGTCCGCCAAATGGACCGACCCAAGCATTGTTGAGCAAGTTGGGTCGCCACGGTCAGCGTCCATCGCATGTGCATTATTTTATCAGTGCAGACGGATTTAGAAAATTGACCACACAATTTAACATTGAAGGCGACAAATACCTGTGGGACGATTTTGCCTTTGGTACACGAGAAGGCTTGGTTGCTACTGCTACCGACAAATCAAGTCCAGAAGAGCTTGCCAGATATGGACTAGACAAGCCATTTAAGCACATCAATTTTGATTTTAAATTGACAAAAGACACCAGTCAATCTCCAAGCACCGAAGTTGACCGTCGCCGTGCACAAGGCTAAAAAGTAAATTTAGTGTGAGTGGTGCGATGATTTAAAAGGGCTAAAGGGCTTGCTCTATTATAAGAGTAGGTCTTGCCTAAACATAGTCCAACAACTCATAACTTTTTAGCCAATCAATCAAATAATTAACCTAAGCAAGGAGCAATTATGGTTTATCAAATTGTAAAGGGATGTTGTATTGGCGTGCTATCTTTGAGTGTGGCCGCTTGCACAACCCTTAATCAATCCACCGAAACCAAAGTCCAAAATTTCGAGTATTTACACGCCCCAAGCAATCACCCTGCTAGTAGTAACCTGCAAGCTGACCAAATGCGTGTTACCCTGCTAGGCACAGGCAGTCCCGTTCCCAGTCCCACGCGCTTTGGTATGTCCACCTTAGTACAAGCAGGCGGTTATAACTTTGTGTTTGATGCAGGGCGTGGTAATGTCGTGCGTTTGACCCAAGCTGGCGTGCCACTGGGTAAAATTGATGGCGTGTTTTTGACCCATTATCATTCCGACCATGTCAATGGACTTAGCGACTTGTGGATGACAGGCTATATTCCTGCTTTTGGTGGACGAGAAGGTGGCTTACATATTTATGGCCCAAAAGGTGCAAGACAGCTGGTAGAAGGTCTTAAAATCGCTCACGAGGACGATGTGCGCGTCAGAGTGGCAGACAAAGAGCTAAAAAGTGATGCCACACACATCATTGCCCATGAGTTTGACGGACAAGGTGTGGTCTTTAATAAAAATGGCGTGGTGGTAACCGCCTTTGATGTAGAACACGACCATAATGGTGCGATACAACCTGCCATGGGTTATCGTGTAGATTATGCAGGTTTGTCGGTGTTACTAAGTGGCGATACCATTCCTACTGCCAATGTCATCAAATACGGCAAAGGCGTGGATCTGCTCATTCACGAAGTAGCGGAGTTTGAAGATATTAATGCTTTGCCACAGGTGTACGCTCACCATACAAACCCACGCCAAGCAGGTGAGATATTTAGCCAAACCAAGCCAAAAATGGCGGTATATAGCCATATTGTTAATGGTGTATCACCCAAGGTTGTTGGTGTACCTGATGATGAACTCATTCGTCGTACTCGTGCCAATTATCAAGGCGAGCTTAAAGTTGGATATGATTTGATGAGTTTTTTAATCACACCCAAAGGGGTGGAAACTTACGAGCCTTAAAAATCAACTTGTCTTTTTAATAGTAACCCCAGCAATTATGCAAGGAAAAAAATATGCCACGCATTCCTGTTATCAACACCAGTCATTTAGACCGTATTCACGAATTTTTGGTAGAAAATCCTAACACGGGTGAGTACAAAGTTCACCGTTCGGTCTTTACCGATCAGACCTTATTTGACCTTGAAATAAAATACATTTTTGAAGGTAATTGGGTATATTTGGCACACGAAAGCCAAATCCCAGAAGTTAACGACTACTACACCACCCATATCGGTCGTCAGCCAATCATTATTGCTCGCAATAAAGACGGTGAACTCAATGCTATGATTAATGCCTGCTCACACCGTGGTGCTCAGCTTTGCCGTTACAAAAAAGGCAATAAATCATCTTATACTTGCCCCTTTCACGGTTGGACTTTTAACAATTCAGGCAAACTCTTAAAAGTCAAAGACCCTAAAGACGCAGGCTACCCAGACAGCTTTAACAAAGATGGCTCTCATGACCTAAAAAAAGTTGCCAGATTTGAAAGCTATAAAGGCTTTTTGTTTGGCAGTCTAAACGCTGATGTTTTGCCATTAACAGAATATCTTGGCGAAACCACCAAAATCATTGATATGATTGTGGATCAAGCATCAGACGGCTTGGAAGTGCTTCGTGGCTCATCTACTTATACTTATGAAGGCAACTGGAAGCTGACTGCCGAAAATGGTGCAGATGGCTATCATGTCTCGGCAGTGCATTGGAACTATGCTGCCACCACCCAGCAACGCAAAGAAAAGCAAGCTGAAGCAGACGGTATCCGTGCAATGAGTGCAGGTGATTGGGGCAAACAAGGCGGTGGCAGTTATGGCTTTGACAACGGTCATATGCTTCTTTGGACACAATGGGCAAATCCAGAAGACCGCCCAAACTTTGCCAATTATGACAAATATCGTGAAGACTTTGGCGAAGCAACTGCCAAATGGATGATTGAGCGTTCTCGAAATTTGTGCCTATATCCCAATGTCTATCTTATGGATCAGTTCGGCTCGCAAATTCGTGTACTTCGTCCGATTGCAGTAAACAAAACAGAAGTTACCATTTACTGCATTGCACCAAAAGGCGAAAGCCGTGAGAATAGAACTCATCGCATCCGCCAATACGAAGATTTTTTTAATGCATCAGGTATGGCCACTCCAGACGATTTAGAAGAGTTTCGCTCTTGTCAAATTGGCTATGCAGGCATTGAGCTTGAATGGAATGATATGTGCCGTGGTGCAACGCATTGGGTGCAAGGTGCTGATGAAGTTGCCCAAGAAATTAGTTTAAAACCAAAACTAAGTGGTGTCAAGACCGAAGATGAAGGCTTGTATCTTACTCAGCACGAACATTGGTTAGAAGTGATGAAAAAAGCTATCGCAACCGAACAAAAATTAGCCGAACAAGGAGAGATTGTATGAGCTTAGTCAATGAACAATTGCAGCATAAAATCAGTCAATTTTTGTACCAAGAAGCCCGTTTTTTGGATGATGAACAATGGGATGACTGGCTAAATTGCTATGCACCAACAGCTTCGTTTTGGATGCCTGCGTGGGATGATGATGACACACTCACCATCGACCCTAGTACCGAGATCTCCTTGATTTATTACCCTAATCGTCAAGGGCTTGAAGACCGAGTGTTTCGTATCAAAACTGAGCGTTCATCAGCAACCATTCCTGACACTCGCACCAGCCACAATATCAGCAATATTGAGATAGAGAAACTGGATGATAATAAAGCAACTGTGCGATTTAATTGGCTGACAATGAGTTTTCGCTATAAGACTATCTATCAGCATTTTGGAATGTCTCGTTATGAAATTGATATCAGTACTGATGACTTTAAAATTTTAAGCAAATATGTCGTCCTAAAAAATGACTACATTCATCAAGTGATTGATGTTTATCATATCTAATCCACATACTTCTTAATGGTGCGTGGGTTTGACAAGAAGTGCAGTTAATTAAGTTGGACCCATTCACTCCAGAAGCATTTGATGTATTTAGACTGATGAAGCTGTTTAATTGTTTTAAAATAATTATTCTAACATCAGTCATCGAATGTTATTACCAAAACTAGCTAGTTGCCAGTTTATTAATTTTTTTAAGATAAGGATATTAGCCATGTATAATGTTGCTTTACAGTTTGAAGATGGGGTTACACGTTTTATTCAAGTGGGGGAAGGGGAAGTCTTATCTGATGCCGCTTATCGCCAAAAAATGAACATTCCGCTAGATTGCCGAGACGGAGCGTGTGGCACTTGCCGAGCTTTTTATGAGTCTGGGACTTATGACATGGATAGCGACATGTACATCGAGGACGCCCTAAGCCCTGAAGATGCTGAAAAAGGCTATGTTTTGGCGTGTCAATGTTATCCAACTTCAGATTCGGTCATTCAGATTTTGGCAAGTTCTGCTGTGTGCAAAACCCAAATCCATGCTTTTAGTGGTACGCTGACCGATTTACAAAAAGTCTCCGATAGCACCATTTGTTTTGAAATTGAATTGGATAACAATGAACCAGAAATCAGCTTTTTGGCAGGGCAATATGTTAATGTGAAAATTCCAAATACTGATGAAACTCGTTCTTATTCTTTCAGTTCAAAGCCAAACGACCGCAAAACCAGCTTTGTGGTGCGAAATGTCCCCAATGGCAAGATGAGTTCGTTCTTGGCAAATACCGCCAAAGTGGGCGACAAAATGAGCTTTACAGGACCTTTTGGCAGTTTTTATCTGCGTCCGATGGTTCGCCCAACGCTGTTTTTGGCAGGTGGTACGGGGATTGCGCCGTTTTTATCCATGCTTAAAGTGCTTGACGAAAAAGGTTCGGATTTTCCTATTCGCATGGTGTTTGGCGTGACCAATGATGAGGATTTGGTCGGCATTGATGCGCTAGATGACTCTAAGGCGAAACATGACTGGTTTGATTATCGTACAGTTGTGGTCAATGAGATGTCCACCCATGAGCGTAAAGGCTATGTCACTGCTCATATTGATGATGACTGGCTAAATGGCGGCGATGTGGATATTTATCTGTGTGGACCTGTGGCAATGGTTGATTCGGTGCGTGATTGGTTGGAAGTTCAGAACATCACGGCGCAAAACTTCTTGCTTGAGAAGTTCTCAGCCAATTAAGATGGCGGCAAAATGGATTGCTTGTAAATTTCATAAAAGTCATTAAAATCTTTTTTACCCCTAGTGGTCAGTACCTAATGGCTGAAATTTGTCATCATCTATCAAAAGGAGTAAATATGTCCCTGTCTAATACCATTGCTATAAACCCGCAGCATTTGAGTGATTTGATGAGCGAACAGGCGTTTTTTGCGAACATTCGCCAAACCATCCACCAAAATCCTGAGCTGGGTTTTGAAGAGGTTGAAACCAGTAATCTCATCGCCAAGTACCTGACCGAATGGGGCTATACGCTACATCGTGGACTTGCCAAAACAGGCATTGTCGCCACCCTAAAAAACGGTAACGGCGATAAAGTCATCGGACTGCGTGCCGACATGGACGCTTTGCCCATCGTGGAAAAGACGGGCAAACCTTATGCCAGCCAAGTCGCAGGCAAATTTCATGGCTGTGGGCATGACGGACACAGCACCATTTTGCTTGCTTGTGCCAAACAGCTTGCCAAAACTCGCAATTTTAATGGTACGGTGCATTTGATTTTTCAGCCTGCTGAAGAGCTGCTTTATGGCGGTCGTGTCATGTTAGAGGACGGCTTGTTTGACAAATTTCCTTGCGATGTGATTTTTGCCATGCACAACATGCCACGCCTAGCGACAGGCGAGTTTTATTTTAAAACTGGGGCGGTCATGGCGTCCTCCGACACTTTGCATGTCCATGTCAAAGGCGTGGGCAGTCATGGGGCGATGCCTGAATACGGCATTGATGCGACTTTGGTGGCGTGTCATATCGCCATTGCCCTCCAAAGCATTGTCTCTCGCAATGTCAGTCCGCTTGAGCAAGCGGTGATTACGGTGGGGCAACTCACCTCTGGCAATGTCCCCAATGTGGTCAATGATTCTGCCCTGTTAAAATTAAGCGTTCGCACCCTAAATGCTGAAGTGCGCAAAAAGGTGCTATCTCGCATTACAGAAGTGGTGGAATTTCAAGCCAAAAGTTTTGGAGCAAGTGCCGAAGTCGAACATATCAACGGCTGTCCGCCCACCGTCAATGGCAGTGATGCGACCGAATTTGCCGTCAAAGTCGCCCAAAATTTGGTGGGCGAGGACAAAGTGCATACAGGCATTGCTCCGCTTATGGGAAGCGAGGATTTTGCCTTTATGCTAGAGGCTAACCCCAACGGCAATTACTGCTTTGTCGGCAATGGGGGTGGTGATTCTGCGTGCATGGTGCATCACCCAGAATACGATTTTAATGATGAGATTATCGCTACGGCTGGGGCGTACTTTTGTGGTCTTGTGGAAAACTATTTGAAGTGATTTAAAAAAAGGATTTTTTATGACAACAACACAAACACAAAATGGGTTTCGTGGCAACGACAAACTGCTCATCGGCATGGTGCTGGGGGTTTTGACCTTTTGGCTGTTTTATCAGTCGATGTTTAATGTCGTGCCGTCCATTCAAAAAGATTTGGGCATGTCAGATACCTCACTCAATGCGGTGATTAGCTTAGGCTCGCTGTTTTCTGGCTGTTTTATCATTTTAATGGGCGGATTGGCGGATAAATTTGGGCGAGTGCGTTTGACTTATGTGGGCTTTACTCTAAACATCATCGCCTGTTTGGTGCTGTATTTTAGCACCAATCCTTTCATCTTTGGGCTTGGGCGAGTGCTTCAAGGTCTGTCGTCCGCCTGTATCATGCCAGCGACTTTGTCCATCATCAAAAATTATTATCACGGAGCCGAACGACAAAGGGCGTTTAGCTTTTGGTCGATTGGCTCGTTCGGTGGTTCAGGGCTTTCGTCTTTTGTCGGTGGAGCAATCGCCACGAGCATGGGCTGGAAAAGCATTTTCTTGCTGTCAATCGCCATTTCGGTGGTCGGTATGCTTCTCATCAAAGGCACGCCAGAGAGCAAATCGCACGAGGTTTCTACCAGTCGTTATGACTATGTGGGGCTGTTTAGCTGTGTGATTGGGCTTTTGTGTTTAAATTTGCTCATCACCAAAGGGTTTGGGCTTGGGTTTACGAATGGTTTTACGCTAACCATGCTCGCTGGGGCGGTGGTGATGGGGATTGTGTTTTTTCGCACCGAAATCAAGAAAAAACATCAGGCATTTTTGGATTTTTCGCTGTTCAACAGTCGTGGTTATAGTGGGGCGTGTTTGTCCAACTTCTTATTAAACTGCATGGCAGGCACGATTATCATTATCAATACCTATTTGCAAAAAGGACATGGCTTGACTGCATTTCAAGCAGGGGTCAAATCTTTGGGCTATGTCGTCATGGTCATGATTATGATTCGTGTGAGCGAAAAACTGCTACAAAAATTCGGCTACAAAACCCCAATGTGGCTCGGCACGGCAATCACGGCGGTTGGAGCATTGGGGCTGTCCATGACCTTTGTGTCGCATGAAGTGTATATGTGGTGGGTCATTGTGTCTTTTGCGGTGTTTGGCTTTGGTTTGGGTTGTTATTCTACCCCTGCGGCGGACTGTGCGATGGTCAATGTACCTCTTGATAAAGCAGGCGTGGCGGCAGGTGTGTTTAAAATGGCAAGTGCTTTGGGTGCGTCCTTTGGCATCGCCACAGGAGCGACTATTTTTAGCACCTTTAAGGATGCTGGCGTGCATTTGGCAGGTCAATATGCCCTCTTGACGATGGTGGCTTTTGGTGTACTAGCAACATTGGCAGTGCTGGTAATGATTCCTAAAAAGACTGCGCAATCGGTTTAACGCCGCTATGTAGGGATTTAAAAGACCCTTCTATTTTAAATCAAAGCATGACAACATGAAGTATAACAGGAGTAATCATGTCGAGAACCAAGCGTTTTAAAGATAAGGTGGTGATTGTGACAGGTGCAGCTCAGGGAATTGGGCGTGGCGTGGCTTTGCAAGTCGCCAAAGAGGGGGCAAATGTGGTGCTGGTGGATTTTTCGGATTTTGTGCAAGAAACCGCCGATGAGATTGCCAAATTACAAAAAACTGGCAAAAAGGGCGATCATCTCATCGTCAAAGCCGATTTGGAACAGTATGCAGGAGCCCAAGAAGTTGCCAAGCAAACCCTTGAAAAATTTGGTCGTATTGATGTGCTGATTAACAATGTCGGTGGGGCGATTTGGATGAAGCCGTTTGAGGAATTTGCCGAAAATGAAATCATCAAAGAAATCAACCGCTCGTTGTTTCCAACTTTGTGGTGTTGTCATGCGGTGCTACCTTGTATGATTAGCCAGCAGTCAGGCGTGATTGTCAATGTGTCGTCCATCGCCACTCGTGGCATTCATCGCATTCCTTATTCTGCGGCAAAAGGCGGGGTAAATGCCTTGACCGCAAGTTTGGCATTTGAACACGCCAAAGACGGCATTCGTGTCAATGCGGTGGCGACAGGCGGTACAGACGCTCCGCCACGCAAAATCCCAAGAAACACCAATCCCCAAAGCGAGGACGAAAAACGCTGGATGCAAGAGGTGGTTGAACAAACCATTGACCGCACCTTTTTGGGGCGTTATGGCACGATCGACGAGCAGGTTAATGCGATTTTGTTTTTGGCGTCCGATGAGTCGTCCTATATGACAGGCGCGGTCATGCCTGTGGGCGGTGGTGATCAAGGATAGCTTTTTACCCATCACTGGAAAAATATGGCTGACACGGAGTGTGGATGATGAGTGTATTTAGGGATTTTAAGCAAGATTTTTCTTTGTCGGCAATGGTGGCGGGTTTGCTTGCGGTAACGATTTCTTACGCAGGACCGTTGGTGATATTTTTTCAGGTGGGGCAGTCGGCAGGTGTGGATAACGCCATGATGATTTCATGGATTTGGGCGGTGTCAATTAGCTCGGCAGTTGGCAGTATTTTTTTATCTTTACGCCACAAAGTGCCGATTTTGCTCGCTTGGTCAATCCCTGGAACGGCACTTTTGGTCAGCCTGTTTCCCAGCATTAGCCTTAATGAAGCGGTGGGGGCGTATCTCATCGCAGGCGTGATGAGCCTTGCCATTGGCATGAGTGGCTATTTTGATAAGGTATTGCATTGCATTCCGCAGGGCATTGCAGGTGGTATGATGGCAGGGATTTTGTTTGGTTTTGGCGTGGGAGCGTTTTCGTCATTTAGCAGTGAACCGATGTTAGCCTGTGCCATGCTGGCAAGTTTTTTGGTTGCCAAACGCTTTTTGCCTCGTTATGCGATTGTGTGGGTGCTTTTGATAGGGCTTTTGGTGGCGTGGTTATTGGGACTCATAAATGGTAGCCAAGCTTTTGAATTGAGTGTTGCCAAGCCCATATTTATCGCCCCAGAATTCTCGTGGCAGGCAGTGTTTAATTTGGCATTGCCGTTGGTGATTTTAAATTTAACAGGGCAATTTTTACCTGGAATGGCACTCATTAAGCTTAATAATTATCAAGTATCCAGCCAGCCCATCATCAATAGTGCAAGCCTACTGTCGCTCGCTGTGGCGGTGTTTGGGGGCATTAGTATTGTGCTGGCGGCGGTAACATCGGCTTTGTGCATGGGCAAAGATTGCCACGAAAACTCTGACAAACGCTACATCGGCGGTGTGTTTAATGGCGTGTTTTATCTGGTGGGGGCGGTGTTTGCAGGTTCTTTGGTGGGCTTGTTTGCCATGCTTCCCAAAAGTTTAATCGCCATGCTGGCAGGCTTGGCGTTGCTTGGGGCATTATTGACCAATCTTGGCATTGCCATGCAACACAGCGAACAAAAAGAGCCTGCGTTAATCACCTTTTTGGTAACAGCCTCAGGCATGAGCTTGTTTGGGCTAAGTTCGGTGTTTTGGGGCATTGTATTTGGCATGGCGAGTTTTTATTTTTATAAGCTGAGATGGTAAAAATAAAAAGGATTGATTTATTGATGTGGTAAATGATTTGGCAATGGAGTGAATTATGGCGCAACAAAACGAAACTTTGTATCAAGGAGGTTTTGCCAAAACCCTAAAAAAGATCTATCGTGGCATTGGTATTATTTCCATAGCAGCAGTCGTTGCCTATCTTTTATATGCTGTGATTTTACCATTTGATGCTAATGCCAATAAAGGGCTTGCCATTTTGTTTTTTATTGGGGTGTTATGGTTGACTGAAGCAGTGCATATCACCGCAACAGCTCTGTTTGTTCCTGTTTTGGCGGTATTGGCTGGTGTGCCAGAATTTAATACCAAGTCGGCGTTTGCTAATTTTGCGGATCCAATTATTTATGTGTTTGTCGGCGGGTTTGCGCTAGCAGCAGCGTTAAGTGTGCAAAAACTTGACCGAAAAATTGCCCTTTGGATTATGCGTCTATCAAATGGACATTTGGGACGAGCGGTAATGATGATGTTTTTGGCGACCGCAGGACTGTCGATGTGGATTAGTAATACCGCCACAGCGGCGATGATGGTGCCATTGTCACTGGGGTTGCTTACACAGCTTGATAGAGAAAAAGACAGAAATACCTGCATTTTCATCTTGCTTGGTGTGGCCTATTCGGCAGGGATTGGTGGCATTGGGCTGCTTGTGGGTTCACCACCCAATGGCATTGCTGCCAAACAGCTTGGCATGGATTTTATGGATTGGCTAAAAGTGGCTTTACCATTACTTGTGGTGTTATTGCCCACCTTGATCGCTACCATGTATTTGATTTTAAAACCAAATTTGAATCAAAAAATCGTGGTTAGTGATGAAGAAATTCCTTGGACGCCTGCTAGAATTTTAACGATTGTTGTTTTTGTCATAACGGCGACCTGTTGGATTTTTGGTAAGCAGATTTCAGGGTATTTTGGTTTTGATAGCCCTGACACCATGATTGGTATGATGGGAGCCTTAAGTGTGATGGTACTTGGTCTTGCTACTTGGAAACAGGTCAGCGAGCGTACCGAATGGGGTGTTTTATTGTTGATTGGTGGCGGTTTTACCTTATCAAATGTGATGAAGCATTCAGGAGCTTCAGCGGTGCTGGGCGAACAACTTGCCACGCATTTGGCGGGTATGCCTGTGATTTTTATTATTTTTGTGACCGCTTGTTTTATGATTTTCTTGACTGAATTTACCAGCAATACAGGTTCAACCGCCTTGATGGTGCCAATTTTTGCGTCTGTTGCCACACAGCTTGGTTTGCCAAATGAGCTTTTGGTGATGGTTATTGCCATTGGTGCATCTTGTGCCTTTATGATGCCTGTTGCTGCCCCGCCTAATGGCATTGCTTTTGCTACTGCTACGGGCTATATGGCTCAAAAAGAGATGGTAAAGGTCGGTTTTTTCTTAAACTGGGTTGCTATTGGAATTGTTACGCTGTGGGCGTATGTGTTGTTGATATAATTTTTAAAAGGAGTAAACAATGATTGATAAATCCAGCCAATCACTCACCCAGGTGATGAGTCAAATCAAAGACGGCTTAATCATTCTCATCGGCGGTTTTGGACCGGCAGGTCAGCCTACCGAGCTGATTGATGCACTCATTGATTGTAATGTCAAAGATTTGACAATTGTGAGTAACAATGCAGGCAATGGCGATTATGGATTGGCACGCCTGCTAAAAACAGGAGCGGTGAAAAAAATCATCTGCTCATTTCCTCGTCAAGCTGACTCGTATGTCTTTGATGAGTTGTATCGTGCCGGTAAGATTGAGCTTGAAGTTGTTCCGCAGGGCAACCTAGCTTGCCGTATTCAGGCGGCAGGTATGGGGCTTGGGGCGATTTATACGCCAACAGGGTTTGGTACACTGCTTGCCGAAGGTAAAGAGACTCGTCATATTGAGGGCAAGGATTATGTGCTTGAATACCCAATCAAAGCCGATTTTGCCCTTATCAAAGCCCATAAAGGCGACCGTTGGGGCAATTTGGTGTACAACAAATCGGCTCGTAACTTCGGTCCTATCATGGCAATGGCGGCTGATGTTACCATTGCTCAGGTGGGTGAAGTGGTAGAGCTTGGTGAGCTTGACCCTGAACACATCATCACGCCAGGTATCTTTGTGCAGCATATCGTTGAGCTAACCTCTGTAACGCACGCCATGACAGAATAAGGGAAAATATCATGACTTATCAAAAACTAAGCCGGGACCAAATCGCAAGCCGTATCGCCAAAGACATTCCAGAAGGGGCGTATGTCAATCTAGGTATAGGACTGCCAACCAAAGTGGCCAGCCACTTACCCAAAGACAAAGAGATTTTTTTACATTCTGAAAACGGTTTGCTCGCCTTTGGTCCGCCCCCAGAAGCGGGGCAAGAAGACCCAGAGCTTATCAATGCTGGTAAAGAGTTTGTTACCATGCTCACAGGTGGTTCGTTCTTTCATCATGGCGATTCGTTTACGATGATGCGTGGCGGTCATTTGGATATTTGTGTATTGGGTGCTTTTCAAGTTGATGAAGATGGCGACCTTGCCAACTGGCACACAGGCGAGAGTGATGCTATTCCTGCGGTAGGCGGAGCGATGGATTTGGCAGTGGGAGCAAAACAGGTGTTTGTTGCAACCGAACATACAACCAAAAAGGGCGACCCCAAAATTGTCAAAAACCTCACCTACCCAGTAACGGGCAAAAAATGCGTGGATAGAATCTACACTGACCTATGTGTGATTGATGTTACACCGGAGGGTCTAAAAGTCATTGAAAAAATTGAAGGTTTGGCTTTTGGGGAATTACAACGACTCACAGGGGCAAGTCTGATTGATGCAACCATTTAAATAAAAAATTAAGGGGAATTATGATGCAAAACGCTTATATTATTGATGCCATTCGCACACCATTTGGGCGTTATGGTGGGGCATTGTCAGGCATTCGTGCTGATGACTTGGGGGCAACTGTTATCAAGGCAATCATGGAACGCAATGGCAATGTAGATTTTAGTCAGGTTGATGATGTGATTTTTGGTTGTGCCAACCAAGCAGGTGAGGACAACCGCAATGTTGGTAGAATGTCTGCTCTACTGGCAGGAATGCCAACAACGGTACCTGCAACGACCATAAACCGTCTATGCGGTTCATCACTTGATGCCATTGCAACCGCCAATCGTGCCATTAAATCAGGCGAGATGAATCTCATCATCGCAGGTGGGGTGGAGAGCATGAGCCGAGCCCCTTTTGTGATGGGTAAGGCACAGACGGCGTTTGGGCGGTCTCATCAACTAGAAGATACCACGATGGGTTGGCGGTTTATTAACCCTAAACTAAAAGAGCTTTATGGCGTGGATACCATGCCACAGACCGCAGAAAATGTCGCCGAGCAGTTTAACATCAGCCGAGCAGACCAAGATAAATTTGCTCTAAGAAGCCAGACACTTACCAAAACCGCCCAAGATAAAGGTTTTTTTGATAAAGAAATCATTTCGGTGTCTATTCCACAAAAAAAGGGCGAGCCAATTTTGGTGGATAAAGATGAACACCCACGAGCCGATACAACCCAAGACGCTTTGGCAAAACTCAAACCTGTGGTTAAGCCAGATGGCACGGTTACCGCCGGCAATGCCTCAGGTATCAATGATGGGGCGTGTGCGGTACTGATAGCCTCTGATGAAACGGTAGAAAGATTTAATCTTGTCCCACGAGCCAAAATTATTGCTAGTACAACCGTTGGTATTGAGCCACGCATTATGGGTTTTGCCCCTGCTCCTGCCATTAAAAAACTGCTTGCCATGACTGGGCTTGGTCTTGATGACATGGACGTGATTGAGCTTAACGAGGCTTTTGCTGCCCAAGCCCTAGCGTGTACTCGTGAGTTAGGTTTGGCTGATGATGATAGCCGTGTCAATCCCAATGGCGGTGCGATTGCCTTAGGACACCCATTGGGTGCGTCAGGGGCAAGGCTGGTAACAACTGCTTTAAATCAGCTTGAACAGACAGGTGGTAAATATGCTCTATGCAGTATGTGCATTGGGGTGGGTCAAGGGATTGCGTTGATTATTGAGCGAGTTTAAAGGGTGCAATATGCCAATTTTTACCAATAATGAAGTCAGTTTAAATTACCAAACTTTTGGTGATAAGACAAAACCGGTCTTGATTTTTTCCAATTCATTGGGAACAAATCAAAACATGTGGCAAGCCCAAATTGACGCTCTACAAACAGACTTTTTTATTGTCTGTTATGACACACGTGGACATGGCGACAGCTCCACACCAGAGGGGAGCTACACCATAGCACAACTTGGGCAAGATGTGGTGGATTTGTTGGATTATCTTGACATTAGACAGGCGAATTTTTGTGGTATTTCTATGGGTGGTTTGACGGGTATCTGGCTTGCCATTCATCACCCAAGCTACTTTAATAAGATCATCGTCTCAAATACCGCCGCCAAAATTGGCAACCAAACCGCTTGGCAAGAACGAGCAGACAGCGTACGTGCTAATGGCTTGCAAGGCATTGCTGATACCGCCCCCAGCCGATGGTTTACTGATACTTTTATCAAAAACAACCCTGAGAATGTCAAACATCTTAGCCAAAACCTTGCCAAAGGCGACAAAGATGGTTATGCCAACTGTTGTGAAGCATTGGCGATTGCCGATTTGCGTGATGACCTAAAAGATTCGCAAGTGCCAATGCTGGTCATCACGGGCAGTGCTGACCCTGTAACCACTGTCGCCGATGGTGAATTTATTGTGGAGCATGCCCCCAATACCAAACTTACCATTATTGAGGCTTCGCATATTGCTAATGTTGAGAAAGCAGAGGTATTTAATCAGACTATTAAATCTTTTTTAAATTAATTAAGGTTAGGTGAGGTAATTAGCATAGCTAAATTCAGCCTGTACCAGCCAGCTATTTTCAAACAACCTCTAAGAAGGTTTTGTTAAAAAACTGTCGTTCTTTTTCGACAGGGCTTAGGTAGTTATTAAAGCTGTGGGTCTGATTTGACTGTAATAGCCATGGATATAACTTGCCGCATCTACTTTTGCTTCATGAATGTTCTCATAGCCATGTTTTGGCATCCATTCGGTTTTAAAACTTCGAAAGAAACGTTCTGTTGGTGCATTATCCCAGCAATTGCCTTTTCTACTCATACTGTGTGTCATCTTACATCTGGCAATAGCATCGGCAAAGGTTCGACTGGTGTAATGCGTTCCTTGATCTGAATGAAATAACACACCAGTTGGTTGAAAGCGTATGGTATAAGCCATAGCCAATGCTTTAGTGGTCAGCTCAATGTTTGGACGATCACTCATGGCAAAGCCAATGATGTGTCTGGCATATAAATCCATCACCATTGCCAAATAACAAAATCCTGCTTTGGTGTGAATATACGTCACATCCGATACCCACACTTGATTGGGTGCAGCTGGTGCAAACTGTCGTTTTAGCAAGTTGTCATGCACTGTATGTGCTTGATCAGCCATACGATAGCGATGCTTGATGCTTTGGCGACTGATGAGTCCTTGTGCTCTCATTAATTGACGCGCTTTATAGCGTGTTAGTTTAATCTGATGAGCACGACCGACCATAGCAGCAATACTTCTAGATCCTGCCGATCCTTTAGAGCAATCAAAGGCTTGTTTTACCCATAAGCGTAGCTCAATCTCTTTGCGTGTTGGCAATCTGATTCTTTGCTTGGCATAATAAGTACTTCGGTAAATACCAAATAACTGACACAGCTTTGCTTTACTGATGCTGTATTGCCCCATCAATTGCTCTATTAGCGGGATAGTAAGTTGTCTTGAGCCAATAGAGCGGATGCCTTTTTTAAAATATCTCGCTCAAGTCTTAGCTGGGCATTTTCTTTACGAAGTCGTTCAAGCTCTCGTTGTTCTGGTGTTAGAGCATGACCTGTGGCTAATGGCTTGCCTTGAAGTTCAAGACGATAACGTTTAAGCCAGTTTTCTAAAGTAGATTTACCGATATCATATTGCTTAGCAACATCAACAACACGCTGATTCTGCTCTTCAATGAGTTTTACCATTTCTAGTTTAAATTCGGTGCTGTACTGCTTACGCTGTTTTGTCATGAGAGATTACTCCTAGTTTGGGGTAATATAACCTCTTATGGGGTTATCATTCTTAAGGGGGATGCAAATCCCCATGAATTCGACATTAGTCAGGGAGGCAAGTGCCAAAAAATATTCCCGTAATAAGTAAGCGTGACTATTGTTATTGGGCAATAAATGAGCCAATACGAATCGGATATCATGCTCATCCATGTAGACTCTCCTCAATAAGATCAGCAAAGGTGGGCATGGGGATGTTCTTTGGGGCTTTGGCTAGATAGTAATCCCAGCTTTTCCTGCTAATATTTTTTTGGTTAAAATTTTTTGAATGGTGGGCTTGCCACCGAGTATATCAATAACTGTACTAGAGGGGCATTCGGACAGTAATTTTGGGAAGATGTGCAAACTAACATTTGACACAAGAAACACGTCAAACAAATGATTCCAAGCCTTCTTATTGACTTCGTTATCGCTAAGCGTTACTTCCTTGACGTAGATTTTATCCCCATTCTTTATTTTTAGGCAGGATGAAAAATTGGTATAGAAGTAATAGCGACTCTCTCGGTGAACTACTTCGATATAGGAAGTGTCAGAGGTGGAGAGTGGTAGATTGGCAGAATTTTCAATACAAATTGATAGCACTTTTTTGCATGTTGATGGACTATCAGATTGTCGTGGACAATTATCGATTTGACGTGCGTTTTTTTGTTAGCGGGTTTTATTTTTTGTGCGCAATTAAAATTAGGTTGGTATAATTTTACCCTAAATTTAGGGTGTCTGCAACGACACAAAATTAAATAAATTATGTATTAGTAAATGAAAATATATTAAAAAAAATTCCATCAAGAGCCTTTAAAATACTAGCTTTACATATAATATAGGTTTATATAATTTAGGTGGCTGACATTGCCAAGGTTGGGGTCGCGAGTTCGAATCTCGTTTCCCGCTCCAAATTCTAAAAAGCCTAAATCAAAAGATTGAGGCTTTTTTGTTATTTAGCCTGACTAAACTAGAAAAATTAATAAGATGTAACTTGAGTGCCATCATTTGCTAGCAGAATAACAATCTGGTGGGTCTAGCATGGGCATTCTCCAATGATGATAACTTAAAATTCATTGGCAACGACAGTGATGGATAATAAATTGATGGATGGTTTGGCGGTATCCTTAGATTATGACGCCCTTGCTTTTATTAACAAAATGGCAAAAGTTACTGACTTTGATAATCATACTTTTATTGTTCATTGCCACCGCTAGGCTAAATGATGAGATTGAGCGAATGATGAATAACCGATAGATAAATACGATAATGTTAGCTTTGCTGATGCAATGATTAATCAAGTGCAAGTTTCCATCAAAACATCATAAAAAATACAGCAAGATTATCAGCTTGTCAAAGCATTAGTAAGATTGACTGAGGATGGTTTTGATGTATAAATACAATCTTGACGGCATGTTAAGATTTAATTGTGACAAAAAGTGTTTGTTGGAGTCAAAATTGCATTGTTATCGTAAATTAGGCAGTTCGCTTCATCTGCCAAGACCGGCTTTTAAAGCTGTTATACCCAAGATTATTAAGGATTTAATGCAAATAGTTATACAAAAGTAAGCCGATAACCATCACCAAATTTTTATAAAAATAAAAAGGAGTTACAGATTTTATTTTGGATTATGATACAATGTCTGGCATTCTTTTGCACCTTGCGTGCTTGTAATTCACCAACTGATTTAGGGATAAACAATTTATGAATGAAAATTCTAAATCAAGCGATTTTAAAACGCTTGACACCGCCTTTATGGGGCACCCAAAACCCTTGCGTTCTTTATTTTTCACTGAGATGTGGGAGCGTTTTTCTTATTATGGTATTCGTCCGCTTCTTGTATTGTTTATGACGGCGGCCATTGCACAAGGTGGCTTGGGTATTGACGATGCCAATGCGTCAGCGATTTATGGTATTTTTGCTGGGTCAATGTATTTGATGCCGATTTTAGGAGGTTGGCTTGCCGATAATTGGCTTGGGCAGGAGCGAGCGTTGTGGTGGGGGAGTATCATCATTGCGTTAGGGCATTTGTCCATTGGTATGTCAGCATTTTTGTCTATTCAGTTTTTCTTTTTGGGGCTTGTGCTTTTAGTCATTGGCTCAGGATTATTTAAAACATGTATTTCAGTCATGGTTGGGGCATTATATGATAAAAATGACGCTAGGCGTGATGCAGGCTTTACACTATTTTATATGGGAATTAATTTAGGGGCGTTCTTAGCACCTTTAATTACAGGGATTTTTAAAGAGCAACAAATGTGGCACGCAGGCTTTACAGTGGGCGGTGTGGGCATGCTGATCTCTTTGGCAATTTATAAACTTTTTGGTAAAAAAAATCTCACCGAATTTGCTAACGCTAAAAATACAGCCGCCAGTTGGGAGCAGCCCAAGCAGGTGAGAGCCAATGTTGGTAAATTTGTTGGGGTTGGCGTCATTGCTTTATCAGCATTTATCATACTGGTGATGATGGGTGTGATAACGCTAAATCCTGTTTTGATTGCATCTGTTATGACCTATGTGATTGCAGGGTCGGTAAGCCTTTATTTTGCCTATTGTTTTGTGTCGCCAGTTTTTACTAAACCTGAAAAATTACGATTGCTTGTGTGCTTTTTGCTTGTGGTTGGTTCAACCTTTTTTTGGTCAAGTTTTGAGCAACAGCCAACCTCTTTTAATTTATTTGCTGAGCGTTATACTGATTTAAATGCTTTTGGCATGAAGATTCCTACTGTATGGTTTCAGTCGTTAAACTCTTTGTTTATTTTGGTATTTGCACCGATTGTGAGTATCATGTGGGTAAGACTTGCTGCCAAAAAAATCCAGCCTAACAGCATGGTTAAGTTTGCCTTAGGTATGTTTTTTGCCGCTGCAGGTTTTGTCCTAATGATTATTGCCAGTCAAGGCGTGGTGAATAACGGTGGCTTAGCATCGCCTTGGTGGCTTGTAGGTAGCTTGTTTTTATTGACAATTGGTGAGCTTATGTTAAGTCCTGCGGGACTATCTAGCATGACCAAACTTGCTCCCGACCGTATGCAGGGTGTGGTGATGGGATTATTTTTTGCATCTATTGCATTGGGCAGTCTTGTGGCATCATTCTCTGGTGGCTCGGTATCGGCAGATACGATTGAAAACTTGCCAAAACTATTCACCACACTGACCATTTTCTTAGTGGTGTGTGGCGTAATTTTAATAGCGGTAAGTCGTCCTGTAGCACGAATGTTGAAAGAAGCTGATAATAATGTAGAAATATAAAATATTAAAAATCCGCCTGAAGGCGGATTTTTTTGATTAATACTGGTGTTATATTGATTAAGTATTATTAATAAATACTTGTGGGATTTATCATCTTATATGGTTAAGATGAAGACAGCAAAAAAAGATAATAAAACTAGTATAAGCTGTTCACCCGCCCAATCTTTTGCCCCATTTTTACGACCGACCTATGAATGAATTCATCGCCCCATACGGCATGGGCAGACTTTGGTAAGACGATGATGGCGGTAGAACCCAAGTAGAATCGTCCAAGTTCATCGCCTTTTTTTAGGGCGATGTCATGTGTGCGGTGCTGAATATAAGGCGTGCGTTTGATGTCGCCTGTTGCTACTGAGCTAATCCCTGCAACAATCATCGCTCCAACCAACACGACGAATGCACGCCCAAATTTGGTCTCAAATTCACACACCAAGCGTTCATTGCGAGCAAATAGGTCGGGTACATGTAAGGCGGTGGTGTTATTGACCGAAAACAGTGTTCCTGGCACATAGCGTGTGGCGACTAGTCGACCATCAAAAGGCATATGCACACGGTGATAGTTCGTTGGGGCAAGATAAATGGTGGCAAACGAGCCATCGGTAAACGCCTTGCCTACTTCAAAATCTGCCAATAACTGACCGACATCATAATCACGCCCCTTAGCTTGAATCAGCTGACCATGTTTGATGGCTCCAATCTGGCTGATTTTGCCGTCAGCAGGGCAAGCAATGCCATCTGGTGTGCTGTCTATGAGACGAGCACCTGCCTTTAATTCACGAGTAAAAAAGTCGTTGAAGCTGTCATAATCATCAAGACTGCCACGCTCGTATTCTGCCAAATCAATACCATAAGCACGGGCAAAGCCATGCACAAAGGCTTTTTTGATGATGGGGTTGTCGCTTTTGGCAAGATGACCTGCTACTTTAGATAATGTTTGTTGTGGGACGATGTTTTGGGCAATCGTAAATAGGTTCATGGTATTTCCAACTGGTTAAATTGTTTTATTTTAACCGATATTTGCTATAATGGATATTTTTATTTGTATCACACCAAGCTAAGCGTCTAGGTATGCCTATCAGTGTCAATGATTGCTTAACCAAATATTTTTAACTGACAAGGTGAAAACATGAAAGCCTTAATTCAACGAGTCAAGTCTGCTCATGTGGCGGTAGATGGTCAAATCATCGGTAAAATTGATGCTGGCGTGCTTGCCTATATCGGTATTGGCAAAGAAGATGATAATGAGACAGCACGCAAGCTCATTGATAAGATTTTGACCTATCGAATTTTTGAAAATACCACCGAAGCTGACAAATTGGGCAAAATGGATAAATCCGTATCTGATGTTCAAGGTGGTTTATTGCTGGTTTCGCAATTTACGCTGATGGCTAAGACGGATAAGGGTCGCCGTCCTGATTTTGCTCCTGCCATGCCACCAAGTGATGCCAAAGCATTATTTGAACAATTGGTGGATTATGCCAGATCGGTTTACCCTAATGTCCAAACTGGTGAATTTGGGGCAATGATGGCGGTCAGTAGCATCAATGATGGACCAATTAACTTTTTGTTGGAAGTGTAGTCTCTTTGGTTTGTCTCGCCCCAATTCGCTTAGCTGTCATTGTTTTGGTTGTTTGTGCTATTTATGACCGACAAAAGCAAAATCTACAGGCGGTGTTTGCCCTGTCATTAAGTGCGATAACGCCCTTGCTGAACCGCACGCATGGGTAAAGCCAAGTGTGCCATGCCCTGTGTTTATCCACAGATTATCAATCAGATTATCAGAAGTCCTGCCGTGCCAAACATTGCCCAAATAAGCACGCCCAATCAGTGGCACATTTGATGGGGTCATCGGACGCAGACCCGCCCAATAGTTCGGCTCGTCATAGTTTAGGGCATCACCAAACAGTGCTTGTACTCGCTGAGTTAGTGCCTGACAGCGAGTCGGGTCAAGGTCGGTATTATAGCCATTAAACTCTGCCGTGCCTGCCACACGCAAAACATCACGCTCATAAGTAGTAAAGCGACTCATCACCAGTTTGTATTCATCATCAATTAGACTAATCTGTGGCACTCGAGTGCCATCACGCACCGCATAAGTCGCTGAATAACCCTTAGCAGGAAAAATGGGCAGGTGTACGCCAATTGGGTCAAGTAGGCGTTTACCATAGCTTGCCAGACATATAACATAGTGGTCGCTTTGATGGGTCTGTTGGGTGATGCCTTGGCGAATTGTGATGTGGCTGACGTGTTTGTCATCTAAAGCGATGTTGTCAATGTGGGTGTCATAAAGAAAAGTTACGCCACGACTTTGACAATAGCTGGCAAGCTTATTGGTAAAAATATGGGCATTGGCAGACAGGTCGGCATCTGTATAAGTCGCTCCAACAAGGGTACTGCCCAGTGCGGACAAGGAAGGTTCTAGAGCGACCGCTTCATTGGGCGAGATGAGTGTGCGATGACAGCCTAGCGTTTGCATGCGTTTGGTGGGAGCGATGGCGGATTGGTATTCGCTGACACTGGTATAAAAATGCATGATGCCCTGCAACCGTTGTTCAAAATCTAGTGGTAGGTTTGCCATCAGCTCTTTTAGAGTGCGTCTAGAATATAGCCCCAATTTGACCATTTGCTGTAAGTTGGCATCGGCACGGCTGGCACGACATTCTTGCAAAAATCGCCAGATAAAGCGTAGCTGTTCAGCATTGGTATTTAGTCGATATAATAGCGGTGCGTTTGGTTTGCTAAGCCATTTTAGTGCTTTTATTGGAGTGTTAGGGTTTGCCCAAGGAGTTGCATGGCACACTGAAATTTGCCCTCCATTGGCAAAACTCGTCTCCATTGCAGGCTGACTTTGACGGTCAATGACTGTAACATCAAAACCCGCCTCTAACAGATACCATGCACTTGCAACGCCTGTAACGCCTGCCCCGAGTACCGTAACACTGGGTTTGGCTGTCTGATGGGCATTAGCCACGAGATACACCACCTGTGAGTGGCTTGGGCAGGTCGAGCAGTTGCCCTGCCTGGGCAACATCTGTTGGTGTACCGATGACTAGGCAGTCGTAACCGCCATCTACCGCAATGCCATTAACGATGTGTACTTTGCCGATTTTTTCGCCAGATATCACTGTGTTTGTTGTGTTGTCTAGGGTGTTAGCTGTTAGTAGCACACGGTGCAGGTATGCCTTGGGGCTGGCTTTAAAGTACAGTCGAGCGATGATTTCTTGTCCTAAGTAGCAACCTTTATCATAGTCCACTCCCCCACGCTGATGCAAGCGAAGCTCTTGGGGTTGAAACAGCCCTTGGGTAAAGGTGGTTATCCAGTAGTTGCCTGTTTTGATGCTCAAGCTTGCCCAAGCATCAAAGTCGGCACAAGATGGATTGTCATCAAAGGTTGGTAAATTGTCTATGATGGCAGGATAAATGGCGATGGGCTTGGTTGTGGTAAATTTGGAGAAGACGCCGTATTTGTTGATATGGGCAACCAAATCTTCCATACAATCAGCACCAGTGATGAGCGTAAAGGTGTCATCACTGGTGCGAGCGACCCACAGTCCAAACCTAACTCTCCCCTTGAGATCGCTGATGGCGCAAGCTTGGTATGCCTTGCTTAGCGTATCAACATTGACGGTCAGTTGACCTTGTAGGAATTTAGCAGCATCTTGACCTGCTAGGGTGATTGCTTGAAAATGTGTGGTTGTCATGGTGTTATTTCTGCGATGATGAAAATTGGAAAATATTAAAATCATGGTTTTTGTGCTTATTATTGTAGCATTTTTAGGTTAAGATTAACATTTTGTATTAACAAAAAACCGCTAAAGTCTGCTATACTAAACGATTATTTTTTTATGATGATTTAGGAATGACGATGAGCCTACCTACCTGCCCAAAATGCAATGAAGATTATACCTATGCCGATGGAGAGCTGTTGATTTGTCCAATGTGCAGCCACGAGTGGATCGCAGGGGAGTTACAAGCTGATGTACCTACCATCAAAGATGCGGTGGGTAATGTGCTTGCTGATGGCGATAGCGTAACTGTGATTAAGGATTTGAAGGTTAAAGGTTCGTCCACGCCAATTAAGGTTGGTACGAAAGTTAAATCCATTCGCCTGATTTATGATGCACCTGATGACCATGACATTGATTGTAAGGTTGATGGCTTTGGGGCGATGAAATTAAAATCATCTGTCGTAAAAAAGGCTTAATGCCTAACCATTATTTTATATCGCCTTAGAAATTCACTCGTGGAAGTTGAATCAGCCATAAGGAGACGCAATGACTCAAGTAACTGCCGACCAAATATTATTTGAAAAAGCCAAACGCCATATCCCAGGGGGGGTTAATTCTCCTGTTCGTGCCTTTACTGGTGTGGGGGGTACGCCTGTTTTTATCAGTCGTGCAAAAGGGGCGTATATCTATGACACCGAAGATAAGCCCTACATAGATTATGTTGGTTCATGGGGACCTATGATTTTGGGTCATGCTCATGATAGCGTCATTGAAGCGGTTAAGATGGCTGCTGCTGATGGCTTGTCGTTTGGTGCACCAACGCCGTTTGAGACGACAATGGCGGATTTGATTTGTGAGTTAATTCCGCACATTGAACTGATTCGCATGGTGTCATCTGGCACAGAAGCAACCATGAGTGCCATTCGTCTGGCTCGTGGCTATACAGGGCGAGATAAAATCGTTAAATTTGAAGGCTGTTATCATGGTCATTCTGATAGCCTGCTGGTAAAGGCTGGTTCTGGTATGCTAGATATTGGCGAACCGACATCAAAGGGTGTGCCTGCCGATTTTGCTAAGCATACCGTTACCTTGCCCTATAATGATGTAGTGGCATTAAAACAAGCCTTTGCAAAGTTTGGTGGCGAGTTTGCCTGCGTTATTTTAGAGCCGATTGCAGGCAATATGAACATGGTCATTCCATCTCAAGAGTTTCATGATGCCTTGCGTCAGCTGTGCGATGAGCATGGTGTGGTATTGATTTTTGATGAGGTTATGACAGGTTTTCGTGTGGGATTAAAAGGGGCAAGTCATCATTTTGGCATTACGCCTGATTTGACCACCTTTGGCAAAATCATCGGAGCAGGTCTGCCTGTTGGAGCATTCGGCGGAAAGCGTGAGATTATGGAACATATCGCCCCTTTGGGTGGAGTGTATCAAGCAGGTACGCTCTCTGGAAACCCACTTGCCATGCGTGCAGGCAAGGCGATGTTTGATGAGCTTGTTTGCCCAAACTTCTATGAAGAACTGACCGCTAAAACCAAGTATCTACTAAAGGGCTTGCAAGAAAAAGCAGACAAACATGGCGTTGTCTTTACTACTTGTTCGGTAGGCGGCATGTTTGGTATGTTCTTTAATGATACCTTGCCAAAGAATTTTAACGATGTGGCAGGTGCAAATACCAAGCGGTTTAATAAGTTTTTTCACGCCATGCTCAAGCAGGGTGTGTATCTTGCTCCATCTGCTTTTGAGGCGTCGTTCATGTCATCTGCTCATACTTATGAGGATTTGGACCGAACCATTGAATGTGCTGACAGGGCGTTTGGTGAATTGGCATCAGTTTAAGAATGAGCTACCAAGTCAAGCAGTCTGGTGGCTCATCAATGATAAAATGAGACTTATATCTGATGGATGTATGTAGAGTCTCCCTTGATTTTTTATCATCAATAACCATCAATCATTATTATAAAAAATTTTGCCCTATGCAATTTGGAAAGATTAACCATGTTAAGTAAAATTATTGGTAGTGTTATCGGTACTAAAAATGAGCGTGAACTAAAGCGTATGCGTAAGGTTGTGGCGACAATCAACGCCCTAGAGCCTAGTATTTCTGCGTTATCTGATGATGAATTACGCCAAAAAACCACCGAGTTTAAAGAGCGTCATGCTAACGGTGAAAGTTTAGACAAGCTACTACCAGAGGCGTTTGCGGTGTGTCGTGAAGCATCTAAACGAGTCAATGGTATGCGTCATTATGATGTACAGCTCATTGGTGGCATCACACTCCATGAGGGCAAAATCGCTGAGATGAAGACAGGTGAGGGTAAAACCCTGATGGGTACGCTAGCCATGTACATCAATGCCATCAGCGGTAAAGGCGTGCATGTTGTTACGGTTAATGACTACTTGGCAAGCCGTGATGCGGAGCTAAATCGCCCGTTATTTAATTTCTTGGGGTTAACGGTTGGCGTGATTTATAGTCAGCAGCCGCCACATGAGAAGTTTGACGCCTATCGTGCTGACATCACTTATGGCACAAACAACGAATACGGCTTTGATTATCTGCGTGATAACATGGTATTTAGCCTTGATGAGAAAAAGCAGCGTCCTTTGAACTACTGTATCATTGATGAGATTGATAGTATTTTGATTGATGAGGCTCGCACACCACTGATTATCTCAGGTCAGGCAGAAGATTCTGCCGAGCTGTACTCACTAATCAACACCATCGTGCCACGCTTGATACGCTCAGAAGATGAAGAGGCGAACAAGGAGAATAAAGATGGTGATTTTTGGATTGATGAGAAAAACCGTGCCATTGAGATTAGCGAAAAAGGCTACGAGAAGATAGAGAAATTTTTAATAGAGGTGGGTGAGCTTGGCGAAAAAGAAAGTTTGTATAGTCCTGCTCGCCTACCGCTATTGGCTCATGTACAAGCTGCCATCAGAGCACATCATATTTTCATCAAAAATATTCACTACATTGTCCATGAAGGTGAGGTCATCATTGTTGATGAAAATACAGGCCGTACCATGCCAGGGCGTCGTTGGAGCGAAGGTCTGCATCAAGCGGTAGAAGCCAAAGAAGGGGTTGAAATACAAGCTGAAAACCAGACGATGGCAACCACCACTTTCCAAAATTACTTCCGTCTATATGACAAACTATCAGGCATGACAGGTACGGCAGATACCGAAGCGGCAGAATTTAAGTCTACTTATGATTTGGATGTGGTCATCATTCCAACGCATCGTCCGATTGCTCGTATTGACATGGATGACCAAATTTTCTTAACCAAACTGGGCAAATATCAAGGCATCATCAAAGAGATTCAGCAAATCACTGCCAAAGGTGCTCCGGTACTGGTAGGTACGGCGACCATTGAAGCATCTGAAGAGCTATCACATCTACTTGATCAAGCAGGCATTGTCCATAATGTCTTAAATGCCAAGCAACACGAACGAGAAGCGGAAATTATCGCTCAAGCAGGCAGACCCCGTGCTGTTACCATCGCCACCAACATGGCAGGTCGTGGTACGGATATCATTTTGGGTGGCAACTGGCAAGCTCAGGTTGAAAATCTACACGAATTGACTGAGAATCAAAAAGCTGAGCTACAAGCTGACTGGCAGATTAAGAATGAGCAGGTGAAAGCAGCAGGCGGTCTGCATATCATCGGTTCAGAACGCCACGAATCTCGCCGTATTGATAACCAGTTGCGTGGTCGTGCTGGTCGTCAGGGCGACCCTGGTCAGTCAAGGTTTTTCCTATCTTTGGAAGATGACTTGATGCGTATTTTTGCAGGCGAGCGTGTGGTTAATATGTTCCGTGCGATGGGTCTAAAAGAGGATGAAGCGATTGAGCATAAGATGGTTTCTCGTTCCATTGAGGGTGCTCAGGGCAAGGTTGAGGCACGAGACTTTGATGCCAGAAAAAACCTACTCAAATACGATGATGTTGCCAATGAACAGCGTAAAGTTATTTACTCGCAGCGTGATGATTTACTTGGTCAAGCCAATCTAAAAGAATCCATCAAAGAGATGCACCATGAGGTATACAATGCTTTGATTGCACAGTTTGTGCCACCTGGCTCGGTTGATGACCAGTGGAATATTGATGGGTTAGAAGATGAGATTGAAGACGCATTTCGTTTTTATATGCCAATCAATGATTGGCTTGATGCCGACCGCCGTCTTGATGAAGAGGGTTTGCGTCAAAAAGTGGTGGAGACGGCAATCGCTCGCTATGAGGACAGAAGAGCTCAGATGGGTGAGGACAGTGCGGTTCAGCTTGAGCGTCATTTTATGCTACAAAGCCTTGACCGCCATTGGAAGGAGCATCTTACCCAGATGGATCAGTTGCGTAAGGGCATTCATCTTCGTAGTTATGCTCAAAAGAATCCAGAACAAGAGTATAAGCGTGAGTCTTTTGAGTTATTTCAATCCATGCTTGGTGCGATTAAATCAGATGTGGTGCAGGACTTGGCTCGTATCCATGTGCCAACACCAGAAGAATTGGCTGCTTTAGAAGAAGAACGCCGCCGACAAATTGAACAGATGCGAATGCAGTTTGAACACGAAGTGGCGGGTGCGAGTGATGAGACGGCACGCAATGTATCTAATGAAGGACAGCCTGTCTTTACTCAAAATATCACCTTTGTGCATACGCCTACTGCCATTGATGAAACCCAAGCAGAGCGTATGGCAGATGAAGATGTCATCATTCCGCCAAACATCAACCGTAATGCACCTTGTCCGTGTGGCAGCGGTCTAAAATATAAGCAGTGCCATGGCAAGATTTCTTAATGGGCTGTAAAAAGGGCGTTTGGAATGATGGTTACAATCTTTTTGATTACCCATAAATAGACGGGTGTTCGCCTGTCTGGTTTTTATTTTTTGATGTGCTGATTTAAATAATAAAAGCCATCTTTCCATATGGGCTGTGATATCATAAAATAGACGCCTTAGTGATGATAGCGATTGGTTTTGGAGAGGGTGATGCAAAAGTTTGTTTATGCGGTATTAAGTTTGGTGGTTATGGTGAGTGCCTGTTCAAAAACAGAAGAATCGCCGATAGAAAAAGCAGAAATGATGGAGGTTGTGCCAATGTCTGCCGAGCCTGCCGAGCCGACTGTACGACCTGCTACTGATGATGAGACTGTAGATATTGATACGAACAACCAAGCATTAACAATGACCGATCAAGATGAGATGGAGCAGGAAATCATAGAATCAGTGGATGGGGAAATCCCATCGGAGCTGATTCGGTAAGCAGTGAGATTGACTTAATAAAACCAAAAGACTGCTTGCTGTAAACCACACCCCAAAAGTTAGATGCTAAACTAACCTTTGGGGTGTTTTTACTGGCAAATACATATTAGTTTTTACCATGATGGACACCGTGAGGTAAGCTCAAATACATTTTATAACAATTTCATAGCAAAACTTGGTGATTTATGTGATGAAATTGAGTTAAGATGACAGTGTAATTCTTGCTGACAGTCTTTTTTGACTGATAGATAGATAATTTTAATTTAGACTGCTTTAAGTTTGGAATTTATCAGTGGTCTTATCAATAAATGGGAGTTTTATCATGAGTATTTTTAGTTTTGCCAAAGAAATCGGCGACAAGATTTTTAATCGTAATAAACAAGAACAAGTATCTACTGATGCTACACCAGCAACCACCGAACCAACCGCACAAGAAATTGCTAACTTGCTACTTGCTCGCATACAAGCCAATGCTAATATTAACGCCCTAAAGGTCAGCTACAATGGCGATACTGACACGGTGGTACTGACAGGTGAGGCAGCATCACAAGCCGACCGTGAAAAAGCAGTGCTAGCAGCAGGTAATGTACAGCATGTTGCACAAGTGGACGACCAGCTGACTGTGGCAACGCCAGAGCCTGAGTCTCGTTTTTATACCGTACAATCTGGCGATACACTATCTAAAATCGCCAAAGAAATGTACGGCAATGCCAATGAATACAATAAAATCTTTGAGGCAAATCGCCCACTACTTACGCATCCTGATAAAATTTATGTTGGTCAGGTGCTTCGTATTCCTGCATAAGTCGTAGATTAAAAAGACCGTTATAGAACGGTCTTTTTTATGAGTATTGTGAGCGGTTTTGATTATTGGCAGTGAGCTTGTAAGGCTTGTTCGGTTTGGGTTTTTCTGTCATGTATTTGTTTGGCAGTCATCTCGTGGCGACTGCCTTTAGCGTCAATCTCGTATATTACACCATTGGCACTAAGTGCAGCTAAGTTATCACGCAGGGTCTGGCATTGTTGCTGTTTGATGGGGTTGTGAGTGATTGGAGTCTTGTGATGAAAGTGCAGAACCTGAAAGCTACCTTGTGGCGGTAGCTGACTATAACGAGGCTCGCCATGCGTGCCAATGCTATAATAAATCGGCAGGGCGAATGTGTGCATGGACAGGCAGATAGCAAGCAGTGATAGATATCTTATCATAAGGTCTGATGAGTAACTAGATGGGTTTATTGTAGCATGATTAGCTGGGAGTATGATGAAATAGTGGGTATTCTTTGACCTTAATCTGGCATTTAAAATGGAAATCATGTATTCAATAATTGTTAAAAATAGATAAAAAAGCAGTTGGCAAAATGCTCATTTTAGGGTAATATACTCAAATTGATTTTTAATAACTTATTATTCAAGAAGTTATTTATTTTATAAACAATAGTTATTGATTGATAATTATCGAACAATTCAATAAAAGTCGGCGTAGCTCACTCAACAGCTCCGTTTGTTATCAAACCATGAACAAATTACCGTTTGCTTGTGCGTTTTTTAACATTGCTTGGACTTATCGGTCTGCAAGACAGTAGAAATTCATCCTTTCTTTGCCCTGTGGGGCTGTCTTTATATGCCTTTTGTCCTTTTGGGTCTGTATCGAGCCATGTCTATTTGGTAAATTTATCCCATGTTGGATAAAAAGGATACACCATGACATACAGTGCATTTCATGAAAATCAAGCCAAACTTGCTCGTGGCGAAACCGTTACCATGAGTGGTGGCGAGTTACTTGTACAAGCCTTGGTAGATGAAGGCGTAACACACATTTTTGGCTACCCTGGCGGGGCGGTACTGCATATCTACGATGCCCTGTTTAAGCAAGATAAAATCGAGCATATCCTAGTTCGCCATGAGCAGGCAGCAGGACATATGGCTGATGCCTATAGTCGTGTAACAGGGCGTACTGGTGTTGTGCTTGCCACATCAGGACCTGGTGTAACCAATACCGTTACCGCCATTGCCACTGCCTTTATGGATAGTATTCCGATGGTTGTTTTGGCAGGACAAGTGCCAAGCACGCTGATTGGTGATGATGCTTTCCAAGAGTGTGATATGGTCGGCATTTCTCGCCCTATTGTCAAGCACAGCTTTGTGGTGAGAGACCCAAAAGACATTCCTGCCATCATCAAAAAAGCCTTTTACCTTGCAAGCTCTGGCAGGCCCGGACCTGTGGTTGTTGATATCCCTAAAGACATGACCAATCCTGCCGATAAGTTTGATTACTTCATGCCAGAGTCGGTCAATCTGCGTTCTTATCAGCCCAACCTTAAAGGTCATGCCGGTCAAATCAAAAAGGCGGTGGATTTACTGCTATCTGCCAAACGCCCTATACTGTATTCAGGGGGTGGTGTGGTTCAAGGTGGTGCTTCTGATGAGCTTCGTGAGTTTGCCAATCTATTAAAACTACCTGTAACCAGCACCTTGATGGGGCTTGGGGCATATCCTGCCACGAGCGAGCAGTTCGTTGGTATGTTGGGTATGCACGGCACCTATGAAGCCAATATGACCATGCATCATGCTGATGTTATTGTGGCGGTAGGGGCAAGATTTGATGACCGTGTTACCAATAATGTCAAAAAATTCTGCCCAAATGCGACCATTATCCATATTGACATTGACCCAACTTCTATCTCAAAAACCATTACCGCTCATATCCCTATTGTCGGTGATGTCAAGCCTGTCTTGACAGAGATGATGAATGTCATCAAATCAAGCGACAGACGCCTTGATGAGCACGCTCTGAATGATTGGTGGAAGCAGATTGGTGAATGGCGTAAGCGTCATGGACTGCGTTACGGTGCTGACACAGACGCACCCATTCACGCCATCATGCCGCAGCGTGTGGTTGAGACGCTTTATAAACTGACAGACGGCAAGGCAATCATTACATCTGATGTTGGTCAGCATCAGATGTTCGCCGCTCTTTATTATAAATATGACGAGCCACGCCAATGGCTAAACTCTGGTGGACTTGGCACGATGGGCGTGGGCTTGCCTTATGCGATGGCGGCCAAACTTGCCCGCCCCGAAAAGACGGTAGTGTGTATCACAGGCGAAGGCTCAATCCAGATGAATATCCAAGAGCTGTCCACCTGTTTGCAGTACAATCTGCCTGTTAAGATTTTGAATTTAAATAATGCTCAGCTTGGCATGGTAAAACAGTGGCAAGATATGCTCTATGAGGCTCGCCATGCCCAAAGCTATATGCAATCGTTGCCTGATTTTGTCAAACTTGCCGAAAGTTATGGGCATAAAGGCGTCAAAATCACCAATCCTGCAACGATGGAAGCCGAGCTAAAAGCAGCCTTAGAGATGGACGGCTTGGTGTTCATTGATGTCTATGTGGATAAGGCAGAGCATGTCTATCCAATGCAAGTGGCAGGGCAATCCATGCGTGATATGTGGCTATCAAAAGGGGAGCGTACCTAATGGCACAAGTACAAAAACATCTGATTTCTGTGTTGATGGAAAACGAAGCAGGCTCGCTGTCTCGTGTGGTTGGGCTATTTAGCCAGCGCGGTTATAACATTGATACGCTCAATGTGGCGGCGACCGAAGACCGTACGCTATCACGACTAACCTTGACCACGATTACCACCGCTGATAAGATTGAGCAGATTACCAAACAACTGCACAAACTCATTGAAGTCGTTAAAGTCCAAAACCTATCTGAGGTCTCTGGTGGTAATCAGATTGAGCGTGAGCTGATGCTTATCAAAGTGCGAGCAACTGGGGCATACCGTGAAGAGGTGTATCGCACGGTGGATATATTCCGAGCCCAAATCGTGGATGTGTCCGCAAACCTTTATACCATTCTTATCACAGGCGATGCAGGCAAGTTGGACGGCTTTATTGAAGTTGTTGGGCGTGATAAAATCCTAGAAGTAGTACGCTCTGGCGTGATTGGCATTGCACGGGGCGAGCGGACGCTTTCTTTGTGATGGCAAAAGTTGTCTTAAAAGGTCATATCATCATTCCTAAAACCAATCGGCAAGTTATTTTAGATGAACTTAAAAAACATATTGACTTAACACGTCAAGAAAGAGGTTGTTTAATATTTCAAATCACACAAGACAACAGCGATGCCGATAAGTTTTGGGTTTATGAAGAATTTGTGAACAAAGAAGCCTTCGACTTTCATCAAGCTCGTGTGCGTTTGTCTGCGTGGGGCGTGGTATCTGCTGATGTAGAGCGACATTATGAGCCGTTAATCATGATAGATGATTAGTATTGATTATCTATTAAAATGATTTAAGGAGATAAAATGATTATAGAGCTTGCCAGCCTACCGCCAATGGTGCAGGCATACATCAAAGATGAAAAACAACTACAAGTCATTGTCAAAGATGAGCAGGTGCATTTAATGCCCTTACATCAATTTGTATCACAACCAACCAAAAAATCCGATTTTGCAGGGGGGGGGTTGGCACAATTTGCGAATTCTGACTTAATACCAAAAGAAGAACAAGCGGTAGAGATGGCAATCAGGAAAAAAATATGGCATTGATTGATACAAATATTTTGTTGCGTTTTTTATTGCAAGACCACGATATATTAAGCCAACAAGCCAAGCAAATCATTGATGATAATGATGTGATTTGTTTAAATGCCGTCATTTATGAAGTCATTCACGTATTACAAAGCGTTTATAAAATTGACGGAGCATTGATTGCTGATAAACTTTTGATACTATTTGAAAATGATGTGATTGAAAGTGAAAATAAGTCAGTTATCCTAAAATCCTTATCAATTTTTAAAGAAACTTCTGTGGATTGCTTGTTAATTGCTTATCGCATCATTGATAATAGCGTAATTTTTTCTTTTGATAAAAAAGTCAATAATTATCTAAACAGAATAAGTTTTTAATTAACCCACGCCCTTAAATTACGGGCATTATTTAAGGAAACTCGTATGAGCTTAAATATCTATTATGACAAAGATTGTGATTTGTCTATCATTCAAGGCAAAAAAGTTGCCATCATCGGTTATGGCTCGCAAGGTCATGCCCACGCCCTAAACCTAAAAGACAGTGGCGTTGATGTTACTGTGGGTTTGCGTGCAGGATCTGCGTCTTGGAAAAAGGCTGAGAACGCTGGTCTAAAAGTTGCCGAAACTGCCGAAGCGGTCGCTGGTGCTGATGTGGTGATGATTTTGACCCCTGATGAATTTCAGCGTCAGCTTTATAAAGAAGTGATTGAGCCAAATATCAAACAAGGTGCAACGCTTGCTTTTGCTCATGGTTTTGCCATTCACTATAACCAAGTGGAGCCTCGTGCCGACCTTGATGTGATTATGGTTGCACCAAAAGCTCCTGGTCATACCGTGCGTTCTGAATTTGTCAAAGGCGGCGGTATTCCTGATTTGATCGCTATCTGGCGTGATGTATCAGGTCAAGCCAAACAAGTGGCGTTGTCTTATGCCTCTGGCGTGGGTGGTGGTCGCTCTGGCATCATTGAAACCACCTTTAAAGATGAGACTGAGACCGACCTATTCGGTGAGCAAGCCGTTCTGTGTGGCGGTGCGGTTGAGCTTGTCAAAATGGGCTTTGAGACTCTAGTGGAAGCAGGATATGCTCCAGAGATGGCGTATTTTGAGTGCTTGCATGAACTAAAACTGATTGTAGATTTGATGTATGAAGGCGGTATTGCTGACATGAACTACTCAATCTCTAACAATGCAGAATATGGCGAGTATGTAACAGGTGTAGAGGTCATCAATGACCAATCTCGTGAAGCCATGCGTCATGCGTTGAAGCGTATCCAATCTGGCGAATACGCCAAGATGTTCATCGCTGAAGGTCAACTAAACTACCCATCAATGACCGCTCGCCGCCGTAACACTGCCGAGCATGAAATTGAAAAAACAGGTGCCAAATTGCGTGCGATGATGCCTTGGATTGGCGGTAATAAAATCATTGATAAAGAGAAAAACTAATCTTTTTTGATTGATTGACAAAACAGCTGTCCTTTAAGACGGCTGTTTTGTTTTGGTTTTTTTGATTAAAAATTCTATGTGCTGTGTTAAATTTTAATAAAATTCATGTAAAATAATGGCTTTTTGGGTGTAAATGTATGAGTAAAGGGGTGTGCGGTGTTGGTAAGTTTTGAGCAGATGTTTGTCATGGCAAGTGCTGTTGTGGCGGTGTTGGTGTGGATTGAATCAAGCTGGACCTTAAAAAATGCAGGCAAACTTCCTGAAGTGAGTGCGTTTGCCATCATCAGTCTGATCAGCTCAGCATGGTTTGCGGCATCTGGCTTGGCGTTGTTTTTCTTGGAGCTGGACAACCTGCAAATGAGCGTGGCGGCTGTTTATGGTCTGCACTGTGTGGCAGGTTGGTTTTATAGTGCCAAACTCATCTCGGCAACGGATATTGATGACCCTAGGGATTTGGTTATTCCTGAAAAGTATCTTAATTTTAGCCGTTCATTTGCATTGGTTTTTTTGGCGTTGTGCATCTTTGTGCTTTTGGTGCCAAAACTGCCCATTGCCACCGCCTTTGGTTACAAATAAATATGCAATCGGTAAAAATAATCCCCAATTTCCCCGCAGAATCTGCTATAATTAAATTTGACTTCGGTCGTGGTATTTATGTATCTTTGTTTTTACCAAACGCTTAGGCGAGTGTTAAAACGACTTTGAAACTTGCGGACAAGTGGGTTTTAGGGCGTATTTGAACCATCTGTGAACTTGTTGAACTTAGTGATAGCTTGATTTATTGTATTGGTTGAGTAAGCGTCTTTCTACATTTAGGCTTATTTTGCAGTTTTGGCAACATAAATATTTATTTTCGGTAATTTTGCCATTTTCAATCATATATAGGAAAGTTCTCATGTCAAACAAAGTTCAAGGCACAGTAAAGTGGTTCAATGAAGCCAAAGGTTTTGGTTTTATTGCCCAAGACAATGGCGGTCAAGATGTTTTCGCTCATTACAGTGCTATTGTAGACAGCGGTTTTAAAACCCTAGCTGAAGGTCAAAAAGTTGCTTTCATTCTAGGCGAAGGCAAAAAAGGTCTGCAAGCTGAAGAGATTAAAAAACTTTAATCTTATAAAGTAATCTTTATAAAACACCCAAATATTTTTTGGGTGTTTTTTTATGGATATTGTTTGCGAGTGATTTTTGGTATGGAGATTTTATGTGTTGGTATTGCTTGATGGCTATGGGACGGCTTTAGGTGCTAAGATGTATTTGGGGCTATCTTGGCGATTGGTGCTTTAAGAGATGATGGCGTAAGAGACAATAAGACAAGAAATAATAAGATAAAAATCTTGGTGCGTCATTTATGAATCATGACCGCCCATTCACACGAACAATTTGACCAAAAATTATAAATTTTAGATAATCTGTCATGGCACAAAGCTAATAAATGTGATATATTCTTAGCAGTTATCATTTCTTAAACGACTAAAAACGGAGTGAACCATGAAGGTATTAGTTGCTGTAAAGCGTGTGGTTGACCACAATGTGAAAGTACGAGTTAAGGCAGATGAATCAGGTGTGGAATTGACCAATGCCAAGATGAGTATTAACCCATTTTGTGAAATCGCCATTGAAGAGGCGGTGTGCCTAAAAGAAAAAGGCATTGCAACAGAAATCATCGCCGTGTCTATTGGGGCAACTCAATCTCAAGAACAGCTTCGCTCGGCATTGGCACTGGGTGCAGATCGTGGCATATTGGTTGAGACTGATGCCAAGACCTATCCGCTACAAGTCGCCAAAATCCTAAAAGGTGTGGCGGAGTCTGAAGGTGCAAGCATCATTTTGTTGGGTAAACAAGCCATTGATGATGACAACAATCAAACAGGTCAAATGCTGTCGGCACTTATGAATGCTTCTCAAGGTACTTTTGCTTCAGAGGTGGTGGTGAATGGCGATAAAGTAACGGTAACTCGTGAGATTGATGGAGGATTGCAGACGGTTGAGCTGTCTTTGCCTGCCATCATCACAACTGACCTGCGTCTAAACGAACCTCGTTTCCCAAAACTGCCAAACATCATGGCGGCCAAGAAAAAACCTTTGGATATCAAAACGCCTGCTGACTTTGGGGTGGACATGAGTTCAAAATTAAGCACTCTAAAAGTAGTAGCTCCTGCTGAGCGTAGTGCAGGCGTGAAGGTGGCGAGTGTTGATGAGCTGATTGATAAACTTAAAAATGAAGCCAAAGTCATCTAAGATGGCGTATGATTATCACAAAGTCGGTCAAAAAAGGATAAAAATATGAGTATATTAGTCTATGCTGAACATGATAATAATGAACTAAAATCTGCAACCTTATCGGCCATCACGGCAGCTGGTCAAATTGATGCTGATGTGCATGTTTTGGTGGCAGGTGCAAACGCACAAGCTGTCGCTGATGCCGCCACTCAAGTGGCAGGCGTGAGCAAGGTGCTTTTGGCGGACAACCCTGCTTTTACTCATCAACTGGCTGAGAACATTGCACCATTGGTGGTAGAGCTATCAGGTGTGTATAGCCACATCATCGCCCCTGCAACCACAACAGGCAAAAACTTTTTGCCACGCACGGCAGCCCTTTTAGATGTCAGTATGGTATCAGACATCACGGCGGTCATTGATGCCAAAACCTTTGAACGCCCAATTTATGCAGGCAATGCCATCGCGACTGTACGAAGTGAAGAAGAGAAGATTGTCCTAACTGTGCGTACAACTGCCTTTGATGCCGCTGCTACCACTGGCGGTAGTGCAAGCATTGAGAATGTCGGTGTTGGCAATGATGCAGGCAAATCGCTATTCATTAAAGAAGAGCTTGCCAAATCCGACCGACCAGAGTTAACCTCGGCAGATATCGTGGTATCTGGTGGTCGTGCCTTAGCAAGTGGTGAGAACTTTACCAAATATATCGAGCCACTGGCGGATAAATTGGGTGCGGCAGTGGGTGCAAGCCGTGCAGCGGTAGATGCAGGATTTGTACCAAACGATCTACAGGTTGGTCAAACAGGCAAAATCGTTGCACCCAATCTATACATCGCTGCAGGTATCTCAGGTGCGATTCAGCACTTGGCAGGCATGAAAGACTCTAAGGTCATCGTGGCGATCAATAATGATCCAGAAGCACCGATTGCTCAAGTAGCGGATTATTTCTTGGAAGCTGATATTTTTACTGCACTGCCAGAGCTGACTGAGAAGCTATAAACCGAGAAGTTACAATAAGCTAAAAATGCCAAGCCATTAAGATGTTAGATCATCAATATGGCACGCATGAATCAGTAACAAAAATCCCTATCTTGGATGATGGGGATTTTTTTGGTTAGTCGTTAGGTATGGTCAAAAATACTAATTCTGGACGATTAAAGATTCTGGGGATAAAGCGTGTGGATTTTGTGGCAAGTCCACGACTGACGATGAACTGGCTGTGTTGGCTGTAAGATTGGCTGTTGTCAAAGTGATATTCACCGCCTGCGTATTTTGGAAACAAGCCTTGATTTGGGGCGAATAAGCCATTTAGCACATAAGGAATACGCCATTGACCACCGTGTGCATGACCGCTAACGATAAAATCAAAGGGGTACTGTAGATAGCTATCAATATATTCAGGGCGATGAGCGAGTAGGATATTGATGTTGCTTGGATTGGCAGACTGTCCAACCGTGCGTAAGTCTTGATGAAATTTTTCTATCAGAACAGGGTCTGATACGCCATGAATGCGTAAATTACTGGCTTTGCCATCAATCGGCACAACCGCACTTTCACCGTGTAGAATCTTAATGCCGTAGCGTTGGATTTTTTGTTCTATCTTGGCATACTCGCTAGCTGGCAGATATAGCTCGTGATTGCCATTGACATAGTACACATTCGGTGTGATGGCGGTGAGCTGACTAAGCAGAGTATCGGTGTGCGTTTGTGGCATTTGATCATCATAAATATCGCCACCCAATAAAATCATCTCAGGGCGTCTGTCTTTTAGTGGTTTAATCAACTCAATCTGCCCATCGCCATAAAAATTACCATGTAAGTCGGTGATGATGGCGACGGTGATGCTCTGATCATCTGGCGTGCCTTGATGAGCGTGGTATTCTTTGATGATGAGTCTATCATCGATGGCGATGAGTGTGATGACGGCTAAGATAACAAAGCTCATCAGTAATCTTGGGGTTAGTCTGTATTTCATGATGTTTTATGATGAGATGGGTGGCTTGGCAAACTGACGCTGACGCAGTATCTCATACAGGCATACACTGCCTGCTACGCCGACATTTAGGCTTTCTTGTCCGTATTGGGGTAGGGTGAGAGGGGTGGCACTCTCTAGTAGTAGCCTGTCCACGCCAGAACCTTCATGCCCCATGATTAGTGCCAACGGCTGGGTCAAGTCTTTATGGTAGATCAGTCCATCTGCGTGCGAGGTCGTGGCGTATAATGGCACTTTGACGAACTCAAAAATCTCATCAATACTCACATTGTCATAGATATCTAAGCTAAAATTCGCCCCCATACCGGCCCTAAGCGTCTTAGGATTATAGGTGTGGGCTGTGCCTGTGGTGCAGATTACAGTATCAAAACCTGTGGCACTGGCTGTTCTAAGTAGTGTGCCTAGATTGCCTGTGTCTTGAATGCCATTGATGATCAAACAGTCTTTGATTATCTTTTGGTGTAGTGTCAAATTTGGTATCGTGATGACCGCCATGATTGGCAAGCACTCGCCTAGCGTGCGGATGTTTTTATATAGAGTGTCGCTGATGATGACAGGCTGTTTATTGAGTCTGCTTATCAAATCTTGGATTTCGGCATTTGCCAAACCGCTTTCGCTGATGATTGTGGTGATGGGTGTTTTATTTGCTTTTAGGTAAGCGTCTAATAAATGCACTCCTTCAATGACCGTTTGAGCTAATTTTTTGCGTTTTTTTGGGTCGGTGAGTAGGGTGTGGGCGGTTTTGATTAGGGGGTTGTCTTTACTTGTGATTAAGTTCATTGTGATGACCATTTTTGAAAAAATAAAAACCGACAAATTGATGGTTTTTATTTGTATGAAGTTGATTGCAATTATGCAGGCTCACCATTTGCCAAAATTCCTGCCTGATCGTGTAGTGCCTTGACATACGACACTTCTTCTTTTGCACCCAGTACCACAGGGATACGCTGATGGATACTGGTAGGCGTGATGTCCATGATACGCTGTACACCATCTCTACTGGCACCGCCTGCTTGTTCTATGATGAAGCTCATGGGGTTGGCTTCGTACATGAGACGAAGTTTGCCAGCTTTGCCGGCAATCTTGGTATCAAATGGATACATAAATACCCCGCCACGCATCAAGATGCGATGCACATCGGCAATCATCGCTGCCACCCAACGCATATTATAATCTTTGTTGCGTACACCTGCATCGCCTTGAGTTAGCTCTTCAATGTACTGTGCAATGGGCGGTAGCCAATATCGGCGATTAGAAGCGTTGATGGCGTATTCGGCGGTATGTACGCTGATTTGGACATCATCGTTAATGAGTATGTAGCTTTGGGTGGCAGGGTCTAGGCTAAACATCGCCACACCTGACCCAAAAGTTACTGCTAGCATGGTGGAAGTGCCATAGATAAAGTAGCCAGAGGCGACTTGGTGTTTGCCTGCTTGTAAAAAGTCTGTCTCTACTGCTTGTTGTCCTTGATTATGATAAGGCAAGATAGAAAAAATCGTACCAACAGTCATGTTGATATCAATATTGCTTGAGCCATCTAGCGGATCAAAAGCGACTAATAGTGTGCCACCAGCATTGGCAGGGCTAATCTCGTCAAGCTCTTCACTTGCCACACCTGCACAGTTGGGGTTGGCAAGTAGGGCATCGAGCAGTAGATCGTTAGAGATGACATCAAGTTTTTTTTGGGTTTCGCCCTGCACATTCATGGCATCTGCTTCGCCATGAATACCCGCCAATGCCCCTTTATCAAGCAGGTGGCTGATGGCGATACTGGCTTTAGCAAGCGTAGTCATGGTGCTAGCAATCGCTGAAGTGGTGTGGGTTTCTAGGTATTGGGCAAGGGTGGCCATGTAGTGTCCTTTATATAGATACATCAGTATAAATGCTCACAAGCATTCGCTTATGAAAGACTGGATATTTGTTATGTTTAGGGTTGGTCTTAGTTGGACAATCAGGTTGTTTGAATGTGATTATTTTAACATGATTTGGCAGGCTTTGGCTAATGTTTCAAGGTTTTTATCCAGTCAGTCAAGCCAAACACGGATACCAATTAGGCAAGGATAAAAACTAAGCTAAAAAACTAAGCCTTGTTAGTCAAGCAATCTAGTTCTTAGCCTTAGTTTTGCGACCTAACCTTTAATGTGCCATCTAAGATTGTGAGGTGCGGTTCATGGGTGTGGTTTATTGATGTGCAATCATTTTAAGTTTTTGCTAAATGTATAATAACATCTTGTTGGTTGTAAAGATAAAATACAAATGGACTGTGTTCTAGATGTTAGTCTAGCCAAAGACCTATAAGTGGTAATCTGTGAGAAGTGCCACACTATGTGAGCCGATAAGTACTTGGAGAGACGCCATAGTGTGCCTTAAATGCACGATTAAAATGTGTCTGTGAGCCAAAACCTGTCTCAATGGCAATTTGTAAGACCGACTGCTGACTGGTACGCAAAAGCTTTGCGGCATATTCAAGACGCATGGTTTTGACAAAGGTATGTGGTGCTACTCCCAATGTTTTTTGAAATAGCCTAACGAGTGTTGAGCGAGATAAATGCAATTGTTCGCACATTGCAGATATACTAAAATCATCGTCAGGTTTGCTAGCAATCTTTGCAATCAATTCTGATAATCTAGGATGCTGATATGCCCTTAATACACCGCCTAGTTTTTCGGCAGGCAAGGCACGCAAAACATATACGAGTATTGACTGAGCTAAATTATCAACCAAAAACGCATTACCCATTTGCTTGGGATTTTGAGATTCGTCAATCATCAATGCTACTAACGGATGTAGCGTTTGTTCATTTAAAGTTACAATAAAAAAATCTGGCAGGCTTGCCAATAAGGTACTGTGCTTATCTGCATAAAAGTTTAAGCAAAGCATTGTACAATCGGTCTGATTGCTAATTTGATTGACCAAAAACGCCCCTGACATACTTTGAATGGCACAAGTGGTATCAACCAAACGATGCGTACCAGTATTGACATTTTGTATGCAGTGGTTTATTCCACAAAATAAGGCGATATCACCAGCTTTTAAGATATAAGTTTTGTTTTTTACCACAAGCTGTACTGTGCCTTTGGTTACGATGTGTAGCATGGTTTGCCCTGCTGTGGGCTGTTGTTCTATTTGCCACTCACCCCCCAAACGACAATCTATATGTACGCCTGCATGAAGTTGTGCCAGCGTTAATAAGCTATCTAACATAAACCTTCCTAATGAATTAATTGTACTATTTTTTGAAACAAAAAGATAAGTACAACAAATAAATATCTTTATAATAGCACCATCGCAACGCAATTATACTTTAATATTGCGACCAATCAAAAACTAATTTTTAATAAAGGAGACTGCCCATGTCTTTTGCTGACTGGAAACACATCACCAACCACACCAAACAATCTTTTGGCAAACTGGGTAAAACCAACCCAAAAATGCTAGAAGCCTATCAGGCTTTAGATAGTGCAGCTGCCGCTGAAGCTCTGGACGAAAAAACTCGTGAGCTCATCGCAATCGCTGTTGCCATAACCACTCGTTGTGAAAGCTGTATTGGTGTACACGCTCAAAAAGCTCTAGCTGCAGGAGCAACTGATTCGGAAATTGCAGGGGCATTGGCAACAGCCATCTCATTGAATGCAGGTGCTGCTTATGCTTATTCACTGCGAGCCTTAGAAGCGATAGAATCCCACAAATAAGATGTCTTGTCATTGATTGTTTTTTATCAACATTGTTTAATTTAAAAAGTAGTTATTTTAGAGGTAGTCATGCAAAATACAGACATCAACCAATCGCAATTACCAGATGATGGAGCAAAAATTGATCAAAACCGCCGTGATGCGTTGGGTTTTGGTACAGTCGCAATGGCAGCTGGTGTGATGGGTGCATTGGGTATTGGTGGTCATGCTCACGCCAAAACAGCTGCGACAATAGTGGCCGACCCTTATGCTGAACCAAAGCAGTATGGGCTAGAGCGATCTGGTATGACCATCAATCCTAAGCGAGTGGCTTTGGTGGTTGTGGACCCACAAAATGATTTTTTGAGCCCAAATGGTGTCATGTGGGAAGTCTTAAAAGACAGTATCCAACAAAACAACACCGTAGAAAATATTGAAGCTCTGTTTCAGGCTGCAAAAAAGGTTGATATGCCTGTCTTTGTTTCGCCACACTACTATTACCCCACCGACCATCAGTGGCAGTTTATGGCACCGGGCGAAAATTTTATGCACACAACCAATATGTTTGCTCGCAAAGGTGCTTATACCATGGAAGGTTTTGAAGGTTCTGGTGCTGATTTTGTTGAGCGCTATAAAAAATATATCTATGACGGCAAAACTGTCATCGCATCGCCACACAAAATTTTTGGTCCAGAGACTAATGATGTGGTGTTGCAATTACGCAAGCATAAAATTGACCAAGTCATTTTGGCGGGCATGGCAGCAAATTTATGCATTGAATCGCATTTGCGTGAACTTGTAGAGCAGGGTTTTGAGGTCGCTGTTGTTAAAGATGCTACCGCAGGACCACGCATTCCTGAAGGTGATGGTTATTTGGCGGCATTAATTAATTATCGTATTATTGCCAACGACCTTTGGACAACCAAAGAAGCTGTTGCCAAAATGGGTGCATGATATTCTTTTATCAAAAACGCACAAATCTTTTTGTGCGTTTTTGTTTTTGGGTTATTGGCTAATAAAGAGAAGTGTATGCACACCAATCATGGGTTTTTTGATAAGTTATTGCTACCACCTATCGCTTTTTTTGGCATACCAATGGGTCTAGGGGCGTTAAGTATTGCGTGGTATCGTGCCGAAAATGTATTTTTGGTTAGTCATTATGTTAGCGCTGCATTAGGTTTGGGGGCGTTTGCCATTTGGCTGTTTTTATTCATTTTATATGTTTGCAAAGCAGTTTCTTCTCCCAAGTATTTTTTGGGTGAATTGCATTATTCAGCACGATTGTCATTGCCAGTGCTGATACTAATTGGTGCAATGGTTGTGGGTGAAATTTGGGTTTTATGGGGATATGTTAATATTGGTCAAGCGTTTATTATTGCTTCAATTCTACTACAGCTAAGCTACAATGTTTGGCAGATTGGCTCTTTATGGCGTGGCGATACATTTACTCAAAATACCACACTGCCACATTTTTATTTGCCCACCATTGCAGGTAATTTTATTAGTGCTAACGCATTAGCATTACTGGGTTACAAGGATTTGGCATTGCTATTTTTTGGTGCAGGTATGTTTGCATGGATGATGTTTGAGCCTGTGCTATTGCAACATATTCGCACTCAAAGTGTTGTGAAAGAATTGCGTGCTACTTTTGGTATTATTTTGGCCCCTGCTTTTGTAGGAGCAAGTGCCTACATATCGGTGGTGGGCACGGTAGATATTTTTGTAAAAATGTTGTTTGGTTACGGTATTTTGCAGTTGTTGTTTTTGTTGCGATTATTACCATGGATTGCTAAAGGAGGTGTAGGACCAAGTTTTTGGAGTTTTTCATTTGGTTTGGCATCTATGGCTAATGTCTCGGTATTGCTTTATCAGCACCAAAGTTTGTATTTTCTTGATATGGTATTATTTGCATTTGCCAATATGGTTATATTAATACTGATGGGAATTAGCATCAGGGCGTATCGGTAATTTATAAAAAAAGGTCTGTAAATTTGACCGGTAAATCTGGTAATCTGGTAATCTGGTAATCTGGTAATCTGGT
>NZ_JBGTZD010000006.1:0-36781 GCF_041807865.1 Moraxella sp. E33BD | reverse complement strand
AATCTGGTAATCTGGTAATCTGGTAATCTGGTAATCTGGTAATCTGGTAATCTGGTAATCTGGTAATCTGGTAATCTGGTAATCTGGTAATCTGGTAATCTGGTAATCTGGTAATCTGGTAATCTTGTGCTTGTGGTGTTTTTATGGTCGTTGGGGTGTTTTATAGCTTCTTTTAATAAAGTTGTGGCGATTTAACATTGATAAGTTTTAACCACTGTATATCCTAATGGTTTTTGGTTTTGAAGCGTGCGTGTACTGATGGTAAATTGGTTGGTAGGTTCTTGATAGGGATTGTTAAGTTGTGCTAATGTCGTTTGTTGGTGGCTTTGCGAGTATGCCATAGACCTGATGGTGTGTTTTTTTGGTATATAAAAAAGAGCCTAAAATTAGGCTCTTTTTTATAGAGAAAAGAGAGATTATTTCTTTTCTGCAGCATCAGCAGCGTCTTTTGCAGCATCAGCAGCTTGCTCAGCAGCTTCTTGTGCATTTTCAGCGGTAGCTTCAGCTTGTTCGCCAGCACCAACTTGTGCATTAGCGGCAGCAGTAGCAGCGGTTTCAGCAGCTTGTTCTGCAGTAGCAGCAGCTTCTTGTGCAGCAGCGTCAGCAGGAGCTTCAGCAGCGGCTTCTTGTGCTTCTACAGCAGCTTCTTGTGCAGCAGCGGCAGCGTCAGCAGCTTCTTCAGCAGGCTTTGAGCAAGCAGTTAGAGCTAGAGAAGCGATAAGAGCAGTTAGAGCTAGTTTAGTTTTCATGGTAGTCTCCATAGATTAAGTGAGTTGGCAATCGTATGAATGAAATATTTAGAAAAATCTAGGCAAGTGCAAATACACTTGCCTTTCAGTTCCATATATCTTAGCATACTTTGTTGTAAAGTGAATTATATAGTAATTTTGCAAAAATAAAAAACAATATTCTTTGAGAATTGTTGTAAAAATGTAACAAAATATTTCTACAACATTGCCTTAAAGGGTTTGTCTCTCATTGAGCTAAAAATATACCATATAGATGTTTGTTTTCTTGCATCAATAGAATCTATACGGCTGTTTATAATAACACAAAGCCCACTCAATCGCAAATACCCTGTATTTATCTAACGACATGATGGGCAGATTGTGGTGTTTTTAAGATGAGCTTGATGCTTTTTTGGTCATGTTGCTAAAAAATTCATCGTTGGTCTTTGAGTCTTTTAGGCGATCAATCAAAAACTCAACGGCTTGCGAATCATCCATTGGTTGTAGCAGTTTTCTAAGCACCCAAACTCGTCTGAGCGTCTCTTCATCAAGCAGTCTTTCCTCACGGCGAGTGGATGACTTTTTGATGTTGATGGCAGGGAATATACGGCGTTCAGCAAGGTCTCGCTCAAGGGTGATTTCTTGGTTGCCTGTGCCTTTAAACTCTTCAAAGATGACGCTGTCCATCTTTGAGCCTGTGTCAATTAGGGCGGTTGAGATGATGGTTAAACTGCCACCTTCTTCAATGTTGCGTGCCGCACCAAAAAAACGCTTAGGGCGTTCTAGGGCGTTGGCATCCACACCACCTGTTAGGACTTTACCACTTGAAGGAATGACAGTATTATAAGCACGAGCCAAACGGGTAATGCTATCTAATAGAATAACGACATCCTGCTTATGCTCGACCAAGCGTTTTGCTTTTTCGATGACCATTTCAGCGACTTGAATATGACGCTGTGGCGGTTCGTCAAAGGTAGAGGCGACCACCTCGCCACGCACGGTACGCTGCATTTCGGTAACCTCTTCAGGGCGTTCATCAATAAGCAATACGATCAGATAGCACTCTGGATGGTTTTTGGCGATGGCTTGGGCGACATTTTGTAGTAGTACTGTCTTACCTGCTTTAGGCGGAGCGACGATGATGGAACGCTGACCTTTGCCGATGGGGGCAATTAAGTCAATCAAGCGACCTGTTAGGTCTTCTGTTGTACCATTGCCTTGTTCTAGCGTTAGCTGTTTGGTGGGGAAAAGAGGGGTTAAGTTCTCAAAGATTAGCTTGTGGCGACTGCGGTCTGGCGTATCAAAGTTAATCTCACTCACCTTTAAAAGAGCAAAATAGCGTTCTTGTTCTTTGGGTGGGCGGATTTGCCCTGCGATGGAGTCGCCTGTTTGTAAGTTAAAACGGCGAATCTGACTTGGGCTGACATAGATGTCGTCAGGACCTGCCAGATATGAACCCTCTGATGACCGCAAAAAACCAAAACCGTCAGGCAAAATCTCTAGCACGCCATCTCCATAGATGGGCTCGCCATTGCGGGCGTGGGTTTTTAAGATGGCAAAAATGATGTCTTGTTTACGGCTGCGTGCCATGTTCTCAAGCCCCATTTGCTCGGCAATGGATAATAGCTCGGCAACGGACTTTCTTTTAAGTTCGGTTAGGTTCATGGGTAGGTCTTTGGGGATTTGTCATAAAAGAGATGGTCAAATAGTATGGCGACCAAAAAATATGAAAAGTATAGAGAATGTCGCTAGATGTGTGCGACTGGTGCATAATAATACGAGTTTTTTGTCATAAAATCAAGGGGCGAATAAAAAAAGACCTGCAAAAAGCAAGCCTTTCTTTTTTCTTTGGAAGTTTATAGATGCTTATCAAGCAAATCGGCAAGTTCTGATTTTGGACGACTGCCAACGATGGTATCTACTTTTTCGCCATTTTTAAAGACAAATAGGGTAGGAATACTACGAATGCCATAGCGTGCAGCAGTTTCTGGGTTGTCATCAACATTGACTTTAACGATGCTGACACGACCTTCATAGTCTGTCGCTAAGTCTTCTAGGGTTGGAGCGATGGCTTTGCATGGACCGCACCAAGGTGCCCAAAAATCTACAAGCACAGGATTTTTAGATTCTAAAACATCTTGGTTAAAGTTGGCGTCAGTGGTGTTAATGATAGACATAATTAAGCCCTTTTTTTGGGTGAATGTAAGTAGTAAATGGTGTGTATGGCAAATTTTTCAAGTTTGGTGGTTGCGAAATTTGCAATGCTTTTGGGTGCATACGATACTTGGATAATGCCAAGTATCGCAGTCATTGAATGTGCTATAATAACAAAAATCTACCAAAAAGGCAGTGTTTTTGCCATTAAATTTGTCAATAATCAACATTAACTTCACCAAACCAATCCTAATAATGTACCGATGAATCAAATTACTAAGAAGCATGACCGCCTAAGCGATGATAAAATCATTGCCATGAATGCCCAAGAGACGAGTTTTAATGACGGATTTTTTCAAGATTTTATTCAATCCATCACCGTTTATGAAGATGAAGATATTTGGGTGGGTAATAAGCCAGCGGGACTGTTGAGCGTTGATGGGCGAGTGCTGAAAGTTAGCCTACAATCACGGCTACTTAGGGTCTATCCAAACATTAAGCTGATTCATCGGCTGGATATGGATACCTCAGGGCTTATCATTTTTGCCAAACATGAGCAAGCCCAAAGCCATATCTCAAAGCAATTTATAGACCGCATTCCCACCAAAGAATATCAAGCGGTGGTGTTTGGTACGGTGCTAATGGATGATAAACAAGGCGTAATTGATGTGCCTGTGCGTTATGAACCAAGCACTAAGCCACGCCATATTGTTGATACCACATGGTCAAAAAATGCTCTGACGCATTATCAAGTACTGCATCATGAACTGCGTACTGACAACAAGGGCGATGTGTATCCTGTTACACGAGTTGCCCTAAAACCCATCACAGGGCGTAGTCATCAGCTACGAGTACACATGGTGCATATTGGTCATGTGATGATAGGCGACCCTATCTATGCTGAGAGCGTGGCCTTAGAGCTTGCTCCACGCCTAAACCTGCACGCCCACAAACTTCGCCTAAAACACCCAGTGAACGGGGCGTGGATGAACTGGCAAAGTGAAGTGCCATTTTAATGGTGCGACTGATACAAATAAAACCCATATTCATGCGAGTTTTATTTGTATATGGGCTGTAGTATCTGGGCGAACAAGTTTTATAATAGACCGCTGACTATTGCACTTTGATATAGCCTTTTGGCACGGCTACCTGTGCCACAAAAGACCATCACAGGGCTAGGTAGCTCACCTAGTATCTTGGCAAACTGCGTTACCATATCAAAAGACAAACTTTCTCCATCAATCGGTAAATGACGGTACGCCAACCCTGTGCTGTTGGCACTTTTTTCCAGTTCGTCTGCTGTCGGTTGATTGCTACATTCGTCATCAAAACGAAGATTGATGATGCTTTTAAAGCCAAGATTGGCAATAGCTTGGCATTGGCAAGGATAGATTTGTTTATATAGGGTGATGGTGTTGGTGTTCATGTTATTATCCGTATAAATGGTTGTCAAGCTATCAAAAGATGTGCCTATCTTAGCGAAGTTTTTACCATGATTCAATGTTAATTTCGCATAAGGTTATTCCAAAAAAATAAAAATTAGCAAAAATTTTATCAATTAGGAATAAAAGCTCGCCGACCAATATTACATACCACCCCAGTCATCGCCCTTGTATTTTAGAGTATCGAAGGCAAGTTTGGTGCTTAAAAATATCTTGCCAGACAGATTGTTTAATAAGTCGCTGTCTTTTAGAATGTCCATGACAGGACCTTTAACTTCAGCAAAATGCAGGCGTTTGCCTTGATTTTTGATTTCTTGATTAAAAGACAACAGCATCTCTTGTGCGGTTAAATCAATGTGATTAACCGCAGTCATGATAATGATGACATTACGGCAGTCTGGGTGTGCGTAGTAGAGCTTACGCAGGGTATCGTGAATGGTAATGGCGTTGCCAAAATATAGGCTTTCATCAATGCGTACCATCAGTAAATCATCAAAAGTAGTGGCCTTGTGCCGAGCAATGTCTCGAAAATGACCACTATCGCCAATTTGCCCAATGATGGCGATATTCACACGATGCGAGCGATAAATCATCAAAATAAAGCTCATCAAAAGACCGGCAATCAGCCCAATGTTCAACCCAAAGATAATCGCTGTAAAAAAACACAACACAAAGCAAATAGCGTCTGCTTTGTCGTGTTTTAGGGCGGATTTTAGGGTGCTGATATCCACCATGGAGATGACGGAGCTTACGATGATGGCAGAGAGAACCGCATAAGGCAAGCCTGTAAGGTATTGCCCAACAAATACCAAAATCATCAAAATGCCAATCGCACACACCACTGATGCAAAAGGTGTTTTTGCCCCCAGTCCTATATTTAAGCTGGTTCGAGAGATACCGCCTGCCACTGTAAAGCCACCCGATAGACTGCTGGCAATATTGGCAAAGCCAAGCCCTAGTAGCTCTTTATTGTTATCAAAGGGTTGTTCATGAATGCGGGCGTAGTTGCTAGCAACTGCTGAACTTGAGATGAAAGCCACCAATGCGATGAGCAGTGCTGACGGCAAAAGGTCAATCAAGACGCTAAAAGATAAGATGGGAACACTCAGCTTTGGTAATCCTGTGGGCAGCGGCTCAAGCAGTCGTAAATCTAAGGCTTGCCAGTTGAACTGATTTGCCAAGATGATGGACAGTATGGTGATGACAAAGACCGTCATTCGTTTGGCGAAATCTGCTTTGGACTTGGGTAGCCATGCCCATAGTATGCTAACATAGCGGTTTGCTAGCAAGATGATGAGCGTGCCAATGCCAAGTAATACGGTGCTTGATTTGAAGTGAAAATCACTTCCTTGTAGGTTGCCAATGATGTCAATAAGGCTACCACCGATGATGGGCAATCCTGTGATGTTTTTTATTTGACTAATGACAATCAAGACTGCCGCCGCACTGACAAAGCCACTTGATACACCACGACTGACAAATTGCATGATCCAACCAATTCTAAACAAACTGGCAAAGCATAAAATCATACCAACCATCATCGCCAAAGTGATGGATAATGCCAGATATTCGGTTGTATTTGGGGTGTAGCCTGATAAGGCACTGGCGGTCATGATAGCGGTTACTGCCACCGGTCCGACCGCACTGACATTGCTTGAGCCGATATAGGCATAGACCAAAGTGGGGACGATGGAAGCGTATAACCCTATGATGGGCGGTAAGCCCGCTAAAGTAGCATAACCAAGACTTTGGGGAATGACAAGTACCGCCATCATTAAGCCTGCAATTAAGTCATTGCTGATGAGTTGTGGGCGTTGTTTTAGAGTATTAAACCAAGCAGGAATGATAAACATGACAAAAAAATAAGCCGTAAAAAATGCGACTTATTTTGGGGGATTTTTATGCACTTGTCAAAATTTTATTGTTTTATATGGTTTTTGTGTTATTTTTCGCCATAGATTTTGATGTTTTGGGCAAAAGCACAATTTTTTTGACGAGCAGCGATGAGCATTGCATCATGTTCACCATAAAGCCGAGCAAGAGTATTGGTGCGTGCAGTGCGAGCTGATGAACCAGAGCCTACGCCAAAACTGATGGTTGGATAAATACCACTATGACCGCCAGTAATACCGATACCGATTCCTGTTGATGATAATGAAATCTGCTGATTTTGGGTTTTTTCAGCAAGTATGCTAACACGAGCCACCTCACTTTGTAGGTAATGACAATCATGGGTAGTGTAGTTATTTGGGCTGATATATTGGGGTACAATGTTGGTGGTGGCACAGCCTGTCAAAGTTACGGCGAGTATTGTTAGAGTAATTGATGCGAACTTTATTAATGAGTGGCGTTGGGTAAACCCCACCACAATAAACCAACCACACACTCTGCAATAAATGGGACAATTCAAAACGATGTGGGATAAGTTAAGATGGACCAAATTGTAAGAGAGTTGCACTAGATGCAATAAGTTGAGTGGGATATAAATTTTAAGTTTTGGGAAAAGACAGGTAAAAATACCTGTCTTTTTTCTTGCCTTATTTTAACACATAAACTGGCGGGCGGGTTTTTAGGTGCCAGATGTCAGGGCGGATAGGGCAACCTCCATTAACCGTCTATCGCCATCGCTTTGTAATTGTCCATCAGGGGAAACGGGTAAAAATGGGCGAGCTGGTAGCGTTACTGATTTAACTTTTGCAAAGCCGTTTGGCGTGGCAAAGACAAGATGGGATTTTTGTTTTGGTGTGATTGTGCCACCAAAATGATGAATGCGGGCATATTCCACATTGGTGCCGACGGTGGCGGTTGTACTGCTTGCCGAGCTTGTAACGCTGTCTTTTAGCTCGCCTGTTTTGGTTAGGGTTTTGCCATTACCAAAGGCTTTACGCACCCACGCCTGTCCGCCAAAGGCTTCATTTTCAAAGTTGTCAGCGGTCATTGTCTCTAATTCCGTGGCAAGTCCTTGCATAATGACACGGCTATTACTGGCATTTCTTAATAATTGAGCCAAAGTGCTGTGGGCTTGGCTGTCGTCTAGGTTGATAATGAGCATTGGCAAAGTTTCCTAAGTTTGGTATAATGTGGATATTCTGCAACGAGTCCTGCGTGGGCGGGGGGAGTAACACACCTAGGTGTGCCAGTTCGGTTACGGTTCGAGTCCGTCAAAGTTGCAGAATTTTTTTATTGGATTTTGGCAAATACATTGCCATCAATAGACCCTTTAATGCTGTTTAAATCTTGATAAAACCCACTTATCACTTCCGCCCCATTCTTGGTCATCTGCACCGTCAGTTTAATCACTTTATCATCAGGCATTTTATAAACAAGCAATAAATTGTTATTTTGGGTGTCCCAAAGCTCCCAATCAGGCTTGCCAAACTCACGCACAATTTTTTGTAGTGCCACTTCGTCCAAAGCGTCATTGTGGGCGGTGGGCGGTGTATTTTTACGACCTGTGATAACCTTATCACGAAAACCCACCACAGGCGATAGCTCGTCCAAATCAAGCCCTTCTTTCTCTGCCAATTTTTCCAATGACTTTTGGGGCAATATGCCCACCCCGTAAGTCCGCCCTTGTACTTGCCCATTGATTTGTGATTGTCTGACCCACGCCAAAAACCCCGCCACTCGCACATCAGATGCCATATCTTTGGCAATCTCTTGCAAAGCGTGTTGTTGTCCTAGGGCTTGTTTGGCTTTGTCATACCAAAGTTTATCAAACAAATGACTGGCAACAGGACTACCGCCAAAGCCATTTTCGCCCAAAACTCGCTCATCATTGCCTTGTGTAATGCCTACCTTGTCGGCTTGTTTTGCCGTGATTGCCTTAACGGTACATCGACAACCAAAGCCATTTGGCGGATACGAATGCGACCAAAAGGGGTCGTCGTGGGCATAGACCGCTCCGTGCCTTGCCGAGTGGCTAGGGCGGGTGCGACTATCTAGGATGGCAGAGTATTGCCAATAGGGGTGGGTGTGAGCCGCTTCTTTCATTCGCTCGTATTTGGCACTCATCACAGCCGTTCGGCGGTTGGTGTGATAAATGGTTCTAAGGCGACGATTTGACCCTAATTTTACTTGTTCAAGCTGACCTGTTTTGGGATTTCTTGCCAGCGTTTCACCCCACCAGCCCTGACTTATCAAATAGGGCTTAATGGTATTTTCAAAGCCCTTGTAGCCCGTGCCGTCCGTCATTGCCTGCTCTATCGCTTTTTTGGTGGTGGACAGCATATCAAGAGCGGTCATTTTGGCGACTGTGAAACTTCGTGCGTGAGCCAAAGCGTGCGTGTCCGTCCAATCCCAACCGATGTGCAAGCCTTTGGATTTTAAATGCTCAATGGCTCGCTCAGGTGGCATATCAAACAGAGCTTTTAGTTCTTTGTTTGTGAGTTTATCAATGCTATTCATCTTAATTTAGCCCCATTTCTTCTTGGGTTTGTAGCCGTGAGAGTGTGTCAGCGATAAACAGCATTTGGGTCAGCTTGTCTTGGAGTTCATCAATGTTCATTTTGGGATAAAGACTGGCTAATTTTTCCAAAAGAACCGTTTCATTGTCTAAATTGACGCTATCCAAAGTGGTAAACTCATCTAACATTTGCACCACTTGGGCGGTTAAATCATCATCACTTGGCACGCCGATTGCCAATTTGTCAGACAAATCGCCCTGTGGTGCGAAAGATTTTTCACTAAAATTAGGGGTGGCTTGTGTGGTGTTTGTGGGCATTGGCTTGGCATTTAGGGTAAATTCATCGGCCGATAAATTATAAGCCCGCTCATAATAGCTTTGGGTAAACGACACGCCAAGAGCGGTCAAAATCTGGTCTCGCTCTGCTAGGGTTTTATCGCCTATTTCGTCTTCATACAGGACAAATTTGGGTGGACTTACCTTGTGAAAATTGAGCTCACAAATCCACAAAAGAAGCGTATTAAAACAGCTCTCTACCACTCGGCAATCATTATCACGAATGTCTTTTGTAACGGTAAGCCCTGCCATTGCCGAAGCGTGGCTAGTGTCTTTTTCGGTGGTTTGGTCTTGACCCAGTAAGGCGATGTTAATCTCGCTACGGCAATAACGGATAAAGTCATCAAATACCTGCGATGAGCCTGTTTTGCCTGTGGCTTCTTTGATTTCCACGCTACTGTCGTTAGGGATTGTCGCTACCGCATTGCCCATTAAGTCTTCTAGGGCGTCAAGGAGTTTATTGGTATCATCATCGGTATTGGAGCGAGGCTCGTGTCCGATAATCCAAGGCGAGCCAAACTTTTCGGCAAACTCCGCCCAGAACTTTAAACCGCCACGCTTAAAGACGGTCGCCCAATACACGCAAGACAGCTCGGCTGTACCGTAGGGATTGGTAAAACTGGCATTATTGGTGGGGCAAAGAATTTTAAAGGGTGGTGGCGTGGTCTTGGTAATACCATCAATCAGCAAAAGCTCGCCATCAGCGTCAAAGCCTGTCCATTCTTGGGGAATGGCGATGAGTTTGACAGGTGTCCAAACACCATTTTTAAACTGCCAAATCACTTCAATGGGCTGATAGCCATACAACACCGCCTCTAAAATCTGCCCAATCAGCCCATAAATGTCTAGGCTGTCAAAAATCTGGTCTATGACGGCTTGCTGTTTGTCAGACAAATCACTGTCAAGGCGGTAATTTAAGCCCGCCACACTTGCCTTACGACGGCGTACCGCCCCTGCCACAATGGGGTCAATCAAAAGCTCACGATACGCAGACAAGCTGGATTTACCCAGCCGTCTTAGGGTAATGTCAGGATTTGGGAGGATTTGGCTAAATCCATATAACCCAAAATAGCGGTGGGCGGTGGCGATTTGGGTGGAGAGTTCTTTTTTGTCCAGTTGTGGGGCTTGGTTTTGGTTTGTCATTTAAAATCCTTGGGTAAGTTTGCTTTTCTTTTTAGGGTTTCGGCTAGATACTCGCACTGTGCCTGCATCATTGCTTGCTCCATATAGAGCCAAAAATAACGCCCAAGCTCGATCAGCATGTCCGCTATTGTCACTTTCAGCGATAAATCTTGGTGTGCCTGTCGGGGAGGTTACTTTTTTAAGTTTGTGCAAATCAGTTCGCAAGGCGGTGTCGCCCATTGGAATACGCACTTGCTTATCTTCAAAGGCCTGTTTGCCTGTGGTGGCTAAGACTAGCTTGGTGGAACTGCTAAAAATCACACCTTCCACACGGCTTGACCCATAGCGAAACTTGGCATCTTCCACGGGTTTCTCGCCAAGCCCTGTCTGGTCAATACAGCATTTGACGACACGGTAATTGTCAAATACTTCATCAAGCAGTGCGTCCTGCTCGGCAAAGCTAATACGCTTCCTTGCAATGATTTGCCTTGTCCAAAATACATCGCCCACCTGCTCAACTACCCAAATCACAAATAAGTCATTTCTAATGCCAATGTCCACGCCAACAAAGCACGCACCGCCTGTGTAATTATCCATATCGCCAGCATTGGGGTGTTCTACACTGTCAATCAAATCATAAGACAGCCAAGCGGACGCTTCGTCCAACCATTTAAGCTCATATTCTTGTTGCCAAGCATCATCGTCATTTAAGCCTTCTTTTAATTCATCAATGTCTCGTGGCAAGCCGTCTGCCACGGCGGTATAAATGTCAGCGATGTGGCGAGACCACGCTTTATTATTTAAATCAGTCATCAGCTCATAAAATTTATTACCCTTGCCATTGGGCGTTGAGACCACACGCAATTTAAAACCAGCACTAATAACAGGAAATAGGGCTTTCCAAATGGTGCGACTGTCAGCGTGAAAGGCGAACTCGTCCAAAAAGACATTGGCACTAAAACCACGAGCGGTGTCGGGATTGGCGGGCAAGGCGGTAATTTTACTACCACCTGCTAAGATGACTTCAAGGGCATTGGTAGTGTTATCAAAGGGGACTTCTAGGACTTCGCACGCCATACCAAAGGCTTCAAGGTGCTTTTTAATGCCTTCGTTCATCGCTTCTTTGGCTTGGCGTTCGCCCCTTGACAAGATAACCCAACGAGCCTTTTGACCTTTACTTTCTTTGTCCAGACAGTCGAGTACAATTTCAAGTGTGGTGGCAAAAGTCTTGCCTGTTTGCCGTGCAAACATACCAACTTTAAAACGACTGTTGTCATTTAGCCATTTTTGTTGGTAAGGATATAAGACGATGGCAGGGTCTTTGTTTGTGGACTTTGTCATTTTTTTAACCAATTTAATTTAAACCAACCTTTAGCCAATCAGTCCATACACTTCGGTACGAATGCGTTTTAGGGTATGTTCGTCTAGCGTGCCTTGTTTGCTTTGGGCTTCTAGTTTTTCAAAGGCTTTGTCCATATCTGCTTTGAGCTTGTTTTGGAACTGTTTTAGTCTGGTACTGGCGGTCATCAAAGGGGCGATATTTTTGGAAACTTTGCCCATTAAATCAAGTCTTGCTACTTCATCAAGCTCGTTGTTGGATAATTCGCCAATGGCAATTAGAGCGTCAAACACTTCGGTTTGTAGCAGGCAATGACTGCCTCAGAGCGAGTGTCGCTCTCATCAGACGCACCCTCGGCAATCAGTCGTGCCGCCTCGGTGCTTGCTTTGATACTGGCAAAGCGTTTTTGCACCTTTGAGCCGTAGCGATGGACGGCACTTCGGCTGATTTCATAGCCTTGCGATTTTAGCTAGTCGGCAAGTTCGGTATAGTTGCCAAAGCCATTGTCGGCAAGTTTGCGTTCTAACTCGTGGCGGACAATCTCTGGCAACCGCTCAACACTGCTTCTTTGTGCCATACCGCCCCCTAAGATTGCCAGTATTTTTCAGGTCGTCCAATACCCAGCGGACAATCGGTGGTGTACTCGGCAATGTCCACACCTTGATAGGTTAAGTCAGCATACCATACGCCGTTTGGCTGTTTGGTAAGTTTGATAAAACTGGCATTGGATAAGTATTCAAGTTGCTGACGAAGTTCTAAGGCGGTAATGTCGGCATAAATCCCCCGCATCACATCCAGCAAAAAAATCTCGCTGGTGGTGTAGGGGCGAGCCTTGTGCAGGGTGTTGATGATATGCCAACGCATACCACCACGGCGTACTGTTTCGTTCATTGTCTTTGGCTCTCCATTTTGTACAGGTCGGTCAAGGTCTTTTGAATGCTGTCCATTTTGGCTTCTAGGACGGCTTGGTTACGGATATAGTCTTCTCGTAGGACAAATTTTTCGGGCAGGACGGCTTTTTGTTCGGCAAATAAGTTCTCTAAATGCTCAACCTTGTCGGATAATTTGTCTTGCATCTTTTGGCGTTCGTCTTGCTGGGCGGCAAACTGAGCAAGTAGCATTTTGCCAAAACCCCAGCACACCCCCAAAAATGACAATAAAAAGCCGACCAGTTGCCAAAAATCAATGCTAATAAAAGTCTTATCCACTTATTGCCCCCTTACTTTTTGGGTTTCAAACTGGGTTTGGCACGCCACACACCTTTGACAACCTGCGACTTTTTGTTGCCTTAAAAGGGCAATGGGTTCATCACAGTCAATGCAATGGGTGCGGGTGGGTAGACTTGTCTTGTGGGTAGCTTGTCTGATTTGATACTCCAAAATCAGCTCACTTTGTATTTGGGCTTTGTCTATTGTGTCGCTCACAGGCTCTCTCCTTTGGTGGGTGGGGCGTGGTTGCCCTGTGCAATCAGACAACGAGCAACCGCATAACCGCCAACACACCCAAGATAAACCAGCCATAATTGCCAGTCGGTGGTGTTTAGTCGCACAAACTGAACGCTGGCAATCAGGCTTGCCACATTTGCCCAAAGGCGAGTGTGCGACAGCCGTCCTGTTTGTGGGTTTGTGATAAGGTCAAGAATTTTCATTGTCAAACTTATGCTAAAATTTGGGGGATATTATGCCAAGATGAGTGTGATAAGTCCTTTAAAGCGTTTTAAAAATTGCTTGGGTGGGTGGTTTGATGACAATAAAAAAAGACTTGCCAAAAACAAGTCTTGTTGGTATGATATGGACAGAGCTACTAGATAGCCAAAGCCCCCAAGTTTACGCTTGGGGGCTTGTTTTTTGGCTATTTTAACTCATCAATAATTGCTTTTTGCACTTCATTTTTATAAAGCACCTCACTCAACTTAGAGCCTGAATAGCCTTTTACGACAAAATCAGCATTGGTGTCAGCAACCAAATCTTTAAAATCTTTGGCATCAGTGTGGGCTTGCAATGCTTTTAGGGCTTGCTCTTTGGTAACGGTTAATGTTATCGGTTTGACAATGACTTTACTTGGGTCTTTCATGTCTTTTACACCAGCACTCACGGTGATTTTATCTATGCTGGTGTAGGTAAACGGTTTATAAATGCCATAGAGTAAGGCTTTATGTTGGTCGTATGTCAGATTATCTTGGGTGTTGGTTTGGGTATTTAAGCCATAAAGTTCCAAGTGTACGGGGCTGTTGCCCGATACCTTGAATTGCCCATCGTGCTGATAGTCGTTAAAGGCGGTCATCATGTCTGACACATTTTCAAAAATGACAACACCATCGCCACTGAGCTTATATGGTACGCCATCGGTCAGGTTGTCCAACTGCTTTTTGTATTCATCATCAGGCAGAGCTGACTGAGTGGCTGTGGAGTTGGCTGACGATTCGGCTTTCTCCACACTCGGAGCGGTAGTGGTAGGCTCTTTGGTGGTGTCGGTGCTGGGTTCGCCACAGGCGATGAGTGCTAATGGGAGTAGCAGCGGTACAAATTTTTTCATAAAAGTTTCCTTAATCAAAAACATTATTTGTCTGTAATTCATAAACAGAAATCAGTTTTTTAACTTCATTGAGTTGATGCCATAAACCAACATTATCTTTGTTGGCTCGTCTTTCAGCATTTATTACACTCTCTTTGAGTGCTTGTAAGGTTAAAGGCTTGCCAGTTTCTAAACACGCCCTTAGCCATGCTCCCAAATAGTCATCACAACAGTCATCTAGCCAACCTTGAAGTTCATCTTGCAACACTTTGGACTGCTCATTTAGTTCCTTTAACTGCTGTAACTTATCGGTTATCTCTGGTGTGATTTGAGATTTCATAGTTCCAATCCTTTCATAATAAATGCTCGTGTTTCGGCACTCGCCTGCCGAAAGCGTGTCAATAGTTCTCGCTCATCTGCATTTTGGGTAGTCATCTGCTCGCCCAATGCTTCTTGATAAGCGGGAAGCTGTTTTAAATCGCCAATGGTTCTGCCGATGCGAAAATCATTTAAAAGATAGTACGCTTCCATTCCCATTTCTATCATTAAGCCAAGCTGTTTGATGGTTGGACTGGATTTTTCCTGTTCCCAATCCACAACCGTGCGTTTTGACACCCCTATTTTTTCAGCAAATTGGGGTTGTGTCAGGTTCAATCTGGCTCGCTCTTCTTTCAATCTTGTTCCAAACACGAAAATTTTCTCACTTTTTTGAAAAAATACTTGAAAAGTGCAGATTTCTGCACTATCATATACACATCACACAAACTTATCTTAAATCACACATTTAACCATAGGAGTTGTTATGACTACCAAAACCGTTGAGCAGGTCAAAGCCGAGTACCGTGCCAAAGGCATTCCTATCGCCAAAGTTGCTCGTGAGCAAGGCTGGACACCCCAAGAAGTGTATAAAGTCTTTAATGGACAAGCCAAAGGACACTTCGGGCGTTCGCACGACATTGCGGTGTTTTTTGGCTTAAAACAGGGCGAAATGCGTGTCTAAAATTTCGGTATATTTTAGCACAAATTTGCACATTTTACCAATTTAACCCCTTATTTTATAAGGTTTTTGGAGTAAAAATATGAGCGGTAAAGGTACTCGTATCCTGCAAGTTTTTAAGGCATTGCATAACCACCCCTTGATTGGGATTAGCAATAAAGAGATTGCCGATAACTTAGGATTTACCCCCACCCAAGTCAGCCGTGATTTGGCGGATTTAATCAGTGAGGGCTTGGTGCAAAAACTGGACAATGGCAACTATGCCTACTCTATCCGCACCCTGCAAATCGCTGAAAACTATCGCAAACAGCACGAGAGGCTAAAAGCAAGAATGGACGAAATTCAACGCAATGTCGGTATCGGCTATTAGGCAAAAGTGCTGATGTCGGGATTTTTAGGCAAAATGGACGACATCGTCCATTTTCAAAATTAACATCAACAAAAGGTATCAAAAATGAGTGAAATTGAAAGCGTAGAAGTCATCACCGCTGATGTCATCAACCAACAAGCCCTGCACAGTATGCAGGTGATGGAGCAATGGGGTAATGGCGAGGTGTATAACGAAGCGACTTGGATTGAACGAGGTCGCCAAGCGGTTGTCAAAACCTTAGAGGGTATGTTTGAGCTTGGAAAAACTTTGATTGTACTAAAAGAACATACTGAACACGGTCGTTTTCGTGAAATTGCTGAACAAGAATTGGGGCTACACTCAAAAGAAGTTACACGCCTAATGAATGCCACCAAACGCTTTGCCACCCCACAAATGCAAAAAGCCCAGCCTAAGCTCATCACGCTTGGCAAATCCAAACTGCTTGAGCTTTTGGTGGAAGATGACGACACCCTAGTGGAGCTTGCCGAAGGTGGCGATATTAATGGTAATACGCTGGACGATGTGGACAGAATGACCATCAAAGAGCTAAGCCTAGCCCTCCGTGAAGCCCGTGAGGACAGCAAAGCCAAAGACAAGGTGATGAGCGAGAAAAATGCCAAGATTGATGAGCTTGCCGAAAAACTTGCTAAAAATAAAAACAAACAGCCCAAGCCTGCCGATGTCGCACGAGAACTGTCTGCACAACTGGCAAGTGCAGAAGTGTCCGCTCGCTCCGAGATTAGCAAATTAAAAGATATTTTTGATGGTCTTGTCGCTCACAAAGAAGCACACGGAAGCGACCATACCGCCCTCATGGTGGGGGCTATCAATCAGCTCATCCTAGACTGTGAAATCCTTCGTGGGCAATACCTGCTACCAACGGATGTTCCGACAGGCGAAGTCCCTGTTTGGCTAACACAAGATGAACCTATGGGGGCGGATGATAGAGATATGCCGTTGCCTTTTGATGATTCAGAAGACGAAGTGTAATAAACAATCATAAGGGTCAAAACAATGGCAACCGATAATACAGCCCCAAACCCAGCTTTGATAGAACGCCTAGGCGAAATCGCCAAAACCGTCCAAAACCTAGGGCGTGGCGAAAAATCACGCTACCTAAAAGCCAAAGCAGACGAGCTGGGTATGAGCATCTCAACACTGTATCGCAAGCTAGAAAGTGTGGCGGTCAAACCTACTCGCAAAGCAAGAAGTGATAAAGGCGAGATGACTTTGACCCTTGATGATGCCAAGCTGATTAGTAGCGTGGTGATGGAGGGTATGCGAAAAAATGGCAAACGCATTATGACGGTGGAGCGAGCGGTAACGATGCTTCGTGCGGGCGGTATGATACAGGCGTGCCATACAGACGGCACAGCATTGTCGGTGGGGGCGATTGTGCGTGGGCTAAAAGCCTATCATCTGCACCCAGACCAACTGTTAGAGCCCAATCCTGTGGTGTCTATGAAGTCTTTGCACCCTAATCATCTGTGGCAAATTGACCCCAGTTTGTGCATTTTGTACTACCTGCCACGAGCGGGTAAAGATACAGGACTGCGTGTGGCAAGCCACGATGAGTTCTATAAGAACAAGCCTGCCAATGTTGTCAAAATCATCAATGACCGTGTCTGGCGGTACACAGGCACAGACCACACCAGTGGGGCAGTGTATTGTCATTATTATTTTGGTGGGGAGACTTCGGCAAATTTGTGCGACTTTTTTATTCGTATGATGTCGCCCAAAGCTGACATCGGCAAAGACCCCATCCGTGGCGTACCAAAGATGGTTATGCTAGACCCTGGTTCGGCTAACACCAGCTCCGCCTTTAAGACCTTATGCCAAGCCCTAGATGTGGCGGTGCAAATCAACAAGCCCAATAATCCACGAGCCAAAGGGCAGGTAGAAAAAGCCAACGACATTGTCGAGACGCATTTTGAAAGTGGCTTAAAGTTTGTACAAGTGAGCGACATTGATACTCTAAACGCCCTTTGTGATAAGTGGCTACGCTATTTTAATGGGCAAGCCATTCACTCACGCCACGGCATGACCCGCTATGGGGCGTGGAGTAGGATTAAATCTGATGAGCTTGTCAATGCCCCACCAGCCGAGTATTGCAAATCACTCGCCCTGTCTGTGCCAAAAGAAGCCAAAGTTACCCCAGAGCTTGAAATTCGCTACAAGGGCAAGGTGTATGATGTCTCAAACTTGCCTGTACTTGTCGGACAAAAAATCCTAGTCGCCCAAAATCCGTGGGAAGTGGACGGTGCTAGGGTCTGCGTACCGACAGCGGATGGTGTTGGCGAGAATTGGGTGGCTGTGCCAGAAGTGCTATTTGACGAGATGGGCTTTCGTGAAAGTGCCATCATCGTGGGTCAAGGTTATAAGGCTCACAATGACACCAAAGCCCAAACACACGCCAAAGAATTGCAAAAACTTGCGATGGGAGTGGATACGCTTGAACAAGCACAAATCAAACGCAAAGCCAAGGCTCTACCCTTTGATGGCAAACTTGACCCCTATAAGTACAACGATACAGTACTTGACAATGATAACACGCTGTTTATGCCCAAAAAAGGCGTGCAGAGCGTGGAATATGGTCGCTATGAAAAAACCATTGCTGAGCCTGTCTTATCAAAAGTGGACATCGCCAAGCAATTAAAACCACGCTTAGAGGAACTGGGGGCGGATTGGAGCTTGGCGGTCAAGGTACTGCAAGAACGCTATCCTAACGGCATTCATGCCAGTGGTCTTGATGAAGTGTTTGAGGTTTTGAGTGAAAGTAGCGTGCTAAAAACGATTTTAAAAATTGCATAAGGATTAGGAATGAAAACTGCCTTTAACGAGCTTGGAAAATCTTATCAGGCCGTGGCAAATGAGCTGGGGGTCAGCAAAACGGCTCTTGTCAATGCTGTGGTTCACGGTGTGTTTCCAAGCAAAAATACCAAACAATTTAAGGTAAATCTTGCCAACCATTTTATTAAAAATGGGGTCAGCGTGCCAAGCATTTTGACCCAAAGCCAAAACCCAAAAACTCCCATAAGTCAAGATAAGGATGAACTTATGCTACTTAGAAAATCCACCCTAAACCCCCAAACTCGCCGTCATTTTGGGCTTGCCAAAGACCCCTTTGATGACGAAATTCGCTCATCAGACGATATTTTTAAATCCGATGATGTCCGCTATATCCGTGAACGCCTATATGATGTGGCAAGTAATGGCGGGTTTCTTGCGGTCATTGGCGAGAGCGGTGCAGGCAAATCTACTCTGCGTGAAGACTTACATGACCGACTTTTTAAGGACGGAAAAGCCACCACTCTCATTGAGCCGTATGTGCTGGCGATGGAGGATAATGACATCAAGGGCAAAACCTTAAAATCGGTACACATTGCCGAGGCTATCCTAGAAGCGGTCGCCCCAAGCGAAAAACCCAAAAGAAGCCCAGAGGCTCGCTTTCGTCAAATCCACAAGGCTCTGACCGAAAGCCACAAGGCGGGCAATCGCCACTTGATTGTCATTGAGGAGGTTCACGGTTTGCCCATTCCCACCTTAAAACATTTAAAACGCTTTCATGAGTTAAAAGCAGGATTTGACCGCTTGCTTGGCATTGTGCTGATTGGACAGACCGAGCTTGCCACCAAGCTGGCTGAAAATAATCCTACCGTGCGTGAAGTGGTGCAACGCTGTGAGATTGCCACCTTAGAGCCTTTGACCGATGGTAAATTGGCGGGTTACTTAAAGCATAAATTTGAGCGAGCAGGAGGCGATATTAAACAAATCCTAGATGAGTCCGCTCTTGATGCCATCAGTCAACGCCTAACCGTCAAGTCTCGCACCAAAGCTGGCACGCACGAGCATAGCTTGCTCTACCCTTTGGCGGTCAATAACCTAGTCGCCCACGCTATGAACGAAACCGTTTATTTGGGTTTTGATAAGGTAGATGGCGACATCATCAAAAGTATCTAAACTTGGGTTTAATATAAGGAAAAAACCATGAATCAGCAATCCAAAAACACACACATCACCCCAGAAAAACTTGCCAACCCCTTAACGGTTGGTCAGTATCTTATCTTACAAGACAAACGCCAAGAGCTAGATGGTATGAGCTTTGATATTTCAAACATTAAACGCCGTCAAGACCGTCAAGCAGGTTGGATTATCCTACTACTTATCTGCGTGATGGTGTTGATGATTGCCATGTTGTTTGTGCTGACCTTGTAGGAGTGTGTTATGCCAATGATTTTGCACATTGATGATAATACCTATGCCAAAAACTCGCTAGGCTTGCTCATGCTAGATGAGGCTTTGCAAATCTTAATCAAAAATGGCGAGCTTGATAAAAACAAACTTATCAATGCCATCACAAAAGCCAAAAATGAGTTGTTTAAACTCAACCAAGACAATGACGACAACCTGCTAAAAATGCGACTGTTTATGACCGCTCACACTTTGCAATGTCGTTATCTTGAATTAACTTAACCAAACCTGCGGAGTATTTTATGACTGAACAAACCCCAATTGCTAATACCGCCATTCCTGACGGCTACCGTCTAAACGACAAGGGACACCTTATCCCCCTTGATAAAATCAAGGAAATTGACAAGCTAAGAGACGAAACTGTCATCAATCTTGTCAAACAAGCCCTAAGTCTCCAAATTCAAATGCGGTCTATCAAAGAGCAGTTTTTTGCTGAATTTCACAACTTCGTGGAACTCTCCGCCCAAGAATACGATACTCATATTGGCGGTAAAAAGGGCAATGTGTCTTTAATGAGCTTTGACGGCAAATACAAAGTGCAAATTGCTATCCAAGATAACCTTGTGTTTGACGAACGCTTGCAGGTTGCAAAATCCTTGATTGACGAATGTCTGCGTGAGTGGACAGCCGACAGCAACGACAACATCAAAGCCATTATTGACAATGCTTTTGCTGTTGATAAGGAAGGCAAAATCAATATCCGCCGAGTGCTATCCTTGCGTAGCCTAAACATCACAGATGACAAATGGCAAAAAGCAATGCAAGCTATCAGTGATGCCACCCAAGTCATTTCATCAAAAGAATATATGCGGTTCTATGAGCGAGATGAATACGGAAAATATCAGCAAATTAGCCTTGATTTTGCCAATCTTTAACTTCAAAACAATGGCAAGAGTTGGTCGCCTTGTCATTGTCCCAAAAGACCAACTTTAAAAGGTAACATATTATGAACAAACAAGAACTTATTAAATCTGTCTATGACAAAATGGACGGCTTACCCCTAAAACAATGCGAGAATGCCGTTAATGCGGTGCTAGGTAGCATCAAAGACGAACTGGCAAAGGGTGGTGAAGTCAATCTGGTAGGTTTTGGCTCGTTTGCTGTCAAAACCCACAAAGCCCGCACAGGTCGTAACCCACAAACAGGCGAAAAACTGACAATTCCAGCCAAAAAAGTCCCATCGTTTAAGGCGGGTAAAGGACTAAAAGAAGCGGTTAATTAAACACACCAAGCCCAAATGATAAGCAGGGGTAAGCCTTGCTTATCATTACCCATTAAGGAAAATTAAATGAGCCAATATAAAACCAAACGAACTGCATTAAATAAGCCCAAACTCATTCAGCTTATCCATATCGGCAAAAGTAAACTGTGCCTTGATGACGACACTTACCGCTCGCTCCTTGTGGCAATGACTGGCAAAGACAGCACCAAAGCGATGACTATCAGTGAATTAAACAAGGTATTGGCAAGGTTAAAAAAGCTTGGGTTTGTGGTAACACATAAGAAAAAAGACCCAAAGTCCATAGACGATAAGGCAAGTCTTGACATAGAACAACAAATCAAACTTATCCGCCATCTGTGGCTGGATTTACACGCATTGGGAGCGATTAGAAATGAGAGTGAGCAAGCATTGGCAACTTATATCAAAAATCAAACCCAAACCGCCATAGATGATTTGGATAGTGAGCAAGCCAGCAATGTCATAGAACGCCTAAAAAAATGGCGTAAACGGGTAGAAAAACAAGCCAAACCAACACTTAACCAAAGGAAGTCAAAATGAGCAAATCCCGCCAACACGAATTTAGTCAAGCCCTATATGACATCATTTATCACGCCCTGCTCGGTCAAGGCGTGGATAAGACACAGGCGATCGCCATTGCCGAAGAGAGTACCGACACCGTGCTTGATGAGTTTGGCGGTGAGAATTTGTACATTCCAAAAAACATCTCTGGCAAAGCCGCCCGCCGTAACCGCCAAATCTATGATGAGTTCACAGGCGACAACCACGAAGTCCTTGCCAAAAAGTATGGTGTAACCTTGCAACGCATTTACACCATCATCAAAGAACAACGCCAATTTGAGTTTAATACCCGCCAATTCTCCTTGTGGGACGATTGATGTTATCCAAACGCCCCACAAAAGGCGGTCAAAAACGGTCAAAACCGCTTTTAACGCCCTTATCCCACCAAATCCCCACATCACCCCAAATACGCCCTAAAAGCCCTAAAATCGCCCCCTAAAATCGCCCATTTTCAAATCCTAGTAAAATCCTTAATGTATCCACCGAATTTCTTAAAACGCTTATCTACAATAGTAGAAATTATGTTAATGTCGTTAGACAAAACATATTATACAAGATTGTGCCTAGCAAATAAATCATTAAAACGCTTTAAAAGACCAATCCCTCAAAGTATTGCATAATAGCCCAAAATTACATTGGATTTTGTTATGCAAACCATACAACACGAAATCTTTATCGCTGGCACACGAGCCGATAACTCGGGCAAAGAAGTTACCATCACGCCTGACGACCTTAATGCCATTGCAAATGGCTACAATCCAAGCTTTCACGAAGCCCCCATCGTCATCGGACACCCTGATGACAACGCTCCCGCTTATGGCTGGGTCAAATCCTTGTCTGCCAAAGGCGACAAACTGTATGCCCAGTTTGGCGAAATGGACGCAGGCTTTGTGGACTTAGTTAAACAAGGGCGTTATAAGAAACTCTCCGCCAGCTTCTACCCACCCAAACACCCAAGCAACCCTAAGCCTGATAACTGGTATTTACGCCATATTGGGTTTTTAGGAGCGTTGCCTCCTGCGGTCAAGGGCTTATCGCCTGTCAGTTTTAATGACAGCAGTGATGGCGTTGTCAGTTTTGGCGAGCTGTCCGAGAGTGAAAAACTTGTCTTTGATATTAAAAGTATCTTTGCCAGATTTTTTAATTTTAGTGAAGCTCCTGCAAATCAAGCTGACGCAGTAAATCCAAGCGTGGACACCAACACTCCACCAAAAACCGATACTGATGGCGAAGGCAAATCCAATGACCTAAATTCCACCCCAATCCAAAGCAACCAAAGTGAGAATACAATGAATCAAGATGTAACCGAAGCACTGGCACGAGCCGAAAAAGCCGAAGCAGAACTTGCTAAGTTTAAAGCTGAGCAAGCCAAAAAAGAGCGAGATGTGGCAAATACCGTCAATGCCAATTTTGCCGAAACTCTGGTCAAAGAAGGCAAAATTAAGCCCTGTGATAAGGAGCTATTAACCCAAGTGTTAAACTTTGCCGAATTTCCAAACGATACCACCGCTGACTTTGGCGAGGGCGATGACAAAAAGTCATTGGCGGCGGCATTTAAAGAATTTTTAGGTAACTTGCCAAAACAGCACTTACACCTGACCGACAAAGTTACCAAAAGCACGGTAAGTTTTAGCGAAAATATGTCCCACCACGAGCGAGCCACAGCCTTGATGAAATCCGAAAACATCAGTTATGAAGAAGCTGCCCGCCGTACGGCTTAATTTTAAAATAATTTTAGGAGTATATGATGAGTGCAACACATCTATCACATCTGCGTGGCAAAGACGAAGTTTTAACCAATCTTGCTTTGGGCTATATGCAGTCGGATTTTATTGGCGAGCAGATTATGCCTGTGGTTTATACCGATAAAGAAGGTATTAAAGTGCCGATTTTTGGCAAGGGTTCGCTGGTGGAATATGAGACCGAGCGAGCGGTCGGTGCAGCAAGCAACATCATCACGCTGGACAAGTCCACGACAATGCCTGTGGTGCTAGAAGAACACGACTTAGCCGCAGGCGTGGACTACCGTGAACAGCACGAGAGCCAGTTTGACGAACACGCCAAAGCCACCCGCCGTGTCACCCAAGGGGTGCAACTTCGCCAAGAAGCAGAAATCGCAAGACTTATACAAACAAAATCGGTCTATGCCAATGCTCACAGCAAGGACTTTGCGTCCGCCAAGTGGACAGCAGATGATGCTGATATTCAGACCATTATTGATGATGCCAAAGAGCAGGTGCGAAGTGCCACAGGCGTAACCCCAAAGACGCTCGTACTAAGCGGTCAGGTCTACACCCAAATCCGCCGAAGTGCCAAACTTCGCTCGCTGATTAGCGACAGTACCAATAAGCCACTGCTCAATGTCGCCACGCTTAAAGAGCTGTTAGAACTTGATGAAATTTTAATCGGTAATGCGGTATCTATCCCAGTGGGCAACAAGCAAACCCGCCCAATCTGGGGCAATTTTGCTAGCCTTATCGTCCGCCCAGACCAAGTACCAAGCGGTAATGACGAGGGTGTACCTGCGTTTGGCTATACTTTCCGCCGTCGTGGGCTACCTGTCGTGGACAGATATGATGATGTGGGTGGTAAGGTGCAATATGTGCGTTATACCGACATTCGTAAGGCTGCTGTCGTGGGCGGTGCGTGCGGTTTCTTATTTGAAAATGTGATTTAAGACTTGAAAATTAAGGAGAATAACAATGGCAAATCCGACCAAATCTGCTGTTGTCGCTGTAACGATGCTGGCAATGAGCGAGCTTATCGGCAACCGTTTTGTATCCGCCAAAGGTAAACAAGCCACCGCTGACGAACCTATCTTTGGCATTGTCCCTGTGGACGCAAAACAAGGTGAGTCCGTGGCGGTAGAAATTTTGGGTGTAAGCATTGTGGAATCTGGCGGTGCGATTGCCCAAGGCGACAAAGTCGGCTCAGACACCCAAGGCTGTGCCATTAAATCCGAAACAGGGCAATTTCTCGCCTTGTCATCGGCAAGCGGTGCAAATGAACCTGTCAAAGTCCTATTAAGATAAGGGGAAAACCAATGAAAAAAGTCCAAGTAAATACCCCTTTAATCTTAGAACAAAATGGCGAGCTGGTGCGTATTGACACAGGTCAAGTGATTGATTTGACTGATGATGTCTATGCCCAAGTATCCGCCCACACCACGCTACTTGATGATGTGTCAGATAAGTCAGCTGATGAACCTGTATCCGAGCCAGTTTTTGAGCCACAGCCAACAACACCTGATGAAATCGCCCCAGAAGTGGACGAAACTGCTAATGGCGACACAGCAAGCGATGAAGTGGCTACCACCGAAACTGCCCAGCCTAAAAAACCCACTCGTAAAAAGGCTTAACCAATGAACCACACCGCCCCTTATATCAGCCGTGAGGATATGATTGCCTTGTGTAGCAAGGTAGAGCTTATCCAGCTTAGTCGTGATGACCTTACCAATCATTATGATTATCAAGACATCGAGCCTGATTGGGCGGTGGTGGATAAGGCAATCAGCCATGCTTGCCAAGTGGCGGACGGTTATTTGGCGGGGCGTTATGCTCTGCCTTTGCAATCTGTGCCAACGCTACTGAATACTTGGTGTGGCGACATTGCCCGCTATTGGCTACACAAACGGCGGATTAACGCCAGCGAAATGCCAAAAACCTTGCAAACCGCCTATGACGATGCTTTAAAAATGTTAAATCTTGTTCAAAATGGCAAAATGCACCTATTTGCCACCGACCTTACCAAAAACGAAAACGCCTTACACAAAGAGCGTGGGGCGTACCGAGTACGCTCTCGTGGCAAGAGTGATTGGAGTGGTTACTGATGACAGACAGCATTACTTTGGCGATTTTGGCAAGTGTGCGAGAAAAGCTCCGTCAGGATTTGCCAAGCATAGAAGTGGATTTATTTCCTGATAATCCTGCCACTTATCGCTTTATTCACGCTGTTGGGGAGGTATTGATTGGTTATCAGGGGTCGGATTATGAGATGACGGACGACACACACGCCATTGTCCAAACTCGTAAATTAACCTTTTCACTCACCATCTTTGGGCGTGGCGTACACCACGATAAGGGGGCGATTGCCCTGCTTGACAAGGTGCGAGCGGTCATCACAGGCTTTCGCCCTAAGCATTGCAACAAAATTCATCTGGTCAGTGAACGCTATCTGCATCAAGACGGAGGGGCGTGGCAATATGAGTTAAAGATACGCACTAAGACCCAAAGCGTGGAAATCTGTCAGAGCGACAATCGTCCCAAACTGGTGCAAGTTCACACAAGACGCCCCTTTGACCCTTTAAATTCAACCCTTAAAAAGAAAACCCCTTAAAAGGAGTATTTTATGTCTTTTCATCACGGCACCGAAACCAAACGCATTGACGGTGGTTCTAGCCCTGTTTATACCGTCAATGGGGCGATTACCGCCATTGTGGGGACTGCTCCCATTGGTGATGTCAATGTGCTAACCCTATGCCAAACCGCCAAAGATTTTGCTCAATTTGGCGGAGACGAGGCGACCCGTGCAGGCTTTACCTTGCCTGACGCTGGTCATATCTGGACACGCTACAAAGCAGGTCTTGCTTATGTGGTTAATGTCTGCGACCCTGCTCGCCACAAGACAGTGGTGGTGGATGAAGTCTTGACCGTGGATGTCAATACCTTAACCGCCAAAACCCGTAATCCTGCCATTCAACGAGGCTATACCGTCAAAGACGGTCAAACCGTGCTAAATTCCAACCAGTACACCATTAACACGCTGACAGGCGAGATTACCTTTAACGCCCGCCCCACTGCCCCAACCATTAGCTACACCTACACCGACCCTGCCAAAGTTACTGAGGCGGATATTTTGGGCGGATTTGTGGCAAGTAGTGGTAAACGCACAGGCTTGGAGCTTTTAACCGAAGGCTTTGGTAAGTTTGGTGCGGATGCTAAAATCATCATCGTGCCAGAGTATGATAAGACCGCCACGGCAAGCTTAGCGATGATTACCATGGCAAACAAGCTCAATGCCATCGCCTACATCAACGCCCCCAAAGGAACCAGCTTATCTGCCGTCCTACAAGGGCGTGGGGCGACTGGCACGATTAACTTTAACACCAGTAGCGATAGAGCCGAGCTGTGCTATCCGTATGTCGTGGGTATTTTGGGCACAGAACACCTTGCCACACATTTGGCAGGTCTGCGTATGAAAGTGGATGTGGACAAAGGCTACTGGCATTCAAAATCTAACCACGAACTGCTTGGCGTAACCGCCTTAGAAATTCCGCTCACCGCTCGCATTGATGACCCACAAAGCGAGACTAACCGCCTAAATGAAAAAGGCATTACCACCGTCTTTAATAGCTATGGCACAGGCTTTCGGGCGTGGGGCAACCGCTTGGCGTGCTTTCCTTCTATCAGCCATATCAAAAACTTTGAAGTCGCACAACGCACAGGCGATATTATTGATGAGTCTATCCGCCAGTTTGAGCTGCAATATGTGGACAGACCGATTGATGATGCGTTAATTGATAGCCTTATCGAGGGCATTCGCACTTATTTGGGCACACTCAAATCCATTGTTGGCTACTCGGTGTCATTGGATTATGAATACGACCTTGTGGACGCATTTAGCAAAGGGCAAATTCCGCTCGTCTATGACTACACACCAAAACTGCCTGCCGAACGCATTACCAATGCCAGCGTAATGACAAGAAAATACTTGGTCAATTTGACTGGTAAAAAATAAGGGGAAAAACCATGCAAATTAATGCCATTTTTAACGCCAACATTTATGTCAATGGTAACAGCCTACTGGGTCAAGCCAGCGAAATCAAGCTACCTGATGTGGAAGTCAGTCAAGATGAATACAAGGGTCTTGGACTGGTCGGTACGATTAAACTACCATCAGGCGTAGAAGCACTAGAAGGCGAGATTACTTGGAACAGCTTTTATGAAAATGTCTTTGCCACTGTCTATCACCCATTTAAGGCGGTGCAGCTGATGGTGCGTGCCGACATTCAAAAGCACGACGCACAAGGCTTGGCGGCGGAAGTGCCACTGGTTACAATCCTGACAGGCACATTCTCCAAAAATCCTTTGGGAAGTTATAAACCCAAAGAAAAGGCGGAGTTTGCCAGTACTTTCCAAGCCCACGAAGTGCGACAGCTGGTGGACGGTAAAGAAGTGTTTTATTTTAACGCCTTTAAAAATGAGTATCGTGTGAATGGGGCTGATGTACTGGCGAACTTTCGCAGGGTGGTTGGTGCTTAAAGGATTTTTCTTAAAACCCTTTAAAAGACCCAAAAGCCCAAACTCTCTAAAATACGCTTATCGTTTGATGAGCGTATTTTTTTAACCTTTTATTTACGGAGTTTGTTATGTCAAGCCAAAATCAAAACACCACCAATCCCGCCCACCTTGTTGCCGAGCAACTAAACACTCATACCATGATTGTGCTTAAATTTCCCATTAAAAATGGACTGGGTGAAACGGTGAGCGAGCTTAAAATGCGTCATGCCAAAGTGGGTGATTTGCGAGCGGTTGGACAACTTAAAAACGAGATGGAGCAGGAGCTTGCCTTATTTGCTCGTCTGACAGGACTTATTCCAGAAGATTTGGATTTGCTTGATACCGCAGATTATAAACAAATCCAAGACACTTTTCGCAAATTTAGCGAACTCTAAGGGCAAGAAGCCTGACCTTAATTGGCTAGATAGGCTCTATGATGCCATCGCTGACCTTGCGTGGTGGTATGGGTGGAGCAGCCAAACCATCGATGAGCTAAGTCTTGATGACTTTGATGTCTGGCTAAAACAACTATCCCGCCAAGTGAAGGCGGGATATGGGAGAGGTGGAGGTTAGGAGATTTGTTGTTTGTCATCAAGTCTTACCATCAGTCTTTCCCAGTCTTTCTTGATAGCTTGCTCATTGCGTTTTGAGATTTGGCGTTGGTCATAGATGAAAGTCGCCACAACAAAAGGCAGTAGGACAACGAACAACACCAAGAAAAACATCAAAATCATAAAAGGTATCATCAGCCAAGCCATATCTTGCCCCTTGTCTGGTTAAAAGAACTTAGGAACATTTTACCTTATGGCAACCGAATTATCAATTGTTATTAGTGCCTCTGCCATGATTGGTGGGGCGATGTCTGCCATTCGCACGCTGACAGGCGGACTAGACAGCGTTCGCCGCAGCTCAAATATTCTAGGCAATGAGCAAAGACGGTTAAGGGGTGAGATAGATCGCCTAGGCACATCAACTGCCGTGCCACGATTGCAACGCCAATACGATCAGCTGGGTAGGACAATGCGAGACTTGCGAATGAACGCCGTCCAGCAAGCAGGTATCCAAACTCGCCTAGAAAACAACCGTCAAGCTCGTGCCAATATGCAGGGCGAAGTCATGGGTCTGGTTGGGGCAGGACTGACGCTCGCTGCCCCTGTCAAACTTGCCATTGATTTTGAAAGCTCAATGGCAGATGTCAAAAAAGTGGTGGATTTTGGCGATAATCCTGTTATTGCTAAAAAACAATTTCAAGAATTATCCGACGAAATTCTACACCTATCTACCATCCGTCCCATGTCCGCTAATGACATTGCCCAAATCGTAGCATTAGGCGGTCAGTCAGGCATCGCTCGAGGCGAGCTCATGAAATTTGCTGACGATGCGGTTAAGATGGGTGTGGCGTTTGATGTTTCAGCACAGCAGGCAGGTCAGTCGATGGCTGAAATGCGAACGGCTTTTGGTATGAGCCAAACGCAAGTGGTGGAGCTTGCCGATCAAATCAATCATTTGGGTAATAATACCCCAGCTGCTGCCAAAAGCATTATGGATATTGTCCAAAGGGTTGGTGCTTTTGGCGAGGTGGCTGGTTCATCGGCAGGTGCGATTGCTGCGGTTGGTGCGACCATTCGTGGTATGGGTGTTGCAGATGAAGTTGCTGCTACTGGCATTAAGAATATGTTTTTGGCGTTAGGCAAAGGTGAGAATGCTACTAAAAGCCAAAAGGAAGCATGGGAGAAACTAGGTCTCAACCATGAGCAAATTGCCAAAGATATGCAGAAAGATGCAGAAGGCACAACCCTTAAAGTCCTAGAATCCATTTCAAAACTCGAGAAGCACGAACAAGGTCAAGTGCTAGAATCTCTATTTGGCTCAGAGTCCCTGCTTGCCATCGCTCCGTTATTATCGCAATTGGACACCCTAAAAGATAACCTAGATAAGGTCGCTGACAGCACACAGTACGCAGGCTCAATGAATAAAGAATATGAAGCTCGAGCCGAAACCACCGCCAATAATCTACAAACCCTAAAAGGTCATATGACAGCCTTGGGTATCAGTATCGGCTCGGTAGTGCTACCTGCGTTAAATGGGCTGATTAACGACTTAAAACCCGTCATCGAAAAGGTTGTTGCCTTTGCTAAAGCCAATCCTGAGCTGATTGGCACACTGTTTAAGGTGGCAGCGGCATTGTTTGCTTTTAAGGCAGGCTCGCTGGTTACTAGATTTGCTTTTAACCTAATGTTTGGTGGGTTATTAAGTATCATGGGTATAGGGATTCGTACAGCCGGCACATTAAAACTACTATCAGCATCGTTTCAGTTATTTAAAATGGGTAGAGCTGTATCTGCCCTGCGATTGTTTGGGCTATCCGCTCGTCAAGCCCGCACTGCGATTAGTCTGTTTACAGGTGGGTTTAACCTCATCAAATCAGGCATTACCGCCTTAACTTCCGCTTTTGGTAGGCTTGTTTCACTCTCTGGCGTATTTAATATCCTGCGAGTGGCGGTCATGGGCTTTGGTCGGGCTCTTTTGACCACACCGATTGGCTGGCTTGCCCTTGCGTTGGTGGGTGTGGCATTGGTGGTTTATAAATACTGGACACCGATTAGCTCCTTCTTTTTGGGTCTGTGGGACGGCATTATGGCAGGGGTCGCTCCATTACAAGGCACATTTTCTGGACTTTGGCAGACCATAATGGGAGCATTTACCCCATTGCAGGGCGTATTTGACGGTTTGGTGGGGATTTTTGGGGGATTGTGGGCAAGCATTTCACCCTTTGTTCAGCCGATTTTAGACTGGTTTTTGGCATTTTTTACCCAATCCGAGCAAGGGGCAGAAAGTGCCAACGCCTTTGGGCAGACGGTAGGCGGTGTCATTATTGGCATTTTGACCACTGTTATCCAAATTGGGGCAAGCATTATTGGGGTGTGGGCAAGCATATTGGATGCGATTATCAGTACCGCCGTTAGCATTTGGCAAGGCGTGTCGTATGTCTTTATGGGGGCGATTGGCTTTGTTTCATCGCTGCTTTCATCCTTTAATCCGTCTGGCATTATGGCGGGTGTGCTTGGTGCGGTCATCGGTGTGGCAAGTGCGATTTGGGCAAACATTAGAGCGGTATTTGTTGGAGCAGTAAATAGCTTAATGGCGGTCATTCGTGGATTTAGCCCAGTTTCTGCATTCTCTACCGCTTTTTCTGCTGTGTGGGGCTTTTTAAGCGGACTTGTCGGTCGCTTTCGCACCTTTGGGGTCAATATCATTCAAGGGCTTATTGGTGGTATCAAATCAATGGCAGGAGCTGTGGTTGGGGCGATTAGTAGCACCGTGGGCAATGTCGCTGGTACCGCCAAAAGAATGCTTGGCATTAACAGCCCAAGCCGTGTGTTTCGTCAGTTTGGCTCGTGGGTGTCCGAAGGCTTGGCGATTGGTATTGATAAAGGCGGTCAAAAGCCCATATCCGCCATTAGCTCTGTTGCAAGTGGCGTAACGGCAAACTTTGGGGCAAAAATGGGCAATCTGTCCGCCCAAATCAGCACAAGCGTGGGCGAACATCAAGCAAGAATGACAAGCACCAACGCCACCAATGCCAATCATCAAGGCAACATTACCATCCATTTTAATCCCACCATTAACACAGGTGGCGGTGATGTGGGCAAAATTGAAAGAGCCTTGCAGTTATCACAAGCCGAATTTGAAAAAATGTTCGCCAGAATGCAACAAGATAAATTACGGAGAGCTTACTGATGTACGCCATGCTGGGGCAAATCCCCTTTGAAGCCACAGAAAGCTTTACCGCTTTGACTACCACGCATGACGCCAAATTTGTCCATCACGAAGTCATACAGGGCAAGCCACGCACACAAGGCTTGGGGCTACTTCTCGACAAGCTCAAATTTAGCCTGCGACTGCATTGGCGACTGGGTGATGTAGGCGGGCAGTATCAAGCCCTGCACCAAGCCTTTATCTCCCAAGACGCACAGGCATTGGTAACAGGCTCAGGGCAGATGATTGGCTTTTATACCATTGACAAATTATCGGTCACCACCATCGCCCAAAACGACACAGGTGATACTTTGGCTATGGACATCGATGTGGATTTGACCGAGTTTATCGGCGACCCTACCACCCCAAATCCCACCCCAGCCATTGCCACGATGGACAGCGTGCCGCTCTTATCCATCAAAGATGACAGTATCAATACTCCCATAGACATTGAAACAGCAAGCCTAATGGCAGATGTGGGGGCATGGCACAGAAGCGAAGGACTGCTTGATGGCATTGGAGCAAAAATCGCCTTGCTTGGCGAATTTCACAACGACCCCGCTCGTTATGCCTTGACCTTATCAGGAATCGTATCAGACGGCACAGGCATTATCAAAGATTTATCAAACATTCCTGCACTGTCCGCTTATGCTGATAAATTGGACGGCATGGGTGGTTTTGGTAGTGCGGTATCTGATACGCTGGGCAAGGTGGGTGTTGGCATCGGAGCGGTGCAAAGTGGCGATCTGATACAGGCAAAAACCGCTTTTGTAGGTGCAATGGGGGCAATGAGCATTGGCAAATCCACCGTCAGTAAGCTCACCGCCAAAATAGCCAGCAAAAAACCATTAAAGGGATTAAAAACTGGGGGATTGTTTAGATGAGTAGCGTACTAATCCACACCTGCAATGAACACGACCGCTTTGATTTAATTGCTCATCGTTATTATGGAACAGTAGATGAGATTGGGCGAATTATCGACGCCAATCCACAGCTTGCTCTATCTGAGACCTTGACCGCAGGCACGACTGTCTTTGTGCCGATTATTCAAAAATCACAAGCCAAAAACACCAATCTACCCCCTTGGTTTAGAGATTGACCGTTTAGGGATTAACAATGATACAAAATACCGACAAGCCCAAATTTGCCGTCATCTATGAGCAAAAAGACATCACAAACGCCATTGTGCCTTATCTTTTGGAGATCACTTATACCGACTATCTGTCTGACCAATCAGACGAGATTACTTTAACGCTTGAAGATGTAGATGGCGACTGGTTGTATGACTGGTATCCCGATAATGGCGATGGCGTGGAGCTGTATTTGGCAGATGACACAGGCGAGCTTGTGGCATTGGGACGATTCGAGATTAGCGAGATTGAATACCGCTATCCACCGTCTGTTGTTGTGTTAAAGGCACTCTCCACAGGCATTAGTAAGGCAAATCGCACCATCAAAGCCAAAGTCTATAAAGACACCACCCTTGCCGACATTGTCCGTACAGTGGCAAAACGCCTAAATCTGTCGGTAACAGGGCAAATTCGTGATATTAAAATCACCACTGTGACGCAGTATCAAGAGCGAGATGTGGAATTTTTGACCCGCCTTGCCAAAACTTATGGGCATAGCTTTAAGATTGTGGATAAAACTTTGGTCTTTTATGATAATGAAAAACTGGGCGAAAATAAAGCGGTGGCGGTGCTGGATAAAACTTCGGTCATCGATGTGCGTTTTTTTGATGTTATCAAAGATACACCAAGTGAAGTACAAGTCTCCACCTACAACACCCAAAAGAAAGAAACCATTACCAAAACCGCCAAGCCCAAACCCAAAAGAAAAGGGGTAAAACCTACCACCACCGACACCCTAAAAATTACCGCCCCCAACAATGCCACAGACAGCGAAGCACAAGCAATGGCAAATGCCCACGCCCAACATCAAGCCGATGAGCAAATTGCAGGGGAGATTGAATTGGTGGGCAATGCCATGCTGGTGGCTGGACAAACGATTATCGTGACTGATTTTGGTAAATTTAGTGGTAAATATCTGGTTAAACAGGCTCGCCATACACTAAACAATCAAGGTTTTTTAACCATGATTGAGATTAAAATGCTGGAATATATTGACCCAAAAGACAACAAAACACAGGAAAATACTCAATGAACTACGCCCATAACAACCTGTCCGCCACACTCCAATTTGGCGAAGTCAGTGAAATTGACCCAAACAGCCACAAAGTGAAAGTCATTTTGGGTGCGTTGGACGGCATGACAAGCGACTGGCTCCCTGTCATCACAATGGGAGCGGGTGGCAATCAGTTCTACGCCTTGCCCGATGTGGGGGCGACTTGTGTGTGCCTGATGAACGCAGGTGGCGATGGCGGTGTGGTGCTTGGCGTGATTTATAATGACCAAGATACCCCACCAACCAGCAATGGCGAGCTGTGGGTCAAACGATTTAGTAATGACACCACGATTAGCCACAACCGCCAGAACGGACAAATCATCATAGAGACAAATGGCGATTTACTGATAAAATCCGCCAAGCAAGTAACGCTTGACACCCCAAGCGCCATCATCACAGGCAATGTACAGGTAACAGGGAGACTTACCGCAAGTATAGATGTGGTGGGCGGTTGGGTCAGCCTAAAATCGCACACGCACGGTGGGGTTGCTGGTGGTAACAGTCGCACAGGCACGCCTTGATTTATCCGTATTTTTCTTAAAACCCTTTAAAAGACCCAACTACCCAAAACCCCTACAATACACCTAAATCACTTTGGGTGTATTTTTTTTGTAGGTCAAAATGACAACCACCAACCACCGCCATTGGCAACTCTCACACGACAGCACGGCAATGACTGACATTGACGACATTCATCGCTGTATCGAGATTATTTTGACCACCAAAAAAGGCTCTGATGTCCTGCGTCCGACCTTTGGCTCGGCTCATTTGGATTATTTGGACGCACCGACTGACATTTTAATCCCTAATGTGGTGCGTGAGATTCATTTGGCACTGCAAACTTGGGAAAAACGAGCCACCATCAAAGACATTTATTTTACAGGGCAAGCACCGCACCTGACGATGATACTGGATTGGCAAGTGGCGGACGGTGTTAAGGGTGAGATTTATAAAAGCGAATTTATACTTTAAAACATAAGAGCATAGGGGCAAGGCGTGGCATTACCAAAACGAGAAAATCTTAAAATCGTGGACGATGACATTGACACAATTTTAAGCCAGACAATCAAAGACTACGAACACCGAGCAGGCAAAGTGCTACAACCTGCTCATATTGAACGCCTGCTCATCAACACCTTTGCGTTTCGTGAATTGCTATTACGAAAACAGCTCAACGAAGCCTACCGCCAGCAACATATCCCATACGCCACAGGACTAATGCTTGATGTCGCTGGGGCGGATTTTGGCACACATCGCCTGTCCGCCAGCCTGCGGATACTGTCTTGGAATTTAGTGTTAATCCTTCTGAAATCGGCAATTTAACCATTCACATCAATAAAGGCACACAAGTTTTAGCGGGTAATGTCGCCTTTGCCACCACAGAGAGCGGACAGCTTAGCCAAAACCGCCCAAGCATTCGCTTAAATGCCGTTTGTACCCAAACAGGCACAGTGGGCAATGGCTATGCCGTAGGGCAAATCAGCACGCTGGCAACTCGCCCACACCCCACCGTTACCGTATCCGCCAAAAATACCACCATTAGCCAAAATGGGGTTGATGTGGAAAATGACGACAGCTACCGAGAGCGGATTATGCTTGCCTTTGAACGGTTTTCTAATGCAGGCTCAAAGGGGGCGTATGCCTACTTTGCTCGCTCTGTTAGCCAAGAGATTATTGATGTCTATGTGGGCAATGCCAAAGACCGCCAAGGAGAGCCGATTGGTGGCACGGTGGCGGTGCATTTGCTGGGCAAATCTATGCCCATCTCGGATAACTTAATTCGTGAGGTCGCCAAAGCCCTAAATGATGAAAAAGTACGCCCCCTGTGCGATACAGTAACGGTCAATAGTGCCAAAGTGGTTAATTTTACCCTAAATGCTGAGCTGACCGCCTTTACAGGGGCAAATGTTGATGAAGTCTTAGCAAATGCCAAAAGTGCTTTTAATGCCTATAAGCAGGAAGTAGAAAGCAAATTGGGGCAAGATGTCGTTCCCCTAAACATCGCCAAAACTTTGCAAGTGGCGGGCGTTTATGATGTTAAGCTGATTAGCCCTACCTTGACAGCCATTGCCCCTGACATGGTTGCTATTTGCAATCACATCAATATCCGCATTGTGGGGCAAACCGATGGCTGATACCTTAACTGACAATTCGCTCATCTATGCCGATGTCATCGCCAAAGAGCAAACCTTTACCGCTTTGGCGGATTTGGGGCTTGCCCTTGATGAGTTGCCGATAGATAAGCTCTTAATTCGTCTGATTGACCTTGTGGACAGCTCACATTTGCCGATTTTGGCAGACAGTATGAGCGTGGTGGGGGTAGATGGCTATTGGCTTGCCGAGAGCGATGAAGCAAGGCGAAATCTCATCAAAGGGGCGTATGACCTGCACCGTTATAAAGGCACGCCGTGGGCAGTCAAGGAGATTGTCAGACGACTTGGCTTTGGCAATGCCACGCTTGAAGAGGGCTTTGGTGGCAAACGACATAATGGCGAAATCACAAGGCGAGATGGTGTCTATAACTATGGGCATTCTGACCGCTGGGCGTATTACCGCATTATCATTCACGAACCTATTACCCTTGAACAGGCGAACCTGCTTAGAAAGACTTTGTCCGCCTTTGCTCCTGCTCGCTGTATCTTGTCCGCTCTTGATTTTACACAGGCAAGCATTCGGCATAATGGCAAAATCATCCGAGATGGCAGATATACTCGTGGCACAGCTTAAACGACTTTAATTTGTAAGGAAAAGATTATGGCAAATCTTAGAGAGACCTCAACTTGGGAAGCTGGTATTTATCAGCTTGAAACTTCAGACCCTGTAATGGGCGGGGAAAACGGCATTGATAACAGAGCACCAAGACAGCTTGCCAACCGTACTCTGTGGCTAAAAAATGAGTTGGCAAGGCAGATTGAAGTGATTAACAATACAAAACTTACCAAAACCGAAAACGCCGTCTCTGCAAGCAAACTTGCCACCACCCGCACCCTTGCCATTACAGGCGATGGCACAGGGCAAGCCAATTTTGATGGGTCAGCCAATGCCAATATCGCCCTAACCCTTGCAAACTCTGGCGTAACCGCAGGCTCTTATAACTCGGT
>NZ_JBGTZD010000005.1:0-155783 GCF_041807865.1 Moraxella sp. E33BD | reverse complement strand
GGTGCTGGTGTTGTTGCTAATGTTAAAGGCTAATCTTTAACAAACCAACACAAACCAAAACAAAGCATCAGCTTTAACCCAAAACCCCTGCCAGAGATGGTGGGGGTTTTTGGTTGGGTGGTAAAAAATTATAATTAAGACTTGTATTTTTAAAAAAACCTGCTATAATAGCAGTCCTTAACACCTTAGGCGATTGGCTCAATTGGTAGAGCATCGGTCTCCAAAACCGAGGGTTGGGGGTTCGAGTCCCTCATCGCCTGCCATCTTATCTTTCCATACCATTCTTTTAATCATAAAAAATTGGTCACTCCAAGGCAATCTTCTGCATGAGCGATAATAAACATTTTGATTCACAAGCTGAAACTGTGGCGTCAAATAGCTCAGGCCAGCAAAAAAAACCAATTATCATATCCAAAGAAAATGTTGTCGAAGTTGCAAAAAAGCGTTCGGGAACAGACTACATTCTTTGGCTTTTAGCGATTGTTGTGTTGATTGGTGCAACCCTTGCTCCTGAATATTTGCCAAGATACTGGGTTTATGCAAATGACATTTGGATTCAGCTTGGAATTACGGTGGTTTTGGTTGTTTTTGCTATTGTGTGTTTAGCACTTACTCATCAAGGCAGAGCTTTTAAGACCTTGCTAAAAGATGCAGGCATTGAGCTAAGACGAGTAACTTGGCCAAGTAAAGACGAAACCATTCGCTATACTTGGCAGACAGTTTTGGCAATAATTATTTTTGGGCTAGTCATTTGGCTTTTGGATAATGTTTTTAACAAAATTGTTGGTTTTATTTTAAATTAATTCATTTTTAAATTGATTCAAGGGTGATGCGATGCGTTGGTATATTATCCAAGCATTTTCAGGTTATGAAAAGCAAGTACAAAGGTCTTTGATTGAGCGTATCAAACGCAGTGAATTTGCTGAATCTTTTGGTGATGTGCTTGTGCCAACCGAAGAAGTTATCGAGATGCGTGACGGTAAAAAACGCACAGTTGAGCACAAGCTGTTCCCTGGTTATGTCTTGATTAATATGGAGATGACCGAAGATACTTGGCATATCGTTAGAAGCTGTCCGAATATCACAGGTTTTATCGGAGGCACTCCAGAAAACCCAGCACCTATTACCAAAGCTGAAGCTGACCGTATTTTAAACCGCATCCAAAAGGGTAGTGATGCCCCTCGTCCAAAAACCATGTTTGAACCTGGCGAAGAAATACTGGTGATTGATGGTCCATTTACCGACTTTAAAGGCTTGGTTAAAAAAGTTGATTACGATAAATCAAAATTACATTTGACTGTCAGCGTGTTCAATCGCCCAACGGAAGTTGAGCTTGAGTTCACTAAAGTTGAAAAGATTAATTAGTGTTGATATAATTTAATTTTTGCTCTAGGCGTTGCTTAGGGCTTTTCGTTGAATTAAATATTGATTTAATTCTTAACCCTGGGGAGCTATTTTAGCGTTATTACCCACCATTGGAGAGAATCTCATGGCAAAGAAGATTGATGGCTACATCAAGCTACAAGTGCCTGCTGGTAAGGCAAACCCATCACCACCGATTGGTCCAGCTTTGGGTCAAAAAGGTGTGAATATCATGGCTTTTTGTAAAGAGTTTAATGCAGCATCTGCAAACTTTGAGCCAGGCTTGCCAATCCCAGTTGTTATCACTGTTTTTAACGACAAGTCTTTCACTTTCATCATGAAGTCGCCACCTGCGGCAGTCCTACTGCGTAAAGCAGCTGGCATTGCTAAAGGTTCTAGTGTACCTAACAAAGACAAAGTTGGTACAGTAACTCGTGCACAACTAGAAGAAATCGTAAAAACCAAAGAGGCAGACCTAACCGCTGCTGAACTTGAAGCGGCAATTCGTACTATTGCAGGTACTGCTCGCTCAATGGGTCTAAATGTGGAGGGTGTATAATGGCTAAGCTAACTAAGCGTCAAAAGCTAATCAACGAGAAAGTTGATACTAAAAAACTATACACCATCGAAGAAGCAGTTGCGATTTTGAATGATTTGCCAGCAGCAAAATTCAAAGAGTCTATTGATATCGCCATCAATCTAGGTGTTGACCCTCGTAAGTCAGACCAAGTTGTTCGTGGTGCTACCAATCTACCTGCAGGTACTGGTAAAACTAAGCGTGTTGCAGTATTTGCTCAAGGTGCGGCTGCTGAAGCTGCTAAAGAAGCTGGTGCTGATGTTGTTGGTTTTGAAGACTTGGCAGAAAGCATTAAAGCTGGCAACCTTGACTTTGATGTGGTAATCGCATCTCCAGACGCAATGCGTGTGGTTGGTCAATTGGGTACTGTACTTGGTCCACGCGGTCTCATGCCAAACCCAAAAGTTGGCACAGTAACTGCCGATGTTGCTACTGCGGTTAAAAACACCAAAGCAGGTCAGGCACAATACCGTGTTGATAAAGCAGGTATTATCCATGCTTCTATCGGTCAAGTTGGTTTTACTGGTGAGCAAATCGAACAAAACGCAACTGCTTTATTGAACGATTTAAAGCGTGCCAAACCAGCGACCTCTAAAGGTATTTATATTAAGAAAATTACCTTGTCTAGCACCATGGGTCCTGGCATCGCCATCGATCCAGTACCGCACCGTGCGAACAAGTAAGAGATAATTGTGGCGGACGCTTAGTCAGATAATTCTTGATTTTTTCGGCGTTTTGCTTATAATACTCAATTTCGTTGCTAGTTTTCCCGTTATCAAAATTAGCAACGCCATATTTTTAGTTCAGCACAGCGGGTTGTGCTGTCTAAGACCGTAGGTGTGATTGATTGTTTTCAAGCAATTACCTAAATTATGAATAAAACCATAAGCCTACGCAGACGGAAAGACGATAAGTCGCCGTATTTTGGTGTAGATTTTTTAAATCTATAAAACTTGCTTATTATCCGCATGGATAATAAATATGGAGACAACCCATGGCACTAAATCTTCAAGACAAACAAGCAATTGTTGCTGAAGTAAATGAAGCTGCCAAAGGTGCGCTCTCTGCTGTTGTTGCCGATTCTCGTGGCGTAACAGTAGCACAGATGACCGAACTTCGTAAATCGGCTCGTGCAGCAGGTGTTGATATGCGTATCGTGCGTAATACTTTATTACGCCGTGCCCTAGAAGATACCGATTTTGCTTGCATGAACGATACATTCGTTGGTCCTACTCTAATTGCATTTTCAAATGAACACCCAGGTGCAGCAGCACGCTTGTTCAAAGAATTTGCAAAGGGCAACGACAAGTTCGAAATCAAAGGCGCAGCTTTTGAAGGCGAATTTATTGATGCAAAATCAATCGATAAACTTGCAACACTACCAACCTACGACGAAGCTATTGCTCGTTTGATGGGTACAATGAAAGAAGCGGCAGCTGGCAAACTTGCGCGTACTTTGGCTGCACTTCGAGACAAACTGCAAGCAGAAGCGGCTTAATTTTTCCAAATATTTTAAAAATTATCCGTTTAATTTATTTTATACTCTTATTTCATAGGAACAATTGCTATGTCACTAACTAACGAACAAATTCTAGATGCAATCGCAGAAAAATCAGTAATGGAAATCGTTGAGCTTATCTCTGCGATGGAAGAAAAATTCGGCGTGTCTGCAGCAGCTCTAGCAGCAGCTCCAGCAGCTGGCGGCGAAGCAGCAGCAGCTGAAGAAAAAGACGACTTCAATGTTGTTCTAACTTCTGGCGGCGACAAGAAAGTAGCTGTTATTAAAGTAGTTCGTGAAGTAACTAGTCTAGGTCTAAAAGAAGCTAAAGACCTAGTTGAAGGTGCTCCACAAACTATCAAAGAAGGTGCATCTAAAGCTGAAGCTGAAGAGCTTAAGAAGAAACTTGAAGAAGCTGGCGCAAGCGTTGAGCTTAAGTAATTTTAGTCATCAGTTGCCATTGATGATTTAATGGTCTGATTAAAATAATTTAAAAAAGCCAATTTTGCATTTGCAATTTTGGCTTTTTTATTGGTTTTAAATCAAGGTTTGGTATATATACCAAATCTATCATGCGTTATCTTGCTTTGGTTCATCTGATGGCAAGTGGTTTTGTCATACTTGACAATAATTTGTATTGTGAAATATGTAGTATTTTAGACAACGACTGTTTGATTGATATATTTGCAGATTGTTAGATTGGCTACCTAGCTGGATTATCCCAAATTGATGCAAATTATTTATGTTATGCTTGCTTTTTATGATTATTTTTGTTAGAATTTATTATTTGACCTTTTGTGTTAGTTGTTCTTGTCAAGCAGAAAACACAAACTAAAAGGACAAACATACCCTATGCAAAACGACTTAATTTGTGATTAACCAAAGAAATGGCTAAATATCGCTTGGTATTTGGCATTTTGTCGTGTTTGTTTGATATGCAGTAGGGGCGTATCTGACAAATTGCGTGGGTTTTATGGGCGTTTGACAGCCGTCCCTTTATTGACAGTATTTCATTTTTGAAGGTTGGCTCTTGTTTTTGCAATGGGCTTTTCCAAATTAACGTAAGGAATCTTAATGGCTTATTCTTATACCGAAAAGAAACGCATTCGTAAAAGTTTTTCTAGACTTCCAGACGTCATGGATGTACCGTATCTATTGGCAATCCAAGTAGATTCTTACGAGCAGTTCTTACAAGAACACAAAAAGCCAAAAGAGCGTGCTAATGTTGGTCTGCAAGCTGCTTTTTCATCAATTTTCCCAATCGCTAGCCACTCTGGTAACGCTGAGCTTCAGTTTGTTGAGTATTATTTGGGTGAACCTGAATTTGATGAGCGTGAGTGTATCATGCGTGGCTCAACTTTTGCTGCACCACTGCGTGTAAAAATTCGTTTGGTCATTAAAGATAAGGACAGCAAAGATAAAGATAGCAAGGCGGCAATCAAAGACATTCGTGAGCAGAGTATCTTTATGGGCGAAATTCCGCTGATGACAGACAATGGTACTTTCATCATCAATGGTACCGAGCGTGTCATCGTATCGCAGCTGCATCGTTCGCCAGGTGTTTTCTTTGACCATGATAAGGGCAAATCGCATTCAAGTGGTAAGGTGCTTTATAATGCTCGTATCATTCCTTATCGTGGTTCTTGGCTTGACTTTGAGTTTGATGTTAAAGATTTGGTGTATGTGCGTATTGACCGTCGCCGTAAGTTGCTTGCCACCATTATTTTGCGTGCAATCGGTATGGAGACAGCAGACATTCTATCTACCTTCTTTGAAACGGTTGAGGTTTATAAAGGTGATGAATCGTTTGAAATTGAGCTGATTGCTGAACACTTGCAAGGTGAAATGGCTCAATTTGACATTGTATCGCCTGAAGGTAAGGTCATTGTTGAGCAAGGTAAGCGTATTAATGCTCGCCGTATCAAGGAAATCCAAGCATCTGGTATGACAAAACTTGCTGTGCCTGATGAGTATCTATATGAGCGTATTTTGGCAGAGGACATTGTTTATCACGATGAAGTGATTGCCCGTGCCAATACCTTAATCGACCACGATCTTTTGGTAAAATTGGCGGACAAGAGCATTAAAGGCTTTAAGATTTTGTTCACTAACGACATTGACCATGGTGCGTACATTGCCGATACCTTGCGTGCTGATACCGTGATGTCTCGTGAAGAGGCATTGATTGAGATCTACAAGGTGATGCGTCCAGGTGAGCCGCCAACGCTAGAAACTGCTGAAAAATTGTTTGAACAAATGTTCTTTAGCCAAGAGCGTTACGATTTGTCCAATGTCGGTCGCATGAAGTTCAATCGCCGTTTGGGTCGTGATTTTATCGATACTGATGACATTGATGTACAGCGTGAACAAGGCGTACTATCTAATCAAGACATCATTGATGTACTAAAAGAGCTGATTGAAATTCGCAACGGTCGTGGCGAAGTGGATGATATTGATCATCTGGGCAACCGCCGTATCCGTTCAGTGGGCGAGATGACCGAGAATCAATTCCGTATTGGTTTGGCTCGTGTGGAGCGTGCAGTTAAAGAGCGTCTGACAACTGCAGAGTCAGATAGCCTATCGCCACAAGATTTAATTAACTCAAAACCTGTGGCAGCAGCGATGAAAGAATTCTTTGGTTCATCGCAGTTATCACAGTTTATGGATCAAAACAACCCGCTTTCAGAGATTACCCATAAGCGTCGTGTATCAGCACTTGGTCCTGGTGGTTTGACTCGTGAGCGTGCAGGCTTTGAGGTGCGAGATGTGCATAATACGCACTATGGTCGTGTCTGTCCGATTGAGACACCTGAAGGTCCAAACATTGGTTTGATTAACTCTTTGGCAGTATTTGCTAAGACCAATAACTTTGGCTTTTTGGAGACGCCGTATCGCCGTGTTATCGATGGCAAGGTAACTGACGACATTGAATACATGTCAGCCATTGAAGAGGTGGGTTCGGTGATTGCACAGGCAGACTCGCCAATGAACGAAAATGGCGAACTGACCGAAGAGATGGTCATGGTGCGTTATCAGGGTGAATCGGTGCGTATGGGTGTGGATAAGGTTACCCATATGGATGTATCGCCACGCCAAGTTGTCTCGGTGGCAGCGTCTTTGATTCCGTTCCTTGAACACGATGATGCTAACCGTGCCTTGATGGGTGCGAACATGCAGCGTCAAGCTGTACCGACTTTGCGTTCTGATAAACCGCTTGTGGGTACTGGCATGGAGCGTCATGTGGCTCGTGATAGTGGTGTGTGTGTGGTCGCTAAGCGTGGTGGTGTGATTGAAGAAGTTGATGCCAGCCGTGTCATCGTGCGTGTTAATGAGAGCGAGATGACCGTTGGTGAAGCGGGCATTGATATTTATAATTTGATTAAGTACACCCGTTCCAACCAAAATACCTGTATTAACCAACGCATTATTGTCAACGAAGGCGATGTGATTGCTCGAGGAGACATCTTGGCTGATGGACCATCGACCGATTTGGGTGAATTGGCACTTGGTCAGAACATGCGTGTGGCGTTCATGCCGTGGAATGGCTATAACTTTGAGGACTCCATCTTATTGTCCGAGCGAGTGGTACAAGAAGATCGGTTTACCACCATTCATATCCAAGAGCTAACCTGTGTGGCTCGTGATACCAAGCTAGGCCCCGAAGAAATCACTGGCGATATTCCGAATGTGGGTGAGGCAGCGCTTGCCAACCTTGATGAGGCAGGTATTGTCTATATCGGTGCTGAAGTGGATGCGGGTGATATTTTGGTCGGTAAAGTAACACCAAAAGGCGAAAGTCAGCTAACCCCAGAAGAAAAGCTACTTCGTGCCATCTTTGGTGAAAAGGCAGCCGATGTTAAAGATACTTCACTTCGTGTACCATCATCAACTAAGGGTACAGTAATTGATGTGCAGGTATTTACTCGTGATGGTTTAGAAAAAGACAGTCGTGCCAAAGCCATTGAAAAGGCAATGTTGGACAACTATCGCAAAGACTTAAAAGAAGAGTTGGTGATTTTTGAAGCGGCGGCTCGTGGTCGTATCGTACATCTGCTTGATGGCGAGGTAGTAAGTGGCGGTGCAGGCTTTAAGGCAGGTACAGTATTGACAGCAGTGGATATGGAGAATTTATCTCTTGAAAGTTTGTTGGACATTCAACCCGCCAAAGAGGAAGTCTCTGAGCGTTTGACCCAAATCTCTGAATATCTGACTGACAAGCAAAAAGAGATTGATAACAAATTTGCTGAGAAAAAACGCAAATTGACCGCAGGCGATGATCTGGCACATGGTGTACAAAAAATCGTTAAGGTGTATTTGGCAGTGAAACGCCGTATTCAACCTGGTGATAAGATGGCAGGTCGTCATGGTAACAAAGGTGTTGTTTCTCGCATCATGCCTGTTGAGGACATGCCGTATGATGAAAAAGGCAATCCTGTTGATATCGTACTAAACCCACTGGGTGTACCTTCTCGTATGAACATCGGTCAGGTGCTAGAGACGCATTTAGGTATGGCGGCTCGTGGTCTTGGCGACAAAATCAATGAGATGATGCGTGCTCAGGCAGCTGTAGGCGAACTTCGTGAATTCTTGGATAAGATTTATAACAAAGTTGGCGGCGAGCAGGTGGATTTAGACAGCTTGTCAGATGAAGATATCTTGGCAATGTCTGAGAACCTGTGTGCTGGTGTGCCGATGGGTACAGCCGTCTTTGATGGTGCTAAAGAGAGTCAAATCAAAGAGCTTTTAGAGTTGGCAGGTCTTGATAAATCAGGTCAGCAAACACTGTATGACGGAAGAACGGGCAAGAAATTTGACCGTCCTGTTACGGTGGGCTATATGTATATGCTTAAATTGAACCACTTGGTTGATGATAAGATGCACGCTCGTTCAACAGGTTCATACTCACTAGTAACACAACAACCACTTGGTGGTAAAGCACAGTTTGGTGGTCAGCGTTTTGGTGAGATGGAGGTTTGGGCACTTGAGGCATACGGTGCAACTTATACTTTACAAGAGATGTTGACTGTGAAGTCGGACGATGTTGAAGGTCGTACACGCATGTATAAAAACATCGTTGACGGTGAGCAATACATGAACCCAGGTATGCCAGAGTCGTTTAATGTATTGACCAAAGAAATTCGCTCACTGGGCATTAACATTGACTTAAAAGAAAAGAAAAAATAAGCCAAGCCTAAAAGATGAGCATTGATCCAGACACAAGGGTGTCTGGATTACCGAATTGACGAATATAACGGAGAATCCTTTTGAAAGATTTATTAGACATCATGAAAGGCCCTGCCGATACAGGCATCAAAGAGTTTGACAGTATTCAGATTTCTTTGGCAAGCCCTGATACCATCAAATCTTGGTCGCATGGCGAAGTTAAAAAACCTGAAACCATCAATTATCGTACCTTCAAACCTGAGCGTGATGGTCTATTCTGTGCCAAAATCTTTGGGCCTGTCAAGGATTTTGAATGTCTGTGTGGTAAATACAAACGCCGCAAATTCCAAGGCATCATCTGTGAAAAATGTGGTGTAGAAGTTACTGCCGCTAAAGTGCGTCGTGATCGCATGGGTCATATTGAGCTTGCCAGTCCTGTGGCTCATATCTGGTTCTTAAAATCACTACCAAGTCGCATCGGTCTATTACTTGATATTACGCTTCGTGATATTGAGCGTGTTCTATATTTTGAAAGCTATATCGTTACTGATCCTGGCATGACTGCTCTTGAAAAGTATCAATTGCTTGATGATGAAGAATATTTTACCGCACTTGAACAATATGGCGATGAATTCATTGCTAAAATGGGTGCAGAAGCGGTTCAAGACCTATTAAAAGATATTGATGTTGATGGTGAGATTGATGAGTTGCGTGCGGAGATTCCACAAACCAGCTCTGAAACCAAGCTAAAAAAGATGGCAAAACGCTTACAGCTACTTGAATCATTCCGTGATTCTGGCAACAAGCCTGAATGGATGGTAATGACCATTTTGCCAGTATTGCCACCTGATTTGCGTCCGCTTGTGCCACTTGAAGGTGGTCGCTTTGCTACCTCTGATTTGAACGACTTGTATCGCCGAGTTATTAACCGTAATAACCGTCTAAAACGCCTACTTGAGCTAAACGCCCCTGATATTATCGTGCGTAACGAAAAGCGTATGCTACAAGAAGCAGTGGACGCATTACTTGATAATGGTCGTCGTGGTCGTGCAATTACTGGCTCAAATAAACGCCCACTAAAATCACTTGCTGACATGATCAAAGGTAAGCAAGGTCGCTTCCGTCAAAACCTATTGGGTAAGCGTGTAGACTATTCTGGTCGTTCGGTGATTGTGGTTGGTCCTACTCTTCGTCTGCATCAGTGTGGTCTGCCTAAGAAAATGGCACTTGAGTTGTTCAAACCATTTACTTACGCCAAGCTACTACAAAATAATATTGCTCAGACTATTAAAGCCGCCAAGAAAATGGTAGAGCGTGAAGAGCCTGCGGTTTGGGATATGTTGGCGAGCGTGATTCGTGAACACCCTGTATTGCTCAACCGTGCACCAACGCTACACCGTTTGGGCTTGCAAGCATTTGAACCTGTGCTGATTGAAGGTAAAGCAATTCAGTTACACCCTCTTGTCTGTGCGGCATTTAACGCCGACTTTGACGGTGACCAGATGGCGGTGCATGTGCCATTGACATTAGAAGCTCAGCTTGAAGCCCGTGCACTGATGATGTCAACGAACAACATTCTATCGCCAGCTAATGGCGAGCCAATTATCGTACCGTCTCAGGATGTGGTCTTAGGATTGTATTATATCAGCCGTAGCCATATCGGTGCTAAAGGCGAGAACATGGTGTTTAGTACGGTCAATGAAGCACTGCGTGCGATTGGCTCAGAAGATTTGTCGGTCAATGCTAAAATCAAAGTTCGTGTTACTGAGACCATCATTGATGAAAGAACCGGTGAAAGAACCACCAAAACCGAAATTAAAGACACTATTGCAGGTCGTCTTTTGATTTGGAATATCATGCCAGAAGGTATGGCATTTAGTGAATGCAACCTTGAGATGACCAAGAAAAACATCTCTAAGCTACTTAATTCATGCTATCGTAAACTGGGTGTGAAAGAGTCGGTTCTTTTTGCTGACCATTTGATGTATCTAGGTTTTGCCCAAGCGACCTTGTCGGGCATTTCTATTGGTATGGAAGACATGGTCATTCCACCAACCAAAAAAGAGATCATGGATGCTGCCGATTCAGAAGTGCGTGAGATTGAACAGCAGTTTGAACAAGGCTTTGTCACTGCAGGTGAACGCTATAACAAAGTCGTTGATATCTGGTCTAGAACTTCTGATAAAATCGCCAATGCGATGATGGATAACCTATCAACCGATGAAGTTGTGAACAGCGAGGGTGAAGTTGAGCGTGAAAAATCTTTCAACTCAATTTATATGATGGCGGACTCTGGTGCTCGTGGTAGTGCCACGCAGATTCGTCAGCTTGCTGGTATGCGTGGTCTGATGGCAAAACCAGATGGTTCGATTATTGAGACACCAATTAAAGCAAACTTCCGTGAAGGTCTGACGGTACTTCAGTACTTTATCTCAACGCACGGTGCGCGTAAGGGTCTTGCTGATACCGCACTTAAGACAGCGAACTCTGGTTATCTAACCCGCCGTTTGGTTGATGTGGCACAAGACTTGGTCATTACCACTGATGACTGTGGCACGCAGGCAGGTCAGCGTATGACTCCTGTTATTGATGGTGGCGAGATTGTTGAGCGTCTAGGCGACCGTGTATTGGGTCGTGTTATTGCCAAAGATGTGCTTGATGCTGACAATCAAGTGATTGCAGAGGCAGGTACTTTGATTGATGAGCGTATGGTTGAAAAGTTAGATGCCAATGCCATTGATGAAGTTTATGTGCGTTCGGTGATTACCTGTGAGTCAGGACATGGGGTGTGTGCTAAGTGTTACGGTCGTGATCTGGCTCGTGGACACCTTGTGAATATCGGCGAATCTGTGGGTGTCATGGCGGCACAGTCTATCGGTGAACCTGGTACACAGCTGACCATGCGTACATTCCACGTGGGTGGTGCGGCATCGGCAGCAGCTGTTGATAACAGTGTATCGGTAGGTAGCAATGGTTCTGTGCGTTTCCATAACATGAAGACTGTTGAGCATGCTGATGGTCATCTGGTGGTTGTTTCTCGTTCAGCTGAAATCGGTGTGGCAGACAGTCAAGGTCGTGAGCGTGAACGCTATAAAGTGCCTTATGGTTCAAATATCTTGCTTCGTGATGGTGCAGAAGTGGCTGCAGGCGATGTCATTGCCAAATGGGACCCACACACCCACCCAATCATCACCGAGTTTGCAGGTACAGCACGCTTTAGCGACATCACTGATGGCATGACCGCTACTGTAAAAGTGGACGAAACCACCGGTATGAGCTCTTTTGAAATCTTGGCAAGTAAAGACCGCCCAAGTATTGCCAAAGACTTGCGTCCTGCGATTATCTTGGATACTAAAGAAGGCAAAGAAGTGGTTTATTTCCTGCCTGCCGAGACGGTTATCCGTGTATCAGAAGGTGAGCAAGTAACAGCAGGTTCGGTGCTTGGTCGTGTGCCACAAGCCACTTCTGGTACTAAAGATATTACTGGTGGTCTGCCACGAGTTGCCGACCTATTTGAAGCACGCCGTCCAAAAGATCATGCAATCATGGCAGAAATGAGTGGTGTGGTGTCATTTGGTAAAGAAACTAAAGGCAAAAACCGCTTTATCATCACCGATGAAGATGGCAATGTCCATGAAGAGCTGATTCCAAAATGGCGTCAAATCAATGTGTTTGAAGGTGAAACGGTTGAGCGTGGCGAGGTGGTATCTGATGGTCCGCTAAATCCCCATGACATCTTACGCCTAAAAGGTGAAACAGCACTTGCGAACTACATTGTAAATGAAGTGCAAGAAGTGTATCGCTTACAAGGTGTTAAGATTAACGATAAGCACATTGAAGTTATTGTGCGTCAGATGTTGCGTAAAGTTGAGATTGTTGATGGCGGTGATTCTAGCTACTTTAAAGGCGACCAAGCTGAATATACCAAGATTCGTGCTCTCAATGAGGAATTGATAGCCAATGACAAGTTCCCAGTACAGTATGAGCGTCAGCTATTAGGTATTACCAAGGCATCGCTTGCAACGGAGAGCTTCATTTCAGCAGCGTCGTTCCAAGAGACTACCCGTGTCCTAACAGCAGCAGCAACAATGGGTAAAGTCGATGACCTAGCAGGTCTAAAAGAGAATGTCGTGGTTGGTCGTCTGATTCCGGCAGGTACAGGTTTGGCATATCATCAAAACCGCCAACGCAAAGCACAGCTAGAAAAAGAGGCTGAGATGGCAAGTGCAGATATTGGCTTGAGCGATGAACTGCTCACTCCTATTGAAACTTTGCCAACAGAAGACAGCTTTGCTAAAGCCTTCGCTGATGAATTGGGACAAAACAGCTAATCAGCTCATCAAAAAGCTCATCATATGTGGTGGGCTTTTTGTTTATGACGGTATTTAAGGCGGTATCACAAGTTGGAATTATCTGAATTAGTATCGCCAGTTTTATGGATATTTAAGCGAAGATAATTTGCAATCAATATCTGATGTGTGACATACTTTTTGCTTACCTTATTAGTTGAGAGTTTTTTATGACCTTATCACTCCAAAAAGACAAAATTCGCTTCTTATTATTAGAAGGTGTGCATGAAAATGCCCTAAAGGTGCTAAATGATGCAGGCTATACGAATATTGAATACATTAAATCAGCACTTGATGAAGCCGTTTTGATTGAAAAAATCAAAGATGTGCATTTCATTGGTATTCGTTCTCGCACACAGCTGACTCGTCAGGTGCTAGAATCTGCCGAAAAGTTGATTGCAATCGGCTGTTTTTGTATCGGTACCAACCAAGTGGATTTGGATGCAGCTCTTGAGTTGGGTATTCCTGTGTTTAATGCACCATATTCAAATACGCGTTCGGTTGCAGAACTTGTACTTGCCGAGACCATCATGCTCATGCGCGGCATTCCTGAAAAAAATGCAGTTGTGCATCGTGGTGGTTGGAATAAGTCTGCCAAAGACAGTTATGAAGTGCGTGGAAAGACGATGGGTATTGTCGGCTATGGTTCTATCGGTTCACAACTGTCTGTGCTGTGTGAGGCACTGGGAATGAAAGTGATTTATCATGATGCGGTTACCAAACTTCCGTTGGGCAATGCTTCGCAGGTGGGTAGTTTTGATGAACTGCTTGCTCAAGCAGATGTTGTTACCCTGCATGTCCCTGATTTGCCAAGCACTCGCAACATGATGACCAAGACAGAATTTGCCAAGATGAAAGACGGTGCGTTGTTTATCAATGCGGCTCGTGGCGGATGTGTGGATATTGATGCATTGGCTGATGCACTAACCAGCGGTAAAATCTTAGGGGCGGCGATTGATGTTTTCCCAAAAGAACCAAAGTCAGCTGATGAAGAGTTTGCCTCGCCACTGCGTAAGTTTGATAATGTTATCTTAACTCCGCATGTGGGTGGATCAACCCAAGAAGCACAGGCGAACATTGGTCTTGAAGTAGCCGAAAAATTCGTGAAGTATTCGGATCAAGGCGACACCACCAGTGCGGTGAATTTCCCGAATGTTTCTATCCCATTCACCACAGGTACGCACCGCCTATTACACATTCATCGCAATGTTCCAGGCGTATTGTCTCAGATTAACGCATCATTTGCTGATGCAGGCATTAATATCGCCGCACAGTCTTTGATGACCAAAGGCGATATCGGTTATCTGGTGATGGATGTTGATGACAACGATTCATGCAAGGCAATGGAGCGTCTGCGTGCTGTGCCTGAAACCATTAAGGTGCGTGTTTTATTCTAAACGCAGACTTAGAAGATTGCTTTTATTTTATAGTATTTTTCTTGGTAAAATACAAAGAAGATAATTTAGATGGAGAGTATCATGATAACTGATTTTGATGTGCAATTTGATTATGATTATATCGCTATTGGTGGTGGGTCTGGTGGCATTGCCTCTGCCAACCGTGCAGCAATGTACGGACAAAAAACCGCCATTATTGAAAGTACGCACATTGGCGGTACTTGTGTGAATGTCGGCTGTGTACCAAAAAAAGTCTTGTGGTATGGAGCGAATCTAGCGGAGCATATCCATAAATACGCACCCGATTATGGCTTTGGGTTAACTGTAAAAGAGTTTAATTTTAAAACTTTGGTGGATAATCGCACCGCTTATATCAATCGCATTCATCAATCCTATCAAAAAGGCTTTGATAAAAACAATGTTACCGTCATTCGTGGCTTTGCTAAATTTATTGACAAGCACACTCTTGAGATTGATAAGGGTAATGGTGAAAAAGAGACGGTTACCGCTCGCCATATTCTCATTGCCACAGGGGGTAAGCCGATGGTTCCCAATATTGATGGAGCTCAATTTGGCGAGACTTCTGATGATTTTTTTGAATGGGAAAATTTACCAAAATCAGTTGCAATCGTTGGTTCTGGCTATATCGGCGTAGAGCTTGCAGGAGTGTTAAATGCTCTTGGGGTAGAGACGCATTTGATTGTGCGAGGCGATCGAATCTTAAAGAATTTTGATGAAGCAATCATTGATGAACTTGGTCATATTATGCAAAATGATGGCATTATTTTTCATTATCAAAAAGAACCAAGTAAGATTGACAAGAATGATGACAATTCATTAACCATTCACTGTGGCGATACAATCATTACAACTGAAAAACTTATCTGGGCAACAGGGCGAAAAGCCAATACGGATCAGTTGAATTTGGATAAAGTTGGGGTAAAAACCAATAATAAAGGCGAAATCATTGTAGATGAATATCAAAACACAAGCGTAGATAATATCTTTGCGGTGGGCGATATCATACAAAATGGCATACAGCTTACCCCCATAGCGGTGGCGGCCGGACGCAGACTGTCTGAGCGACTATTTAACAGCAAACCGAACGAGCGTTTGGATTATCATAATGTCCCTAGCGTAATTTTTAGTCATCCGCCTGTTGGTACAGTGGGCTTGTCTGAAAAAGAAGCAAAAGCCCAATTTGATGATGTTAAAGTCTATACCTCTACCTTTACACCAATGCTATCTGCCATCACCAGTCATCGTCAACCTTGCAAAATGAAGCTTATCTGTGCAGGTGATGATAAAAAAGTCGTAGGACTGCACGGCGTGGGCTTTGGGGTGGATGAGATGATTCAAGGCTTTGCTGTGGCGATCAAGATGGGAGCAACCAAGGCAGACTTTGATGATACTGTTGCCATTCATCCGACAGGGAGTGAAGAGTTTGTAACAATGAGATGAGTTAGACTTACCATAAAAAGACAAATCATATTGGTGATTTGTCTTTTTCTTATTTGCGTAAAGCGTGTATCTGTGTTTTAATTCAGTTTAATTTATTTTCCTATCACTCTCTCAAATCCAATCATCTGCCCATCAATCAGTCGCATGAATAGGGTGTCTGGGTAATTATCCGCCACATATTTTTGTAAAAATGCTAAAGTGTCACTACTGATGTCTGGGTCGGTGTCAAAGTGATGGTTAAACACCATGCCAAACAGAGTAAGTCCACGAGAGCGTATCGCTTCAAGGGTCAATAGTGTATGATTGATACTGCCTAAGCGTGCCGATGTTACCACGATGACAGGATAACACTGTGTGGCAATGTAGTCTAGTGTGAGCAGATTATCGGTGATTGGTGCAAGCACACCACCTGCTCCTTCTAGTAGTACGATGTCAAAGTGAGTGTGTAGTTTTTTGGTAGCGTGTGTGATGATGTCGGTATTTAAAGAGCGGTTTTCTAGGCGTGCTGAAAGATGCGGACTGGCGGGCTTGGTCAGGACAATGGGGCAAGTTGTGCCGTCTATGTCAAGCTCGTGCAGTTTTATGCCCATCAGCTTTCGATGAGTTATGATGTCATCAGCAATGTCGCCTGTTACACCTGTTTGGATTAATTTTTGGGTGATGACAGAGTTGCCATGTAGCATTAGGTGGCGAGCCAGTATGCCTGTGGCATAGGTTTTACCAATATCTGTATCTATGCCTGTGATGAAGTAGGTGGTCATGATTAACCTTATCTTTGGTGGTTAAAATATTCGTGCAGTAACTTGATGAGATTGGCACATAACATCTTTAAGTCCTCATTGCTTATAACATAAGCAGGCATGAGATAAACGAGTTTGCCAAAGGGTCGCACCCAAATGCCATATTTGGGCAATAGTCGCTGAAAGGTTGGCATATCTATCATCTGCTTCATCTCAATGACTGCAATTGCTCCAAGTACTCGCACATCATAGACCTCCTTCCATGAAATTAGCTGTTGTAGGTGGGTGTTTAGTTTGTTTTGCATTTTCTGTGCTATATAGGCACTGTCGTGCTGCCATACTAGGTCAATGCTGGCAGAAGCAATCGCACAAGCAAGCGGATTGCCCATAAAAGTTGGGCCGTGCATGAGTGCAGGGTAGGGGCTATTGTGTAGAGTGTCGGCGATTTTGGCTGTACTCATTACTGCTCCAAAACTCATATAACCCCCTGTCAATGCTTTACCCAGTGTCATGATATCAGGGCAGATATTAGCGTGGCTGACAGCGAACATCTGTCCGCTTCGTCCAAAGCCTGTGGCAATCTCATCGCAGATGAGTAATACATCGTAATACTGACACAAGGCGTGCAGATGTGCTAGATATTGGGGTGAATAAAACCGCATACCGCCTGCACCTTGCACGATAGGCTCGATGATGAATCCTGCTAGCTTGTCATGATACCGCCCAAAAAAATTATCCATCTGTAAGCGAGTATCATCATCTAGGGGTGTATCAAATCCCATCGGCGGTGCTGGCAAAAAGTACTGTACAGGTAATTGACTACCATACAGGGTGTGCATGCTGTTCACAGGGTCGCAGACGCTCATGGCGTGCCAAGTATCGCCATGATAGCCAGAGTGTGTGCTACCGAAAGCATTTTTATGTGGTGTGCCACGAGCCATTTGATATTGTAGTGCCATTTTTAGGGCGACTTCTACCGCCACGCTACCACTATCAGCATAAAAAATTTTGGTTAGGTTTTTTGGGGTGATGCCAAGCAGTTTTTGCCCAAGCTCTATGGCGGGCGTATGAGTCAGCCCACCGAACATTACATGGCTCATTTTACCGATTTGCTCTGTTACGGCTTGGTTTAAAATAGGGTGATTGTAGCCGTGAATGCTTGCCCACCATGATGACATGCCGTCAATCAGTGATGTGCCATCAGCCATATACAGACGCACGCCGTTGGCATGGCTAATGAGATGATTGTCATAGCTTGGTGGTAAGCTGGCGTATGGATGCCATAGATGTGTACGGTCAAAGGTGGTTAATTGGTCTAAGATGTCAGGGTTGGTCAAATCATAAAGATTCATTTACATCTGCCCTAAAATATGTGTGGATTTGGGGTATTATAAAGGATTTACTAACTGTGGAACAATCTTTTTGGCAATCGGTCAAACCAAACAGACCGATCAATAAAAAAACCGCTCATCAAGAACGGTTTTATCTATGATTTAAGCATGATGTATCTTAAAGCAGTTTGACTGAAAGTCAAATCATGCTTTTTGTACAGCCAAAGCTTGCAGTGCTTCGGGCGATGACCATAAGCCTTCTAGGTCATAGAATTCACGGGCTTCACGAGTCATGATATGCACGACTACCGCTCCTAAGTCCACAAGCGTCCAATCGCTGTCTTTGTCGCCTTCACGACCTAGTGGCATAAGCCCTGATTCCTTGGCTTTTGCTCCGAGCTTATCCGCCAGTGCTTTAACATGGCGTTTGGAGGTGGCATTAGCGATGATGATGCGTTCAGCTACTTCGGTTAAATGCTCTACTGTCATCACGGTGATTTCGGTAGCTTTTAGGTCGTCTAGTGCTTCGGTAGCAAGGGCGACTTGTTCATCTAAAGTCAGTTTTTGGGTGTTGGTTTGGTTTGTCATTGTAGATACTTTAAAATTTTTACCAGATAAACTGATTATTATAGCACATTTTAATCAGTTTCGCCATAAAGTGCGTTGCGGTAAATATAATCTAGCACACTGGGGGCTAAGCCCTCGCCTGCTTTTGGGTCTTTTTTGGCAATCTGTGTCCGAATTTGGCCAGATGACATGGCATAAATGGGGGTGTGGTCTTGATAAATTTTACCGTTGTTATCCAAAAAATCACCCAGATTATCGGTTAAATTCTCCAAAATCTGTGGGCTAAATTCGCCATGTTGGATAAAATCACCACGCCAAAATGCCCAAATTTTGACAAAATCTAAAATCTCATTGCTATCTTTCCAAGTCGGTAGAGTGTACAGGCTGTCTTGCCCTAGGATAAAAATCAGTTGGTCGTTAGGGTGGGCTTGCCTAAGTAGTCGCACGGTATCAATGGTGTAGATGGGCGGTGTGCGGTCAAGTTCGCAGGTCTCAATGCCAATCGGCGTGCCATCGGTGGCAAGGCGTAACATGGTAAGGCGATGCTCATCAGTCGTAGGCTTACCCTTAAATGGGTTACCCTTGGTGGGCATGAGCGAGACGCTGATGGGGTCGGTGGCAGCCTGACTTAAAGCATGATGCACGCTCATTGCCATTGATAGATGTGATGAATGCACAGGGTCAAAGGAGCCACCAAGAAAGGCACGAATGGTCATGGCTGATTGGGTAAATGGATTTGTGCTAGTGTAGCAGAAGTTGGTTAGAGTGGCAAATGACCTAGCCTTCCGTCTTATTATGAAAGAAAAAAAAGAGAGGTTAATCTTTGATGGGCTTTGTAACTAGCCTTTGAATGTTGAAAAAGAGCGATAAATTAACAAAATGATAAAAACGATGAACATAACCTGTGTGATGATTGCCCATCGCCTGAGTAATCATCAGTGCTGATGAGATAATTTGTTTAAATAAACCTTAATGTTGCTTTAAAAATCACATCTTTACCCCATTAAGTCAATATCAATCAGATAATCCATCAAAGGCAACCTATGGCACACGAATTTATCAGCATTAAAGGTGCTCGTACGCACAACCTAAAAAATATCGATGTGGACATTCCACGAGATAAGCTTGTGGTGATTACAGGTCTTTCAGGTTCTGGAAAATCATCGCTCGCTTTTGATACGCTTTATGCTGAAGGGCAACGCCGTTATGTCGAAAGTTTATCCGCTTATGCTCGCCAATTTTTAAGTCAGATGGATAAGCCTGAGGTGGATAGTATTGAGGGTCTTTCTCCTGCCATCGCCATTGAACAAAAATCCACCAACCACAACCCTCGTTCTACCGTTGGTACGATTACCGAAGTCTATGATTACCTACGCCTACTATTTGCAAGAGTTGGTATACCCCATTGTCCAGAACATGACTTGCCAATGGTCGCCCAAACGGTCAGTGAAATGGTGGATGATATTCTTGCTAAACCTGATGGCACAAAACTGATGCTTCTAGCACCTGTTGTGCGTGAACGAAAGGGCGAGCATCTTGCCCTGTTGGAGAGTTTGCAGGCACAAGGTTTTACCAAATTTCGCATTGACGGTGCGGTCTACGATGTGGACGAGCTACCCACTCTTGCTAAGACGCACAAACACACCATTGAGGTGGTGGTGGATAGATTCAAGGTGCGAGATGATTTGGGTAATCGAGTGGCAGAAAGTTTGGAGACTGCCTTAAGATTGGGTAATGACATTGTCATCGTCCATCATATGGACGGGGCTGATGAAGCTGTTTTGTCCGCCAAGCATTCTTGTCCTGTCTGTGATAGGGCGGTTAGTGAGTTAGAGCCACGCCTTTTTAGTTTTAATAATCCTGCTGGGGCTTGCCCATCGTGTGATGGTCTGGGCAAGCGTCAGTATTTCTCTGCCGAGCGGATTGTTACCGAGCCTGCAAAATCCATCAATCAAGGGGCAATACATGGTTGGGACAAACGCCATGCTTATTATTTTGGGCTGTTGACCACAGTCTGTACGCATTTTGATATTGATATGGATAAGCCGTGGCAGGAATTACCCAAAAAAGAGCAAAACATCATCTTAAACGGTTCTGGCAAAGAAAAGATTGTCTTTAATTTTACCGATGAAAGGGGGCGTAAGACAACTAAGACCGTACCGTTTGAGGGGATTTTACCTTATCTAGAACGCCGTTATCATAGCACTACCAGTAACATTGTGCGAGATGAGATGGCTCAATACCTTTCGGATACTACTTGTAATGTCTGCAATGGCGTGCGTCTAAACGACATTGCTCGTCATGTCAAAGTGGACGGTCGTGGCGTGGGGGATATCATTCATCTGCCCATCGGTCAGGCATGGCAATATTATGAAAATCTGCACATTAGCGGACATAAAGGCGAGGTGGCGGATAAGATTTTTAAAGAAATTCGTGAACGGTTGGGATTTTTGACTAAGGTGGGCTTAGAGTATCTAACCCTTGCTCGTTCTGCTGAGACATTGTCAGGAGGTGAGGCACAGCGAATCCGTTTGGCAAGTCAAATCGGTGCAGGGCTAATGGGGGTTATGTATGTGCTTGATGAGCCGTCCATCGGACTGCACCAAAGAGATAATGACCGTTTGTTATCCACTCTAACGCATCTTAGGGATTTGGGCAACACGGTTATTGTCGTGGAGCATGACGAAGATGCCATCTGTATGGCAGATTATATCATTGATATTGGTGTGGGAGCAGGCGTGCATGGCGGAAGAGTGATTGCTGCAGGAACGGCAGATGAAATTGCCAAAAATAATGACTCCTTAACAGGGCAGTATTTGTCAGGTAAAAAACGCATTGAAGTCCCTAAAGTTCGTCATACTGCCAAGATGGGTGAGGTCAAAAAAGGCAAAAAGACGGTATCTGAACCTTTATATATCCGTCTAGAAGGAGCAAAAGGCAACAACCTAAAAAATGTTAATCTAGAAATTCCCATCGGTGTGATGACCTGCATCACAGGTGTGTCAGGCTCTGGCAAATCTACGCTCATCAATCGTACGCTCATGCCACTATCTGCCACATACCTAAATAATGCCACGACATTAGTACCCGAAAGTTACGATAAAATCACAGGGCTTGAGCATCTTGATAAGATGGTGGATATAGACCAAAGCCCCATTGGTCGTACCCCTCGTTCTAATCCTGCTACTTATACAGGGGTGTTTACGCTCATACGAGACCTATTCACCCAAACGCCTGAGGCAAGAGCTAGGGGATATAAAGCAGGGCGTTTTAGCTTCAATGTTAAGGGTGGTCGCTGCGAGGCTTGTCAAGGCGATGGCATGATTAAGGTGGAAATGCACTTTTTACCCGATATGTATGTGCCGTGCGATGTCTGTGATGGTAAACGCTACAATCGTGAGACGCTAGAGGTGCATTATAAAGGCAAGTCCATCAGTCAAGTGCTAGACATGACGGTGGAAAATGCACTTAGTTTCTTTGAGGCGATTCCTGCGATTCATCGCAAATTAGAAGCACTCATGCAAGTGGGACTGGGTTATATTCAGCTTGGTCAATCTGCCACGACATTATCGGGAGGTGAAGCCCAAAGGGTGAAACTTGCCAAAGAACTTGCCAAACGAGACACAGGGCAGACTTTATATATCCTAGATGAACCGACCACAGGACTGCATTTTCATGATATCAAAAAACTACTTGATATCCTGCACACCCTTAGAGATAAGGGTAATACGGTGGTGGTTATTGAGCATAATCTGGATGTAATTAAGACTGCTGACCATATCGTTGATTTGGGCTACGAAGGTGGTAATGGCGGTGGCATGATTGTTGCGACAGGAACGCCAGAGGAGGTGGCACAAGATGAGAAATCTCATACAGGGCGTTTTTTAAAAGGTGTGCTTGAAAAGGGATAAGTAGCAAAATTTTTGATGGTTGATTGTGCATCTGATGACGGTAGCGATGATGATTTATGCTATCGTCATGATGGAGCAGAAACATGATGGGTGTTTGATTAAATTTGCTACCATGAAAGCAAATTCCCAAAGATGCACAAGGCGAGCAAAAAAAGACTGGTAATTTTGCGAAATTTTCGTTAAAGTAGGCATACAGGCTTAGTTGAATAACAAGAATGGTCTGTGTAATAGGTGTTTTATATTTATATTAGTTAATGATAGAGTAGCTTATGAGTAGTGTGAATAAGGTAATCATTGTTGGTCGCTTGGGCAATGACCCAGAAGTGCGTTCTTTTCAAAATGGCGGCGGCGTTACGAATATTTCAGTAGCGACAAGCGAGCGTTGGACAGATAAAAATACAGGCGATCGTAAAGAGCAGACAGAATGGCATCGCATCAGTCTCTTTAACCGCTTGGGAGAGATTGCAGCTCAGTACTTGCGTAAAGGCAGTATGGTTTATATTGAAGGTAGCCTACAGACTCGTAAATACACAGATTCACAAGGCATTGAGCGATATAGCACAGAGATTCGTGCGTCAGAGATGCGTATGCTAAGCTCAAATAATGAGCAAGGTGGCTTTGGAGGCAATCAAGGCGGTTTTGGTAATAACTATAACGGCGGTAACAACTACGGCAATCAAGGTGGCTACCAAAACCAAAATAACCAACAGTGGGGCAATAACCAAAATCGTAATTTTAATAATAATTACAACCAAGATTACCCACAGGCAAATCAGGGTTTTGGTAATCAGGGCAATCCGAATGCTCAATATCAAAATGGATTTGCCAACCAAGCCAATCAGGGCGGACAGCCACCAATTCAAAGTCCAAACGCCAATCAAAACAACATGGCACAAAACAATTCTTTTGGTACGCCTAGTATGGCAAAACCAGAATCCACACCACCTGCTGCCAGTAAGCCAACACCTTCTACGGTGGTGGCAGATGATGACATGCCGTTTTAATTCATCAAGACTGGCAGTAATAACAAAAAAACAGCTGTATTTCAGCTGTTTTTTGTTTTTGGATACCTTTTTGATAATATGATTGCTCTTTGTGGGTGTCACAAACCTTTGGTGGTTGAGTGCTGATTATGCGTTCGTTTAAACGCATAAATTAAGACATTAGCGGAAAATATGTGGCACAAAAAGACTGGTATCCTTGGTGATGGCAGTATAATCTTCTCTTACGCCAATGCCTGCTGCACCATGCCCAACAATCCAGCTGCCAACTAAAGTATGCATGGTTTGACCTTGATTGTTGGTAAAGGTGGGTAGGGCGTGTGCTTGCTGATAGACATGACCTTCTTTGCCATAAATACCCTCAGTTTGCTCGGTTTTATTATCATGATACAGTGTGATATTTGCCCCTTCACGAGAAAAAAAGGGTTTTTTGACATAATTGCCACCAAGCATTTTTTCATCAAGATAAGCAGGCAGTAGATTTGGGTGATTGGGGAATAGCTCCCATAGTACAGCAAGCAGAGCTTTGTTGCTAAACAGTAGTTTATAAGCAGGTTCGATAAATTGGGTGCTACTGTTTGCAATGTATTGTCCAAACTCTTCTTCAACAAGCCACTCCCAAGGGTATAATTTGAACAGCTGATGAATGGAGTTTTCTTGTAGATCTACGAATGCTTTATCATGATGGCGATAACCAATGTCGTGAATATCAATAAACTGTGTATCAAGACCTGCCTGTATCGCCACATCTTGTAGGTAGCGAGTGGTAATGTAGTCTTCTTGATTACCGGCAACAGCAGTAAAGTATAATGGATGCTCACTTTTTAGGGCTTGAAATTCCAACAAAAGACGCTCGTGAATGCTGTTGAATTGGTCAGCGTCAGACAGCTCGCTACCTCGTGCTTGTAGCCAATACCACTGTGCCACGCTACCTTCAAAAAGTGATGTGGGTGTGTCGGCATTGTACTCATACATTTTGGGTGGATTGGTGCCATCATAGCATAAATCAAAGCGACCATAGAGAGTTGGCAGGCGTGCCTTAAAACTCTGTTCAATTAAGGTGGCGGTGTGATCATTGATGCCCAATTTATCATAATCGCCTGTTTGTATGATGTGATTGGTGGCAGCAAAGTACATACGATGTAGGTCTTCGGTAACACGCTCAAGCTCATCAATCTGCGACTCGCTAAACACATAACACGCATCTTCTTGCCAGTAGTTGCCATCAACACTGTGGTAATCAAAGCCGATGCGATTCATCTCATCTTGCCAGTTGGGGCGTGGGGTGATACTGATGCGTTTCACGAGGTTGCCCCAACGCTTGAGCTTGAAGCACTGTTGCCAAAGCCGCCACGAGTTGTGCCATCTTGGTTCTGAGCTTGGGGACTTTGATAATTTTGTGTGCTTTGGGCGGCACTTTGGCGAGTGCCTGTGTTTTGATTGCCGATAGCATTATTGGCATTGGCGGTGTTGGTATTTGTACGATTGACTGGTTGCTGTGTGGTGGTTGGTGTCTGAGAGGCGCGAGATGCGTCCGCCACTCGGTTGTTGGCGGCTTTGGTTGCAAGGTAGCCTGCCGCTGCACCTGCCGCTGCTCCCGCCAGCAAAGCCGTACCAGCACCCATGCCATCTTGTGCTTCGCTTGTTGTAGCTTGTTCATCGACCTGCTCTTGGGGTAGTATTCCTGTTGCTTGTGCTTCTAGTTCGGCAGCAGCGGTATTCACGGCTTCTGCTTGTTGGCGTGCTTGGGCGGCAGCTAGGCGTGCTTGGGCTTCAGCAAGCTCTCGTTCAGCGTCTGCCAATAATTGCTCATTGGTTTTTGGGGTATCGTTTGGAGCTGGATAGCAGGCACTAAGCCCAATGGCACTGGCACCTAGTAGAACAAGTGAGATGTGAGAGGACTTGCGAGACTTTCTAGAAAGTGGGACGGTGTTTGACATTAACTTTTGACCTCGGTTTAATTGAATAAATGATTAAAATTGATAATATCATACGAAGAATAATATCGTATAGTTAATAATATTATGCGGATAAATGAATGATTTTACAAGAATTTTTTGCATCAAAAAAATTGCTTGTTTTTGGTAGGTATATTCCCCAATTGGTCAAGTCGTGATATAATTTAGGTGATTTATGGTCAGTATTTTGATTTCTTTATCCAATCAAGTGGTAATATCCCATGTCTGATAACACTCGCAATAGAGGTGTGCAAATAGGTTTTTTTGGTCGTCTGTGGCAAGGTTTTTTGACGACAGTTGGCACAGAGCGGTTCTTTCATATTTTTTCACCATGGGTGAAATGGCTGTCTGTGATTGCAGTAGTGCTGTTGGGTGTGGGAACGGTTTGGGGTCTGGGTTTTGCACCACCTGACTATCTACAGGGCAACAGCTATCGCATCATCTTTATTCATGTGCCGGCGGCCAGTCTTGCGATGAGTATTTATTTTGCTTTGGCAGCACTTGGTGTGATTTTTTTGGTATGGAAAATCAAAACTGCCAACATTGTCGCCCAAGCCATTGCCCCTATTGGATTCATCTTTTGTGTGCTAAGTTTGCTGACTGGCTCTATCTGGGGCAAGCCCACTTGGGGTACTTATTGGGTGTGGGACGCACGCTTAACCAGTATGCTTATTTTGGCGTTTTTGTATGTGGGTGTTATGGCGTTATTCTCCGCTTTTGAACATAGCCAAAACCGTGGTAAGGCAGCAGCAATCTTATCCGTTGTGGGGGCGGTTAATTTACCCATCATCAAATATTCGGTGGAGTGGTGGAATACCTTGCATCAAGGGGCGACTTTTACCATCACCAACGCCCCAAAGATGTCGCCAAGTATGTGGGTGCCACTATTGGTGATGCTACTTGGTATGTATTTTTTGGTGGCGGCACTTGCCATCTATCGTACCAACTCTTTGATTTTATCCCGTGAATATAATAAAGCATGGGTACAAAAACTACTCAACAAGCCAGCAAACCATTCATCATAAGGTAGCAAGCGATGACACCATATTTTTCAACTTTTAGTGATTTGATTGATATGCAGGGGCATGGTGCATTTGTATGGCTGTGCTATGGCATTACTTTTTTATCGCTCGTTGCACTGATTATCTATGTCATCTCTGAACGCAAAAACACTTTAATTAGGCTAAAGCGACAATCAGGATCTCATCAAAAAAATGATCGCCTAACCAATAAACAACGAAAGGCACTGGGTAATCAGCACGCTAGCCAATCCTGATTTTTAAGTGCGATAGCAATACAAACAGACAATCCAAAAAAAGATACCGTCATGAACAATGTAAGACAAAAAAAACTGATGTGGGTGATTGCCATGCTTATTGGGACAATCATTGCAGTTGGGCTGATTTTATACGCCATTCGCCAGCAGACTGACTATTATTTTGATCCGACTGCCATCGCCACAGGGCAAGCTCCTGAAGCAAAGCGTATTCGTGCAGGTGGTATGGTGGTGGCAGGTAGTGTCAAGCGAGACCCAGTCGATCAGCTAAACATTCAGTTTCAGATCACTGACTACAAAAAAATCGTGCCTGTAACCTATCGTGGGGTTTTGCCTGATTTGTTTGCCGAAAACTCTGGTATTGTGGCAACAGGCGAGTTAAAAAATGGTGTCTTTGTGGCGTCAGAAGTGCTTGCTAAGCATGATGAAAACTATATGCCGCCAGAAGTAGCAAAATCTCTCAAGCAAGAACACGCAGCACAAGGCACGGATGTCAGCGGTGAACAGTTCACACCTGCTGTACCAATGAGTGAGATTGATGGGCGATCAAGTGATTAAACATAATGTTGGGCATTCTTTGATGATTAGATATTGGCTGCCTTCAACAATTTGATTTACCTAAATCATTTAAATAAACCCCTTTGAGCAATGAATACTCAAAGGGGTTTTGCTTGGGATAAGGCTTGAATTACCAGCCTTTAACCACGCCGTCTTTAAATTGTTTTTTCGCTTCAGCTTCCACTTCATCGGTTTGATAGGCTTTAACGAAGTTTTGTACCGCCTCTGAATCTTTATTGTCGCTACGAGCCACGATGATATTGACATACGGTGAGTCTTTAGCTTCAACAAAGATGCCGTCTTGAGCGGTTAAGCCTGCCTGACCTGCATAGTTGTTATTAACAACTGCTAGGGCGACATCATCTAGAGCACGAGCTGCCACAGAAGTATCTACTTCTTTGATGACTAAATTTTTTGGGTTTTCAATGATGTCTAGCGATGTTGAAAGTAGGTTGGTGTTGTCTTTTAGCTTGATCAGACCTTGTTTTTCAAGCAAAATTAACGCACGAGCTAGGTTTGATGGGTCGTTTGGTACAGCGATGGTTGCACCGTCTTGTAACTCATCAAGTGATTTGATTTTTTTAGAATAGCCAGCCAATGGATATACGAAAGTATTGCCCACGATTTCAAGGTTGGTCAGTCCTTTTTTCTTGCTGTCTTCGTCAAGATAAGGTTTGTGTTGCATGGCGTTGGCATCTAGATCGCCTTTGGAGACAGCTTCGTTTGGTAAGGCGTAGTCGTTGAATTCAACATATTCAACAGTCAGACCGTATTTTTCTTTGGCGACTTTAGCAGCTACTTCTGCCACAGCGTGTTCAGGACCGCTCATTACGCCTACTTTAATGGTTTGAGCGTCAGCAGGGGCGGATTGCTCAGCTTGTCTGTCGTTGCCACAACCGACCAATGCGATGCTAGAAGCTAGGACGCACAGTCCAAAAAATTTATTTAATTTCATGATGATTACCCTGTATGGTAAAATGGATGATGATAAAAATGCCTATAAAAAATAACATTTTGGCATATTAAACCACAAATCGCCAATGCAATTCAATATGCAATGAAGAAAAGTTTAATCATTTAGTTATTCTTTTTTGGAATATGTTATTTGATGGATTATTGTCAATCATCGGTGATCAACCCGTGTCGCCAAAGCATCACCTAATTTTTGGCAAATCATGACAATCGCAACAATGATGATGGTTGCAATCCATTTAACATAAACCATGCCACGATGCTCGCCGTAGCTGATGGCAAGATTACCCAGTCCACCACCACCGACCACACCTGCCATCGCTGAATAACCAATGAGTGTAACGAGTGTTAAAGTGATGGCATTGATAATCATGGGCAGGCTCTCTGGCAGATAGTATTTGCTGATAACCTGCCAATGTGTTGCCCCCATTGATTGTGCTGCTTCGGTCAGCCCTGTGGGAATTTCAGCAAGTGCGTTAGCGGTTAGGCGTGCCATAAAGGGAATGGCGGCAGCACTTAATGGGACGATGGCAGCGGTTGTGCCAAGCGTTGTTCCTACCAAAAAGCGTGTTACAGGCATCAATACAATAAGCAAGATAATAAATGGCACAGAGCGACCAATGTTGATGATGGCATCAAGCAGGCGAAACAAAGCTATGTTTTGTAGAATTCTTCCTTTGCCTGTTAAGAATGCCACAAAACCAAATGGCACACCCACCAGCACGGCGATCAAAGTTGCCACCAGACCCATATAGATGGTCTCATAGGTGGATTGAGCGACCATCTGCCACATCTTGGGGTGTAGCTCGGTCATAAAATCGGTATAAATCTTATCCCACATAACCCAAAACCTCCAAACCTACACCGTGTGCCGTCAAGTATTCATTTGCCTGCATGATGGCGGTTGAGCTACCCATTAGCTCGGCAATGGTAAAACCAAATTTCACACCACCTACATAATCCATCTGCGAAGTTAAGATGCTAAATTCTACACCAAACTGCTTACTCGCTTGCGAAAACAACGGCGAGTCCACAGAGTTGCCACTAAATTCGTATTTCACCACAGGATAAGCGGTATCATGACTGGGTTTGGTGTGTAGCTTTGCTAAGAACTCGTCGGGCAATCCTAGATGAAAGGTGGAATCAATGAATGTTTTGGCGACTTGTGTTTTTGGATTGGCAAAAATCTCGCTTACTTTGCCTTGCTCTATTAGCATGCCTTTGTCAATCACTGCCACTTTATCGCAGATGCGTTTGACCACATCCATTTCATGCGTGATGAGCAAAATGGTGATGCCAAGCGTTTTATTGATATGCTTTAATAATGCTAAGATGGTTTGTGTGGTAGCAGGGTCTAAAGCGGAAGTTGCTTCATCGCACAGCAACACTTTAGGGTCTGATGCCAAAGCTCGTGCGATGGCGACTCGCTGTTTTTGACCGCCTGATAGATTGGCAGGATAGGTGTCGTGCTTATCGTTTAATCCGACAAGTTGGGTCAGCTCGCCCACTTTTTGGCGAATCATACTTTTGGGCGTGCCTGATAGTTCAAGTGGTAGGGCAATGTTCTCAAAGACTGTGCGAGAGTGCAACAAGTTGAAATGCTGAAAAATCATGCCAATCTTTCGTCTTGCCTTGATTAGCTCAGCTTCAGATAAGTTGGTCAGCACTACGCCATCAACCGTTACTGTACCTGAGCTTGGTCGCTCTAGTAAGTTGACGCAACGGATGAGAGTGGACTTACCTGCCCCTGATGAACCGATGATGCCAAAAATCTCGCCTTGCTTAATCGTAAGATCGGTTGGCTGTACGGCGGTGAAGCTGGTGGACTGCCCGTCTTTTTGAATGTGAAATACCTTGCTGACTTGGTGCAACTGTATCATAGATGTGGTCATAAGTGATGAAATATTGTCAATAAAATCAATAAAAACTGTGCAAAACCACATAGTATAGCACAATTTTTGATTTGGTGACTGTATCTGCGTTGGGTGTTGAAAGGGTCATCATTAGACTGTATAAGTTTTGATAAACTCATCTATCTGCGTACAAAGAATCTGCCACAGCCTTGCTTGTGCATCTAGGCTACCCCATGCGTTGTGCGGTGTAAAAAAGACTCTGGGGTGGTCTTTTAGGGTGAGTAGTGGGTCATCATCAGTGAACGGTTCGGACCCAAACACATCAGCACCATAACCTAAAATCCGACCTTGTGTTAATGCCTGTGCGATGGCATGACTATCCACCACACCACCGCGTGCAACATTGATGATGGCGGGCTGTTTTTGCATTAGGGCGATGGTATCATGATTGATAAGATATGCTGTATCGTCAGTTAAGGGGCAATGCAAGCTGATTACATCGGCTGCTGCCAACACCTCTTCAAAGGTGGTGTAGTTGTCATCTCTTGGTGGTTTGCCACGGCGTTCGGCAAGTAGTACTGTCATGCCAAAAGCTTGTGCAATGCGTGCGACATTTTGACCGATATGACCACCGCCAATGATGCCTAAGGTCTTGCCCGATAAATCAAAAATTGGTTCATCAATCAAACAAAACCGCCCATCTGCCTGCCAAGTACCATCGGTTGCCTGCTTGTGATAGGTGCTGGCGGCTCGCATGACATTAAGCATGAGCATAAAGGTATGTTCTGGCACGGTTACGGTTGAATAGCCTGTAACATTTCGCCATGCCACACCTTGTTCATCACAGGTCTTAGTATCGATGTTGTTGATGCCTGTAGCGGTTATATGAATGAGCTTAAGATTGGGTAGGCTTTTGATGATGTTGGCGGTGAGATTAACTTTGTTGGTAATGATGATGTCGGCATCAGCACAGCGTTCAATGATGACTGCTTCGTCATTAGGTGTGTTGTCATAGCGGACATATTCACTGACGGATATGGGTAAGGACAAATCGGTCTTGTTTGAAAAAGTGTCGGTGTCTAAAAATACAGCTTTCATGGGTGTGCCTTAATATGAACAGATGGTGTGCTAATCATAGTGACTGATGAGATGGTTTATCATATCGTACAATCTAATAAATATCAAACGAAGTTGGTTTATCCTTTGATGAACATTTTAGCAAAATCCAACCACTTGAAATCATTGAAATCGCCATCATCAATAAACAAAGTGCTAAATGTATAAATTTTTAGTAAAATAGTTTATTTATAACGATAATTTAATTTTGCATAAACCTTAAAAAGAGTGTTGTATGAGTCAATTTGCCATCGGTCAGCGTTATCTGTCGGATTCTGAAAGTAATCTTGGGCTTGGGGTTGTCATTGATGTTAATGACCGTTGTGTATCAGTGTTATTTCCGCAGTCTGAAGAGACTCGTGTCTATGCCAAAGCATCTGCTTTACTGTCTCGTGTGGTGTTTTGTGCTGGCGATACAATCAGTGACCAAGATGGCAATCAGTATGTTGTGGCACACTGTGAAGATGTCTCTGGGGTCATGCGTTATCATCTCACTTGCGGTAAATCGCTGATGGAGACTCGTTTGGCGGCGAACATTACCCTTGCTAAGCCATTGGAGCGACTGTTGGCAGGTCGCATTGAAAATGGCGAGCGATATGACTTACGCCAAGATGCCCTAAAATTACAAGCCATGCTATCACGCCATCCCTTGCGTGGCTTAATGGGGGCTCGTGTGGACATCATTCGCCACCAGCTTTATATTGCTCATGAAGTTGGCAAACGCCTATCGCCTCGGGTGTTGTTGGCAGATGAGGTGGGTCTGGGCAAGACCATTGAAGCTGGGCTTATTATCCACCAACAAATCATCACAGGCAAGGCAGGTCGTGTGCTTATCTTGGTGCCTGACAGCTTACAATACCAATGGATGATTGAGCTAAAACGCCGATTTAATTTGAATTTCTCGATTTTTGATTTGGTGTGTACGGCATCGATTAAAGAGCATAACCCTGAACAAAATGTCTTTGCGACCGAGCAGTTCATCATTGCAGGTATTGATCTTTTATTAGACCATCATGACTTGTATGAGCAGGCATTTGCTGCAGGTTTTGATTTACTTGTGGTGGATGAGGCACACCATTTGCAATGGGGCAGTGACAACGGTGGCAATGATAAATATGAATTGGTGGCAGATTTTGCCAATCACACCGTAGGCGTGCTGTTATTAACCGCTACGCCAGAACAGCTTGGTATAGAGAGTCATTTTGCTCGCTTAAGATTGCTTGATCCGCATCGTTTTGATGATTTAGATGATTTTATTGCATCGCAAGAGGCTTTTGCTGATGTGGCGATGGTTGCTAACTTACTCATCGAGGGTCAGTCATTATCTGATAAGCAAATCAAAGCAATCGCAGGGCTACTTGGCTTTGAGGTGGCTCAGCTTGCCGATATCAATCATAACGACAAACTTCGCACGCACATCATCAACGAGCTACTGGATCGTCATGGCACAGGGCGTGTGCTGTTTCGTAATACTCGTGATAGTGTGCAAGGTTTTTATGGTCGTACCAGTATTCCGTATCCACTGCCCCTACCGACTGCTTGGCAGGGGACACATTATACGCATGGTAAATTGCGTGAGCAGCTGTGGGGCGAGGAAAACTATCCAGATGGCTCTTGGCTTGAATCTGATCCACGAGTCAGCTGGTTGATTGACTTATTAAAAGAAAAACTTCGCCACAAAAAAGTGCTACTCATCGCCAGAAGTGGAGCAACGATTGAGAGTCTTGAGGCGGTGTTGCGACTGCACGCAGGTATTCGTACGGCAATTTTTACTGAGCAGATGAGCTTGTTGGAGCGAGATCAAGCGGCGGCATATTTTGTCGATGTTGATGGTGCACAGATTCTGCTATGCTCAGAGATTGGCTTGGAGGGGCGTAATTTTCAGTTTGTTCAGGATTTGGTATTGTTTGATTTGCCCGCCAATCCCGATACGCTAGAACAGCGAATCGGTCGTCTTGATCGCATTGGGCAGATTGCCAAGATTAATCTGCATGTGCCTTTCGTTGCAGGGACTGCCCAAGAACGCTTGTATAATTGGTATGACGGGGCTTTAAATATCTTTAATCAAATCAGCCCAACCGCCCAAACTGTGCAAGAGCATTTTATTGCTGATCTAAAACCTTTGCTTGAAAGTGGCAATGACAAAGAGAGTTGCGAAGCACTTGCTCAGCTTATTGCACAAGGCTCGTTGTTGCGTGCCGAGCTAGAAGAAGAGCTACAAATGGGCAGAGACAGACTGCTTGAATACAACTCATGCCGTCCGAATGTGGCATCTCGCATTGAGCAGGCGATGGCAGAGCTTGATGAAGCGGAGCTACTACCGATGTTCCTTGACCGTTATTTTGAAGCGGTGAACATTGATTATAGCATACAGCGTGATGATTCATGGGTAGTGCATCCTATTGACAGTCAAGAAACAGACATTGAAGGTGTTGATTCTTTGCCTTTTGGCGAAGATGGCATGACTTTAACCTTTAATCGCAAGCAGGCACTTTGTCGTGAAGACATGGACTATATGACCTGTGAACATCCGCTTGTTACTGGTATTCTTGAGCTTGTTACAACAAGCACTTTTGGCAATACGCAGGTTGCTTTACTGAAATCGGCCGCTATGCCACAGGGCATGATTTTGGTGGAAAATCACTTCCGTGTGGAGGTGGTTGCACCTAAGCACCTAAACCTATCTGCCTATTTGCCGCAGCAGGTATTAAGAGTGCTTTTGACCGAGCAGGGCAATGACTTGACGACACTTGCCACGCCAGAAAAAATCATGCCACTCATTGAGCGATTGGATAAATCTCGAGCCAGACAGGTCATTAAAGCACGCACCGTTGTTATTGAAACACAAGCAAATAAGGCAAAACAAATCGCCCAAAATCAGCTTGCTACTATCGCCCAAGAGAGCATCGCAAGCTATCAAGAGTATCTAAATAAGGAAATTGGTCGCCTAAAACGACTTCAGCAGGTCAACCCCAATGTCCGAGATGATGAGATTTTGGCATTAGAGAAAATGCTTGCTCAGGGCGTAGAGGCATTAAGCAATCTTTCTTTGGTGCCTGATAGTATTCGTGTGTTGGTGTGTGTTAAGCCAAGCTAATTGTTGTATTACTAAGACATAAAAAACCTTAAGGAAAAGCCATGCCACATCTAACCATAGAGATTAGTCAAGACCTAAAGATTGACGAGGCTCAGTTACTGATGCATCTGAATCAAGCCCTATTTGCAACAGGAGAATTTAAGGCAGCTAAAGACATCAAAAGTCGAATTCATCGCACTGATGCCAGCTTGATTGGACTTGGTGATGATGGTTTGTTGTTTGTCTCAGCACGCCTTGCCATCATGGCTGGGCGTAGTGAAAATACCAAACACGAGTTGGTTGCTTTGGTATTAAAAAACCTGCAAGAAGTGGTGGGCAAATACAACACCCAAGTACAATACACAGTGGACTTACAAGAGCTGTCTTCTTATTATCAAAAAGTCATCGCCTAATAGCCATGTTGCCATTCATGGTTATCATCAATGAAATGGCTAGCGATTTAAAACATTATCTTAAGAAAAGTCATCTTAAGACAGGCTATCAACCATGGCTGATGAAAATCTATTTAAGGGAATATCATGTCGTTTGCACAAGTTTTTACTCGTTCGGTCGTTGGTTTGCACGCTTCATCGGTGATGGTGGAGGTACATCTGTCTCAGGGTATGCCTGCTTTGACGATTGTGGGTCTGGCAGAGGCGGCAGTGCGTGAGAGTAAAGATCGTGTGCGTTCAGCACTCATCAATAGTGATTTTGATTTTCCTAGTCGCCGCCTGACAATTAACCTTGCCCCTGCAGATTTGCCAAAAGATGGCTCAAGGCTTGATTTGCCGATTGCGATTGGTATTTTGGCGGCAAGCGGTCAGCTTGATGAACGGATTTTAAAGGATTTTGAATTTGTGGGCGAACTTGCCCTAAATGGAGAGCTTCGCCCCATCTCTGGAGCGTTGGCGATTGCTCTTGCCATCAAGCAGATGGACAAGCCAAAAGTGCTTATCGTCCCAAAAGATAATGCACAAGAAGCCACTAGGGTGTCTGGGGTGGTGGTGCTTGGGGCGGACAGTTTGCAGGCGGTATGTCGCCATTTAGATGTAGTGTGTGGGATAAGTCATGAGCAGAGTGATTTGATTGCACCGACTATCGTGCAGCCAACCCAAGATGAGGCGGTTTATCCGTTGGATTTGGCAGATGTCAAGGGTCAAAACCATGCACGCAGAGCACTTGAGGTGGCAGCGGCAGGTGGGCATTCATTGTTATTTAAAGGACCACCAGGTTCAGGAAAGACCTTAATGGCAAGCAGATTACCCAGTATTTTGCCACCGTTAATGGATGTGGATGCCTTGGAGGTGGCGAGCGTGTATTCGGTGGCAGGTGTGCCTTGTGATTATGGCGTGCGTCCATTTAGGCAGGTTCATCATACGGTCTCTGGTGTGGCCTTGGTTGGTGGTGGCTCACGCCCAAAACCAGGAGAGATTTCGTTGGCTCATAAAGGCGTGCTTTTTTTAGACGAATTGCCAGAATTTGATAAAAAAGTGCTAGAAGTACTAAGACAGCCCATTGAATCTAAACAAATCATCATCAGTCGTGCCAACAGTCAGGTGGCGTTCCCTGCCGATTTTCAGCTTATCGCCGCCATGAATCTTTGTCCGTGTGGTTATCATGGTGATGGAAGTAATCGTTGCCATTGCAAGAGCGATCAGGTGCGTCGCTATCAAGATAAGGTGTCAGGACCGCTACTTGATAGAGTTGACTTACATATCCATGTGCCTGCATTGCCGTTAGATGATCTGCAAAACGCTCCTGCAGGAGAGAGTTCATCAAGTGTTAGGGCTCGTGTGGTTAAGGCTCATCAAAGACAGCTAGACAGACAGGGCAAGCTAAACAGTCAGCTATCACTCAGCGAGGTGGATCGATTTATCCATCTAGGCGAGTCGCAGCAGATGCTGATTAAGACTGCCCAAGCCAGATTAAATCTATCTGCTCGTAGTTATCATCGCATCCTAAAAGTTGCCCGCACTTTGGCGGATTTGGCAGATGCTAATGAGATTGGTGTGACTCATGTGGCTGAAGCATTGAGCTATCGTGGCTAAAATGAATAATAATGAATAATTAAAGGCCTAACAAAGCGGTAAACTGGCAACTTTGTTGGCTATCCATATTACCTGTTGATGTCGTTCATGTAATTGCTATAAGCAGACGGCATCATCAATACAGTGCAGGTGGTCAGTCATCACGATGGTGGTTTAGAATAAACGCTACCAACGAACCAAAGTCATCAAAAATCGCATCAGGCTTGCTGATTGCGATTGATTCACCGTAATTATAACCATAGCTTAGGGCAAGCGTTGTCATGTTTGCACTTTTGCCTGCTAAGATGTCATTTTTTGAGTCGCCTACCATGATGGACTGACAGACATCAATACTTAGTGTTTGACAAATGTGGTATAGCGGGTCGGGATTGGGTTTTTTGGTGGATAGGGTATCACCACCAACCACGCAATCAAACATATCCAACCAGCCCATATTTGCCAAAATCTGTGGTAAAAACTGGGTGGGTTTGTTGGTGCAGATGGCGAGTTTGAATCCTTGTTGCTTTAGGCAAATCAGTCCTTCTTTGACATTGGCATAGGCGGTTGTGTTGTCATGGCAGTCGTGATAAGTTGTCAAAAATAACTCATGAGCTTCATCTAATCGCTCGAGAGTGATACCTGCCCAGTTGATGGCACGCTCAACCAGTTTTAATGAACCATTGCCCACCCAAGTCCGTACAAGCTCTTCGCCAGCAGTACAGCTACCCAAGATTAGCAAAGTCTTATCAATGGCGTCTGTCAAATCAGGCATGCTGTCAATGAGTGTGCCGTCTAGGTCAAAGATAACAAGTGATTTTGGGGTGGTATTCATTTTTCTGGTCTTTTTAATGATTTTGGTCAATGACCTTAAAACTAAAAATGACGCAACTGGCATCAAACATACCATGCTGACAGTTGGTTTATCATTTTGATGGGTTGGGCGGTTATTTAGGCATTGTAGCATAAATTATTTTTTTAAAAAACTTACCAATGGTGCAATAAATAGCCATTTGACCATCAACCATGCCGAACGAATGACTAAAAATCTGCCTATCGTTGTTTGGATTGACAATCTTATTGTTTGAATAAAATGACGGCGGGTCTAGAAATGCTAACGGAATGTTGCAAGAAATGAGAAAATGTTGTTAATATGGGAATAATGTTTGCAAAAATTTACATTTTAATCTATAAACACATACAGCTATTAAGAAATATTTTGTTACTATAGTCTCAATGTCACAGAGCGTAAGTTTTAGCTCTTGGCGTATTTTAAAAACTTTATAAACAAAAGCAAGCGGTGCTTAACCGCATTTTAGGAGAACTCAATGAAAACTCTAAATAAAGCAATCCTAGCACTAGGCATCTCATCAGTTTTGGCAGTAAGTGCAAACGCCGCCATCACTTATGGTTCATTGACATCAGGTCAGCCTTATGTTGGTTTGAAAGCTGGTCAGATTGATATCGATGGCGTTCCAGGTAAAGCGACTGCTTATGGCATTTATGGTGGCTACAACTTTGATCAAAACTTGGGTGTAGAAGTAGAATATATCGATTCTAAGAACAAAAATTATACTGTTGGTACAAGCAGCTACAAAGCTGATGCCGAAACTTATGGTATCTATGGTACTTACCGTTATAACTTCAACAATACACCAGTTTATGCAAAAGGTAAGCTAGGTCTGGCAAAAACTGATGTAGAGAAGAAACAACTTAATGGTGCTAGCACTGTTAAATCAAATACCACTGGTTTAGCAGGTGGTGTTGCAGTTGGTTTTAACGCCACACCAAATGTTAGCCTAGAAGCAGGCTTTAACTACCTAGATTCAAATGCTAACATGGGTAGTGTTGGTGCTCACCTAAAATTCTAATCTAATAAGTTTATTAGAACAGAATCAAAAACAGCCGTCATCATGATGGCTGTTTTTTTGTTTTAAGTTGTCTAAAGTACAAATACGGCTAAAATAAAGCAGTACCACAGACGGGTACTGCTGTATCAACTGGCTACAATAGATTATTTGCGGTCAGGTAAGCTGATGCTCATCTCTAGCATATCAATATCATCTTCGTAATGATGATTGATATTGACATTGTCCAACTGTACGCCATTGACATATTTATTGACCACCTCTAAAATCTCTCGTTTCATTTGTTCGATACGGTCAGAAGTTAGGCGAGTGTTTAGACGGTTGGAGCTTGCAACGATGACCTTTAAGCGGTCTTTGGCAATATCAGCACTGCTTGGTGTTTCATTACCACCAAATAATAATGCCCAAAATCCTTTTTTCATGGATTAACCCCCAAATAGCTTAGCAAAAAAACCTTTCTTTTTCACTTCTATATGACGAAGTGGACGTTCTTCACCTAAGAATCTTGCTACGATGTCATCATAGCATTGACCTGCGGCTGATTCTGGGTAGTGGATTACGGGCTGACCATGGTTTGATGCTTCTAGCACGGCATTGCTTTCAGGGATTACACCGATGAGTGGCACACGCAGAATTTCGTTGGCAATGGTGTCAAGATCCATCATCTCGCCTTGAGCGACACGCTCTGGATTGTAGCGATTGATTACGAGATGCTCACGCACTGATGAACCTTCTTCAACTTTTTTGGTACGAGATTGCAAAATACCGATGATGCGGTCAGAGTCTCGCACGCTCGATACCTCTGGATTGGTTACGATGAGTGCTTCATCGGCGTGGTACATGGCAAGCTGTGCACCACGCTCAATGCCTGCTGGACTGTCGCAGATGATATAGTCAAAACTTAGGTCTTCTGATAACTCTTTGATGACATCTGCTACGCCTTCATCGGTCAGAGCATCTTTATCACGGGTTTGTGAAGCAGGTAGGATATATAAGTTTTCTAGTTGTTTATCTCTGACTAGGGCTTGAGTTAGTTTGGTATTGCCACTGATGACATCAACAAAGTCATAAACGATACGATTCTCACAGCCCATGATCAGATCAAGATTTCGCAGACCCACATCGAAGTCGATGATGGCAGTTTTGTAACCTCGCTTCGCCAAACCTGCACCAAATGATGCACTTGTGGTGGTCTTGCCAACGCCACCTTTACCTGAAGTAACTACAATAATTTTCGCCACAGTGGCACTCCTTATTATCCAAAATAGCACATGTCAAAACCTATGGTGGATAAGCCTATGGATTTGACAAAAAAATGTTAAATTTTATTAGCTTAGCATAGCACATTTTGCTTTTTTATCATAGATTATCTGATGGCTAGATAAAAAGCACAATATAAAACCATTGGTTGCTAAGATGACCACCATTTGCAATACAACCATGGGTAAACCACCAAAAGCTCTATCCGCTTAGTAGGTGGTTTTTATTTTCTTAATCGGGTAGTCTGTTAAATACCAAGCCTATTTCTTGATCGTAGCTGACCTTGACCGCTTTGCCAATTAGCTCGCTAGGGATATCTTCAGATAAGCAGTAAGTGCCTGCGACCGCAACTAGGGTTGGGTTGAATTTTTGACAAAATATGTGTGCATCCTTGTCGCCTGTCGCACCTGCCACCAAGCGACCTAAACCATGACCGTAGATATGTAGATTGCTGTCGGTAATGGCTTCTCCACCTTGATTGACACCACCTAAGATGGTTAGGTCGCCACCGAAGTGATGGACGCTTTGTCCTGAGCGTATCAGCTGTTCATGCAGATTTTGGGTGCTGATGGTCTCATCAGGTAGGTCAGGGTGGTCAGCTTTGTTGGCTGATTGTGTATTTTGCGATTTGGGTTTTTCGGTGGTGGCTAATTGATCTAGGCGTTTACCATCAGCAGGTAAGATGGCAAGACGCAGTTTTTTTGCTTGCTTATTGAGTGCTCCATCGACCACGCCAATAGGCTGTACACCAAGTTTCCATAACAGCTCAACCAATTTATCCAAATCTAAGTCGGTATCACTGTCAATCATGACAGGAATATTCTTGGTGATTTGACTGTCTTGTAGTGTTTTGGTCAATTCTTTTTGAATATCGCCCAAGTTGTCAGTATTGATTTTGATTCGGCTAAAGGTTAGCATTTTTCCGAATAATTGAATGGCTTTACTCATGATAATCAACCGTTAATTGTTTGGTTAGAATACAACAATGCTTTTATTAAAAGTAAGATTGTAGCATTTTTTTAATGGTGAAAAAACACCGCTCAGGCATTATTTTACAGGCTGTTTGCATTGGTCATCTTTTATGAATCCCATCAATGTTCTGACACGGCTGTTTTTAGTTGCACGCTGTGTTTCCATTGCTGAATTTTAATTTGTTGCTCAAAGGCAGTGATGCTATCTTCAACAATGTTGAAAATCAGATGTTGCAAGGCGGTTCGGTCGGTGTCAATACTTGAGACGCCTTTGGCGATTTGTACCATCAGGGCATCTAGCGTCTGAGGTGAGAACAGATGAGCATTGATGGCGGTGGTAACATTTTCACCGATATGCTTGCCAATATGAGTGATTTGATTTTCAATCAGATGTCCTGCTATCGGAATGAGTTTAAGATATTTTCGGAACTCGGGTGTGTCTATAAGAGCTCGTTCAACCGCAAGTCCAATATCACTAGATAGCTGTTCGCCTGTTTGGTGCATAAATGCCTGTTGAAGTCTAGGGCTAAGCTCATCTCTTAACAGTTCAAGCAAGGCGGCCTCAAAGGTATCCCGATTTTTATTGATGGTGTCTTGAATGAGTTTGTCGTGTGTGTTTGAGTGTCGCAGTTGTTCACGGATATTATCAGTGGCGGTTAAGATGACACGGTCAGACAGCTCTTCAAGTACCACGCTATAATAAAATTTTCCCGAGTTAATCCAGCGTTTTGGAATGATTTGAATGCCAACATCATGCAGTCTTTTGATGATGACACCTGCACGCAAAAGACGCAACGCACGCAACGCAGGAAAGCAACCAAGTGTCTCGTACCAATGCACAAAAGGAAAGAAAAACCAGCGATGATAAGTATGATCGACAATCGCAAGCACCCAGCGAATAGACAGCTCAATCACCCAAAATGCAGTAAATATACCGCCGATGAGTGTCAGTTGCTCATGATGATGGTGTTGATAAGTCATCAATAATCCTTCAAGCCCTGTCCATTTGGCAATATAACCGCTCAACGCACTCATTAAAATGTTGTCGGCAAAAATCAACAACAAATCCACCACAAGCAACGCCAGCATGATGATGTCGTAGGCGATTTTTAGATGTCTGGGACGCTGTTGGTGCTCACCACCAAATAATGGTATGACATCTTGTGGAACTTCGTGTGGCTGTGGAATGCTCAACTCGTCTAGCTGGGGTGTTTGTCGCATGGTAATCTTAGTTGGTTATTGGTGAAATGAAAGTGATCTGATGTGCACAATGATGGGCTGTCAGGCCGTATCTCAAAAGACTGTTAGTCAAATTCATTGAGCATAGCATCAATACGGCGGTCTTTGGCTTGCCATATCTCATCAAGCCAAGCAAACAGATTGGCTTTGACTTCATCATTTTGGTTGTATTGTCCATCTTTTAGTGCCAAAAACAGCTCACCATCCATGTTTAGATGACGAATATCTACGCTAAGGCGAGACAGTTTTCCTTGCCATAGGTCGCTATATTGTGGTGTGCCATCTGGGTAAACTAAGGTCATATCCAAGATGCCGTCAATTTTATCACCAAGACTACTGATGGCAAGTGCCAATCCGCCTGCCTTAGGTCTTAATAAGTGTTTGTAGGGGGATTTTTGAGCGGTATGTTTGGCAGGGGTGAAGCGTGTACCCTCCAAATAGTTAAGTAGCACAAAGGGCTTATCAGCAAGCAGCTCACAGGCACGGCGAGCTTCGTTTAAGTCTCGGTTGGCAAGTTCGGGGTTTTTTTGGATTTGTTCTTTGGTGTGCCGTTTCATCATCGGAAAGTCAAGAAAATAAAAGGTCTGCCCAACGATGGGGATATAAATGAGCTCATGCTTAGCAAAAAATCTCGTGATGGGCAAGATGCCTTCACTAACATACTGAATAATACTTGTATCCACCCATGACTGATGGTTACAAATCAATAGGTATTTACCGTTTGGATTTAGGTCGTCAGGCACGCTAATACGCCAGTCTTTGGCGGGCAAAACTTTATCAATGATTAGGTTGTTTGAATGAATCCAATAATTTGCCATGCCGATGACGGCTTTATCAGCGATTTTGGATTTTTTGAGCATTTTAGCTAAACCTGCAGTATATAAAGGGATGGATAATCCAACACTGTTAGCGACAATACTGCCTGCACCGATGGCAAATGAGAGTTTTTGGGCAAGTTTTGGGGATGTGTCATATAGTTTTTGAAAAAAGGGCAAAGTACTGCGTTGTTTTTTTTGGGTGGCTGTATTCATAAGATTATCCGAGTTGGTATTTTGATGGCTTATCTAGAGCTTGTTTTTGAGTGTTTTTGCATTTATTATTACCGATGATGCAATAAAATATTCAAAATATGCCACCGCAAGAAAATTACATTTATTTTACCAAATTTTTATTAAAAAGATGAATAAATGTTTCTTAAATGATGCAGAAAACCGCTGTTGAAACTTTTTGATACAATATTGATGATAATTTATCGTCATTTAATTAACAGATGATTGGTGTAGTATGGCAGGTGTTGTGAAATTTGGGTGTGATTTTATAAAATGATGAACAATGAGAGAAGGTTATGCGTAGGAAGTAGATGGCTTCATAAAAACTACACCAATAAGATACAGACTTATAACAGATAAGTAGGTTTTTTCATTCATAATACATTACAATAAGCGTCCCAATGTACATTTGGGTTCATGTGGATTGCTTTGAATTGATTTTAAGACCTTAAGGAGTCTATCATGAACATCAAAATGAAACTATTGGCAGTATCTGTAGCATCTAGCGTAGTCATTGCAGGTTGTGCCAGTACAGGTGTCCAAGTTAATGACAATGCCAAAAAAGCTGGTATTGGTGCATTGGCAGGTGCTTTAGGTGGCTTGGTTATCTCTAAGGCTACAGGTGGCGAAAAGACAAGTCGTGATGCTGCCATTGGTGCGGTGGTTGGTGCAGGCGTTGGTGCATATATGAGCAAGCAAGAAGTTCGCCTAAAACAGCAGACCGCAGGCACGGGCATTGGAGTTACTCGTGACCCCATGACCAATAATATTCATCTATCAATCCCAGAGGCGATTACTTTTAATGTGGGTCGCTATGACATCAAGCCAGGATCATACAGTACTCTAAACCAAGTGGCGGCCACCCTAAATCAGTATCATCAGACCAATGTGGTTGTGAATGGTTATGCGTCTATTGAGGGTAGTCGGAGTGCCAACCAAATTTTATCACAAAACCGAGCCAATGCCGTTGCGAACTATCTGACCAATCGTGGCGTAAGTGCCAGCCGCATCACTGCCATCGGTCGTGGCGTAACCACCCAGTTTGGCAATGGTTATGAGCCAAACCGCCGTGTTGAATTAACCATTATCGCCCCAAAAAGTCTCAATTAATCAGTTTAGAGACTTTGTAATTATCATAGAATAATAAAAAACAGGTTGGGCAATACCAATCTGTTTTTATTTTATGTGGATTGTTTATTGTGTCTGGTATAATTGTAACTAGACTTTACCTTAAACCGACCTTTGTGGCATCCTTTTTTAATTAAGCAAAACGCACATGGATATAACCAATCTAACACTGCTGTATGCTGAGCATGGCATTCGCCTTGTCATCACCAAAAAATCGGTGAAGAACATCAATTTTCGTATTAAAGCAGGCGAGTGCTTGGTAAGCGTACCATATTTGGCAGATGAGATGGTGGTGATTAAGGCGGTGCAAGGCCGTCTAACTTGGGCATATCATGCCAGTAATAAATTAAAGCAAAGACAGGAATCCTTGCAGTCTGGTTTGATGACGCTGTGGGGTGAGACGGTTGATTGGTCTTTAGATCAAGAAGTGGTGCTGGTGTTGTATCGTCAGGCATTGACCGAAAAAATCCCCACCTTGATGCAAAAATGGCAACCCATCGTTGGCAAAAGTGCCAAAGAGGTGCGTATCAAAACCATGACAACCCGATGGGGAAGCTGTAATACTCGTGATGCTAGAATTTGGCTTTCTACTTATCTGCCGGCCTATCCTTATGAATGCACTGAATATGTCTTTGTGCATGAACTATGCCATCTGATTCATGTCAATCATGGGCAATACTTTTGGCAAGAAGTAAAAAAAGCCATGCCAGATTATGAGCGTTGGCATGGTCTTTTAAGGGGTCGTATTGATGGTTAAATATTGCTCTTACGCTTGTTGTGAGTCGCTGGCATCAGCAGACAAGGTTTTACTAAATATCTCGCTAAGCAGACGCACATCATCAACTCTGGCGTAATTGAGACGAGTAATGAATGCCAATCGGCGATGTGGACCTTTCTCGGCTAAGGGCATGCTATTAATATCATGCGTGTTAGACAGTTGGTCAAGTGCCATTTTTGGTATGAGTGTCGTACCCATGCCTGATAATGCCATCTGTATGATTGTGTTTAGGCTAGCATCAGAAAAACCTGTTCTTATCTCTGCTTTATTCATCTGACACACCGACAGCACCTGATCGGTTAGGCAATGCCCTTCGCCCAGCAATAATAGATTGGTCTTGGATAGCTCATCGCTTGTGATGTGTTTGGCATCGATATGTTTTTTGCCTTTTGGGAAAATTGCAAAAAAGTCCTCCGCCCAAAACTCAAATACATGCAATCCTTCTATGGGATAAGGTAGGGCGATGATGGCGGTATCAATATGTCCATAGCGTACCTGCTCGATGAGTCGTTCGGTTTGTTTTTCGGTGATGGACAGTTCAAAATCTTGATACTGTTCTTTTAAGGTGGGTAGTACTTTTGGCAGTAGGTAGGGGGCGACAGTTGGGATAATGCCGATGGACATGGGGTAGGCGAGTGGCGATTGATGGCTATGAGCACGAGTTATCAAATCGTTAATCTCGCTAAAGATACGCTGTGCTCTGTCCAAAATCTCTTCGCCAATGGGTGTGATGAGTACCTGCTTGTTATTACGCTCAAAAATCTGTGTATCCAACTGTTTTTCAAGTTCGGCAATCCCTAGACTCAAGGCGGATTGAGAAATATTGCATTCTTCGGCGGCACGCTTAAAGTGTTTGTATTTGGCAACTGAAAGTGCAAATTCTAACTGGCGTAGGGTAATCATAAAATACCTTTTTTAAATGTTAAAATGCAAAGTCTGTGCACCTAGATCATATTAAAGCAAAATAAAACCGTTGGCAGTTTTAACGGTGGAAACGCTCGGCTTTTTTCGTTATAATAACAAAGTAGGCAGTAAATTGCTACTGCATAATTCAACCCACAATAAAAAAGGTGAAGTTATGACCGCAATCATCAATCAACATATCCCAGAATTTACTACCGAAGCATTCGTTAATGGAGAGTTCAAAACCATCTCTACTGCCGATGTTAAAGGCAAGTGGGCAATCTTCATGTTCTACCCACACGACTTTACTTTCGTATGCCCAACAGAACTAGAAGATATGGCTGATCATTATGAAGAGCTAAAAGCTCTTGGTGTGGAAGTATATGCTGTATCTACCGACACACATTTTGTTCATAAAGCATGGCACGACGCTTCGCCTGCGATTGGTAAAGTAAAATACCCGATGCTAGGTGATGGCACTGGTGCGATTACTCGTGGCTTTAATGTCATGATTGAAGGTCAGCACGCTGCACTTCGTGGCACTTTCTTGGTTGACCCAGAAGGATTGATTAAGGTTGCTGAGATTCATGATTTAGGTATCGGTCGTTCTGCTAAAGACATGATTCGTAAAGTAAAAGCTGCTCAGTATGTGCGTGATAATGATGGTGATGTTTGTCCAGCGGCTTGGGAAGCAGGTCAAGAGACCTTGAAGCCTAGCCTAGACTTGGTTGGTAAAATCTAATCTTGGGATTTAAAATCAACCAAATTGGTATCTAAACTAGAATAAACAATAAAAATCGTCTCGTTTGGGGCGATTTTTATTGCTTTTATGATTTAGGTGTAACAAAGACTTAAAATAAAAAGCCCAAGTCTTACAACTTGGGCTTGTAGCATAAGCAGTGATGGTTAATGACCAATCATGCTTTGGTTTGTAGGTATTTATATAGCTCGTCTTTGAGTCCAAGTTTTTTACGCTTGAGACCTTCAATCTCTTCAGCACGGCTAGCAGCTGCCACAGGGTCATTTTCTAGATTGGTGATTTCTTCGTCTAAATTATTGTGTTCATCAAAGAGCTTGATAAAATGCAGGTCATTTTCAGTTTTTAATTTGGTAATAAGTTCTCGGTATTCTGGGAACATGACATTCTCCTTGGGTTTCATTGGTTTTTTACACCCTATTTTTTGGGGTGTAAAAGTATCTTATCAAAATTACCCTGCTTTAGCAAGGGTTAAAAAGTGCATAAAATGGGCGGTATAGATACTTGAAAAATAGGTGTTTAAAAATCCAAATTTACATTTTGGGCGGATAACCTTATAATGTGATGATACTGCTTTTTTATCAATATAAATTCAATTTTAGGTCAATACCATGTTAGATAAATCATTACTTGATGCTGTTACTACATATAGTGCCAATATGAGTCGCCCAATCCAGATGGTCATTGGTCAAGGTGAACACGCTAAGCGTGCTGAACTGATTCATTTTCTTGAGCAGATTGCTAATTGCTCGGATAAAATCGGTTTTGATAAATCGGTTGTGGATATTGATTTGTCGCCCATGAGCTTTAAAATCACCACAGAAAATAAAGATACAGGCATCGTATTTAGTGGCATACCAGGAGGTCATGAATTCACTTCATTGATTTTGGCAATTCTGCAGGCGGGTGGGCATACGCTAAAATTGGATGAGAGTATTCAGGATTTGGTCAAGCGTATTCAACAGCCACTAAAATTCCAGACCTTTGTTTCTTTGTCTTGCCATAATTGTCCTGATGTGGTACAAGCCCTAAATCAGTTTGCTCTGCTTAATCCTAGCATTGACAATGAAATGATTGATGGCGGTGTTTTCTCAGAGCTTGTGGCAGATAATAACATTCAGGGTGTGCCTGCAGTCTTTTTAAATGGTAAGCCGTTTTTAAATGGTAAGGTAGATACCGCACGCATCATTGATAAATTACAAGCTGAGTATCCAGACCTATTGGCGAAGGGTGTGACAGAACAGCTTGAAACTCAAGATGTTACTGTCATTGGTGGTGGACCTGCAGGTTCGGCTGCTGCCATCTATACCGCTCGTAAAGGTCTTAAAGTAGCGTTGGTTGCTGACCGTATTGGTGGGCAAGTCAAAGATACCCAAGACATTGAAAACCTAATTTCTATACCACTGACCAATGGCAATACTTTGGCGGCAAATCTTTCAACCCATATCAAAGAATATGACATCACTGTCAAAGAGCATGTGAGTGTATCTGCCATTGAAGAGGTTGAAGAGGGTTATCAAGTAACACTAAATACAGGCATGAGCTGGACTTCACGCACGCTAATCATTGCCACAGGAGCGAAATGGCGTAAACTTGGTGTGGCTGGCGAAGATGAAAATATTGGTAATGGTGTGGCGTATTGTCCGCATTGTGATGGTCCATTCTTTAAAGGCAAGCCGGTTGCGGTCATCGGTGGCGGTAACTCTGGTGTGGAAGCAGCACTGGACTTGGCGGGCATTGTTAAGCATGTTACGGTGTTAGAATTTGGCGACAAATTGCGTGCTGACCAAGTGCTGATTGACAAGGCTGAAGCTCGTGATAACATCACTATTATCAAAAATGCTGCCACACAGCAAATTACTGCTAATGGTGGCAAAGTGGACGGCTTGATTTACCAAGACCGAGTGTCTGGTGAAAATGTAACATTGCCTTTGAATGCGGTATTTGTACAAATTGGGCTGGTGCCAAGTTCTGAGATGGTGAAAGATTTGGTTAATATCACACCGCAAGGTGAGATTGAAATTGATGCCAAATGCCGTACCAATAAAGCAGGTATCTTTGCCTGTGGCGATGTTACCACTGTGCCGTATAAGCAAATTAATATTGCAATGGGTGAAGGTTCAAAAGCAGGTTTGTCTGCCTTTGAATATCTAATGATGAATTCTTGATTGATAATAAAATCAAAACACGCTCATAATGGGCGTGTTTTTCTGGGGGTTTTTATATACCAACCGAAACCCAATATACTACAATACCAACCTAGCAGTAAATCATAAAAGACCACCAATGACATACTCACCCAACTTAAGCTTCATTAAGTGGTTTTGAGGTCAGATTGAGGGATTCGGCAAGATTGGATATTGGATTGCCTTAACAAGTTGTTCTTTTATTTTATGTGGATTTGTGGTGGTTTTTTGGGTTCGGTTGATATAAAGTAATAGGGAAGTCTTTTTTATTTGTTGTAGTTAGATTGTATATTTAAGTATCAAAAACACCCCAAAGCCCTATAAAATTTTGGGGTGCGGTTTGGTTTGATTGGGCATTATTTTTCAAATGCCCGACTTGGTATTCCTTGCTCTTTTAACCATTGTTGATTTTTTGTTTTGACGGCATGAATTTCTTCATCCATAAAGGCTTGAGATTTTCCAGGGAATTTGTTTAAAGCATAAATGTACAACACGACGCCCAATACCATCCATCCTGCAAAAATTGCCCATTCCATAGGGGTGAGTGCGGAAGCACTACCAGGCAAATACAAAGATGCCATTGCGATTGCACAGATAACAGCAATCACACCGACCGTCTGACCCAAGGGAATGATGATAGGACGCACCATAGAAGTTGGCTCTTTGATACGCAGCACCAAAAATGCTAAAGCGACCAACATATAAGCTATGATAACCCCAAAGCCACTTGCATTCACCAGCCAAACAAGCATTTTACGTCCAAATAATGGGGCAAGTGTCGCTAGGCTACCAAGTAGCAAAATGGCAGTTGCGGGCGTGTTGTATTTTGGGTGTAATTTGCCTAAAAAAGCAGGTAGCATATACGATTTTGACATGGCATAAATCAAGCGACTGCCACCAATCAAAAACGCATTCCAACTAGACAAGATGCCCAAAATCCCTGCAATAACAAGCAATGTACCTGCCCATTTGCCATTCCATGCCAAAGTCATGGCATCGGCGGTTGCCAGTTTGGACTCAGTGGCTTGGGTCATATCCAGTACCGAACCAACGCTCCACGCCACACCCATGTACCAAACCACTGCAATAATGAGTGATATCATCAAATACAGGGCGATTTTTGGGCGAGTTAGGTCAATTTCTTCGGCAGCTTGGGGAATGACATCAAAGCCAACAAACAAAAATGGAATCATAATCATCACGCTCATAATACCCGACCATTTGTTTTCCGTAAAGGTCGGTACTCTGTCAAACCCTGCTTCTGGATTAAAAAGTAATGCCCCAATAAACAGCATAATACCTACTGATAAAATACCGAAGACAGTCAATTTTTGAAACCATGAGCTTACTTCAATACCACGAATGTTCAGCCAAGTGACTAAAATAGAGCCAATAATTCCAACCAGCACCCAAGTGGCATATACATCCCAGCCTGCGACATTATAAAGATAACCTTGATTATAGTTTGGAATCAGATATTCAACCACCGTTGGCAGGGCAACTGCTTCAAATGCTACCACTGCTAAATAGCCAAATAGCATACACCAAGAGCATAAAAAAGAAATGTGAATGCCCATCGCACGGTGTGTATAAGTATGTTCACCACCTGTAACAGGCATCGATGCAGCAAGCTCGGCGTAGGTCAAACCGATAAATAAAATTGCCAGACCACCCAAAAAAATTGCCAACATTGCTCCAATGAGCCCTGCTGACTGCACCCAGCCACCTGCCAAGACGACCCAGCCCCAACCAATCATTGCCCCAAATGCTAAGGCAATGACATCGCTGGTTTTTAAAGATTTTCTAAATTGTATTTGTGACATAGTATCTCCTTGCTGTTATGGTAAGTTGTATTTACCACAATGATTCCTTATATTTGAAGGTATGCAATGCATTGACCAATTCAATGCCGCACACCTCACAACCTTATTTACGGCAAAGATTTAGAGATAATTGCCAATGCCTCGTCCAATACTTCATCTTGTATAGTCAAAGGCACCATCACACGAATGCTGTTAAAATACATACCGCAGGTGGCAATCATTAGTCCGTTTTCAAAGCAGTTGTTTTTAAGTGTTGTCGCCGCCGACGCATCAGGATTGCCATCTTTATCCACAAGGTCAAAGGCGAGCATTGCCCCTTTGTGGCGGATATGGGCGATTTTAGGGTGGTTTAATCCTGCTAAGAAAGTAGCGATTTTTTCGCCAATTTGACAACTTTTTTCTAGCAAATTTTCTTCTTCAATAATTTCTAATACTTTTAATGCCGCCACACAACCTAAAGGACTACCTGCATAAGTACCACCCAATCCGCCTGCTTGCGGTGCGTCCATAATATCGGCACGACCAATGAGTGCTGAAATTGGATAGCCGCCTGCCAAACTCTTGGCACTGGTAATCAGGTCAGGCTCAACGCCAAGTTGCTCGGCAGCAAACAGCGTACCTGTCCGTCCAAAACCACATTGCACTTCATCAAAAATCAATACAATGCCATGCTCATCACAAATTTCACGCAGTTTTTTGGCGTAGCTTGGGGTCAATTGATGAAAGCCTCCTTCGCCTTGCACGGGTTCTACAATGATGGCTGCTACTTCAGATGGGTCAATATCCGCCTTAAAAATCATCTCCAAATCTTTTAAGGCAGCTTCTTCGCTAACACCTGTTGCTGGCGATGGGAATGATGCATGAAAGATGGAAGCGGGCATTGGACCAAAGCTTTTTTTATAGGGAATGACCTTGCCTGTCAAACCCATTGTCAAAAGTGTGCGGCCATGCCAACCACCAACAAAGGCAATGACGCCTGCACGCCCTGTTTTGGCACTAGCAATTTTAATAGCATTTTCAACAGTTTCAGCACCTGTGGTTAGCAAAAATGCTTTTTTGTCGCCACTGATGGGGGCTTTTTCGCACAATTTTTCGCACAAGGCAACGTAGCTTTCGTAGCTTACTATTTGCCCTGATGTATGGGAAAAATTGTCCAGTTGTGCCTTGACTGCCTCTACAATTTTGGGGTGGCTGTGTCCTGTATTGAGCACACCAATACCTGCTACAAAGTCAATGTAGCGTTTGCCGTCCACATCCCAAATTTCGCTGTTGTTGGCTTTTTGAGCAAAGACAGGAAATGAAACACCAAGCCCTTTGGGTAGGGTTTTGAGACGGCGTGCCAATAAGTCTTGATTAGTTGCCATAAAAATACTCCTTATGTATCTGGCTAAAAAATTATGAAAAAATCGTATTTAGAAATGATCAATTAACCAACATCTGCACACCAATATTTGATGGTAATGTAGTCTTCAATACCGTATTTTGAGCCTTCACGTCCAAAACCGGACTGCTTGACACCACCAAATGGGGCAACTTCCGTTGAAAGCAGCCCTGTATTTTGGGCAACCATGCCGTATTCTAGCCTTTCTAACACACGCCATGACCTTCCCAAATCATTAGTATAAAAATACGCTGCCAAGCCATAGATGGTGTCGTTCGCCTGTTGAAGTACTTCTTCTTCGGTGTCAAAAACAAACACAGGGGCGATTGGACCAAAAATTTCTTGGCTAAAAATATCCATATTGGATGTAATGTCGGTGATGATGGTTGGGTTAAAGGTGAGCTTGCTAATAGGATTTTTATCGCCCCCTGCGATGAGTGTCGCCCCTTTATCTAAGGCATCTTTTAATAAACCTTGTACTTTTTCCATTGCCTTGTCATTAATCAGTGGTCCGATGGTGATATTTTCGTCCAAGCCATTGCCGACTGTTAGGCTGTTAAGTTTATTTGCAAAGCGTTTTAAGAATTCGTCTTTAATGCCTGCCTGCACATAAACACGGTTGGTACAGACACACGTTTGCCCCGCATTTCTGTACTTAGATACCATTAAACCATCAATAGCTTTATCAAGATCGGCATCATCAAAAATGATAAAGGGGGCGTTGCCACCAAGCTCTAAGGATAGTTTTTTTATTGTGTTGGCACATTGCGACATTAAGAGTTTGCCAACAGCTGTTGAGCCTGTAAAAGAAAGTTTGTGTATGCGTGGGTCGGATGTTAAAACGCCACCTATAGTACTGGCATCGCCTGTCACCACTTGCAAAACACCATCAGGTAAGCCTGCCTGTCTTGCCAGTTCCATCAGGGCAAGTGCGGAAAAGGGTGTTTGGGTGTCAGGCTTAACAATCATCGTACAGCCAGCTGCAAGGGCGGGGGCGACTTTTCTAGCAATCATTGCTGATGGGAAATTCCATGGTGTGATGGCGGCACATACGCCAATGGGCTGTTTTAAAATGGTATAACGCAAGGCTGGGTTTGGAGCGGGAATGACATCGCCATAGACACGCTTGCCTTCTTCGGCATACCAGCGAATGTAACTGTTGGCGTAGTTAATTTCACCCTTTGCTTCAGCTAAGGGCTTGCCTTGCTCTAAGGTCAAAATGCGGGCAAGGTCATCAAGATTGACATCAATCAAATCTGCCCATTTATGCAAAATCTTGCCTCGTGCGGCGGCGGTGAGTTTTGCCCAGTTTTTTTGGGCATTTGTGGCGGCAGTTACCGAATGGGTGACTTCTTCGGCAGATAAATCAGGTACATTTCCCAAAAATTCGCCATTAAAGGGATTGTGAATGGCAATCACTGCCCCGCTCTTGGCAGACATCCAGCTATTATCAATGAAGCAGGCGGTTTTAAATAGGGCGGGATTGTTTAAATTCAAGGGGTTGGTCATGCGTTGTTCCTTTATGTGGTTCAGTATAATGAACTATTATTCAAAATTTGGGACTCAAACTTATTATAAAGATAAATTGGGTTGTTTGGCAAGGGATTTTTTGCAAAAAAAGCATTAAATTGTTACAATAACGGCAATATTCTTAAGGTAACCTCTCATGTCCCAGATACCAACCAGCGTCCCCGCTCTAGACAAGGCCTTTGCTATTTTGGATTATGTAACCGAATCGCCACGCCCTGTCAGTGCCGCTCAAATTGCTAAAGATTTAGGCTTACCTAAAAGCAGTATGCATAATCTTTTAAATACCTTGCTTCAAAAAGGCGTGCTTAGGCGAGATGAGAACAATTTGTTTTTTTTGGGGTCGTATTTACTATATTGGGCGGGCAAATTTGAACAGCAACAAGAAGTAATTGCCTTGTTTTATGAGCTGATTTTGTCTGAGCCTATGTTGGCATTAAATACCATTACACTATCTACGCTTGACCATGCCAAAGGCGAAGTGGTGTATTTGGCGTGCCATGAAAGTCCATTGCCACTTGGGTTTACCTTTCGGGCAGGCGTACGCGTGCCAGCGGTATTTTCGGCAACAGGTAAGGCGATGATGAGTACTTTGCCTTTTGAAGATGTGCGTGCGATGTATGCTAATGGCCTGCCTATACCCTTTACACCAAACAGTGTACAGAGCTTTGAAGTGCTGGCAGGCGAATTTGAACAAGTTAAACAAACACACACTTCACTGGACAATGGGCAACTTAGAATGGGTATGTATTGTTTGGGGACCTATATTAGAAATGTGCATGGCAAGGCGGTAGCAGGGCTTGCCGCCAGTTTTCCTTATCATGAGTATGAACAAAAAAAGGAAGAGGTGAGCGTGTCTTTAATTGCCCTTGCTAGTAAAATAGAGAATCGGCTTGGGTTTGTGGAGTAAGTAATTAAACTAAAGGGGGGGCTGACGTAGATTAAGTTCAAGCCCCACACCATTTTCTCAAAGTTCTCAGCTTTTGTGATGATGTACCGTAATTAAATCTAAACTCACATTCTTTGATAAAAAGATGAAAAGTTTTTCTTGTTAATACCATTGTATTTGCTAAGTGCTCAAATGCCTTTATGAATGCCACCAAAATAGCTTTCATCAAGCCTTATCTTGCCATCAAGGGGTTTTTAGCTTTTTGAGCTAAATGACATTCTATCGCAAGTTAAGATTTTTTGGCGGAATAAGGCTGTTATTTAAGTGTGACTGTCTAAGTACTCCTAACAAATAAAACAAACCCCAAGTTATTTTGGGGTTTGTTGTTTCGGGTAGTTGTTTTTTATAGCAAATATTTAATGCTTATGTTTATCAAAAAAAGCAATTAAGTCTTTTTTGATTTGCTTTTCTCGTTGGGTAATATCTTCTTTTAGCCAGTCATCTTTTGGATAATTTGCCAATTCTTGTATAACAGTAATTTTTGATTGGCTGTATTTTTCTTTCTTTTTACCAAAATAACCATTACCTGCTTGGATATTTAGTTTTGTTTCAAGAACAATTTTATTCCCAATATTATTCAAATAAGTATCCGCATCATTTTTGTTCCAACCATTATAATTGGTCTCTTGCTATTTGGTTGGAAAAATATGCTCAATATCAAAATTATCATCTATTAAGTCTTTTTGATTTTTATTTAAATAAGCGTGCAAAATCAATAAAGCTCTTGTTATTCTTGATGATGAATGCTCACTAATTCTTTGCAAAAACAAATCACTATGTAAGTCAAAATCATATTGGTATTGATGACTGGTTGATTTTTCAAATGCAACACAGGCTTTAAAAACATTATCTTTAATTGCATTGACAGTAGGCTTATCAATAAATTTTGCAAATAAAAATGACAATAAATTTTCCAACATCTGTTCAAAAAGACTTTCAAAATTTTCATCATTTTTATATTTCATAAAGAAAACACTCACCGCATATCTCCAATAGTCATTGGGATAATACCAAAGGCAATTTAACCATTTCTTTGAATTGAGTGAAAATTTGTAATTAACACCACTATCTTTATAGTTTTGAAAAATAAACTTCCAAAAATTTGCTAATTCAAGAATTTCTAAAATATTAACTTTATCAAGCTGTGCGGATTTATTTTCTGTATAAAATCTACGCAAGCCAATTTCTTTTCCAGCATTACCGTCCCTTGCTCTTAAAATGTGCATATAATAACGAAACACATCATCAATGCTGATATTGGCTTGTTTACAAATTTGCGTTAATTCTTTCCAAGTATCGGTAAAGTCTTTTTTGTCATTACTTTGACGATAAAGTTGTGCTTTAAAAATATCTGAGTCGGATAGTGGCAAACCCCTATCATTTAAAGTGGAGAAAATGGTTAAAGCTGTATCTTGCGAATCGCATTCAATCGGTAAAATAATACATTGGCTAATAATGGTAATGCACAGTTCTTTCCAAGCCATTGGACTTTTTTGTGCAAACTCATTACACTTTTTTTGAAAAAACAAATAATTTTTTGAATAATTGTCATTGTTATTTTGGTTGGCGATACCATTTTCTAAAATATCACGAAATATTAAGTTGTCTTGCTCGGTAATGACTTCTGAGACGATGTGAATTTTGCTTTTGTCATCTACTTTTTGGGAGATTTTATTGATATCCCAAAGGCAAGGAGCTAATTGGTTTTTAAGACCAATAACTTGTTCATCTTCTTGCATTTCTTCTAATTGCTTATAAAATGCTCTCAATAATAACATCAGCGATGTGGTTCGTTGCTGACCGTCAATTAGTTCAGATTGCTTTTTGTTTGGATAATAGACAATTGTTCCCAAAAAATAATTATCGTCATCACTTTCTTGATTATTAAAAAAATCAATAATATCATTCCAAAGCGTTTCACAATTTTCAATATCCCACTCATAAGGTCTTTGATAATCTGGAATAAAAAAATGTGTATTTGTAAACAATTCACTAATGGATTTTTTATTAACGGTGAGTTCTGCCATTGCATCGCTTCTAAATTTACTTAAAAACTTTAAAAAAAATTCAAACACCAATTTGGCATTTGAATTTTATCGCATTAAATCAACTTCTTCAACAATTCATTCACCTGTGCTGGATTGGCTTTACCACGACTGGCTTTCATCACTTGTCCGACCAGTCCATTAAAGGCTTTTTCTTTTCCGCCTTTATATTCATCAACCATTGCTTGATTATTTGCCAAAACTTCTTTAATAATCGCTTCAATCGCCCCTGTGTTGGTTTCTTGTTTTAGCCCTTGCTCATCAATAATGCCATCGGCACTTTTATCAGATTCCCAAAGATAATTAAACACTTCTTTGGCGATTTTACCACTGATGGTATTGTCCAAAATACGGGCGATAAGTCCTGCTAAGCGTTCGGCATTGATGGGTGAATTGATAATGCTTAGCTCGTTTTTATTTAATGAGCCTAATAAATCGCCCATGATCCAGTTGGCTGCAATTTTGGCATTATTCTTACCGACTTTTTCAATAACTTCTAGAAAATAATCAGATAATTCTCGGCTGCCGTTTAACACATTGGCATCATAAGCTGATAGACCTAACTCATTGGCAAAGCGTTCTTTTCGCACGCTTGGCAACTCTGGCATTGCTTTTTTAATTGCTTGTAATGTTTCATCGCTAATCAGCACAGGCAATAAATCAGGGCAGGGGAAGTAGCGATAATCGTTGGCTTCTTCTTTGGTTCGCATTGCTCGTGTTTCGTCTTTTTGAGGGTCATAAAGCCTTGTGGCTTGAATGATTTTTCCGCCATCTTCTAGCACATCAATTTGACGCTCAATTTCTGACTTAATCGCTCGTTCAATAAAGCGAAATGAGTTTAGGTTTTTTAATTCACAGCGAGTGCCAAAGGGTGTGTTCGGCTTATGCACCGAGACATTGATGTCAGCACGGAAACTGCCTTCTGCCATAATCGCATCTGATATGCCAAGCCATGTAACCAGTTCGTGAATGGTTTTGACATAGGCAACTGCTTCGTCTGCTGAGCGAATGTCAGGTTCGGAGACGATTTCAATAAGTGGTGTGCCAGCACGGTTTAAGTCCACGCCTGTCATCTGTGGTACGGCATCGTGTACGGATTTACCTGCATCTTCTTCAAGGTGGGCTCTTGTGATGCCAATGCGTTTGGTGTATTCATCTTTTGCCCCTGCGTTTACAAGGATATCAATATAGCCTTGCCCTACGATAGGGTGTGCCATTTGGCTGGTTTGGTAGCCTTTTGGTAAATCTGGATAAAAATAGTTTTTGCGGTCAAAAGCGTTCATCTGTCCGATTTCGGCGTTGACACCCAAGCCAAATTTTACCGCTTTTTCAACCACTTCTTTGTTAAGTACAGGTAAAACCCCTGGCATTGCCAGATCAATGATATTGGCTTGCGTGTTAGGTTCTTGCCCAAACTCAGTAGAAGCAGGAGAGAAAATTTTGGTAGCGGTGTTTAGTTGGCAGTGGATTTCAATGCCAATAACAACTTCATAGCCGTCAATTAAAAGGTTTTGGGTCATAATTTGAGTCTCTTTATTAGATTTCATTAAAAATTGCTAAAATGGGTTGCTATACTGGTTTATGCGTTGTGCATTTGATTGTTAATCAACCGATAAACCAAACTTGTTTTTATTTGTAAGCCATCAAAACAAAGTTTTGTAAAGTCATTAGGCTTTCATTCTCGCCATGGCATAAGCATTGACAAATTTGCCATTTTTAAATGCAAATGCCTGATGTTCTCCTTCAATGACAAAACCAAATTTTTGATACAGGGCGATGGCTTTTTCATTGTCGGTATACACGGTAAGCTCCATGCGTTTTAAATTGAGCCAATTATCCGCCAAATCAATCACGGTCTGCATAAGCTGACTGCCGATACCTTGATTTTGAAAGTCAGGGCAAACAGCGATGATTAGTTCGCCTTTGTGTGCTTGGCGTGGATTTGTGGCAACCGTCAAAGCGATATTGCCAACCATTTGATGTGCTTCATCGCTATCTACGACAGCAACGAATGAATGCACATTGTCAGGGATTTTATCCAGTAGTTGTTCCCAATCACGCATCAATCGATTGGGTAGGTGTAACAGTTGACTTGCAACCTGTGATGTGCGGTACAAGTCATAAAATCCTTGATAGTCATAATGCTCGGTGGCTCTGATGGTTATCATGGTTATCCTTAATTTGTATTTATTTGGCGATATCCGCTACTTGCTTATGAAAACTTGTCGCCCCTTGATAAGCGTGCGTGGTATTTAGTAGGGTGTTTTCTGCCCAATGTTTGCCAATCAGTTGTAAGCCGACAGGCAAACCGTTGACAAAGCCGACAGGGTGAGATAAAGATGGTAAACCTGCTAAGTTCACACCAATGGTGTAGGCATCGCCCATATAAATTTCGGCAGGCGAGAGATTTTCACCAAGTTTGTAGGCAACCGTTGGGGCGGTTGGCGTGGCGATGATATCGCATGACTCAAAGGCTTTTAAAAAGTCATTTAAAATCAAGCGTCTTACCTTTTGAGCCTTGACATAATACGCATCAAAATAGCCAGCTGATAAGGCATAAGTCCCCATGATGATACGGCGTTGTACTTCCACCCCAAATCCTTCTGAGCGACTGCGAGTGTACAAATCCTGCAAATCGGCAGGGTTCTCACAGCGGTAGCCATAGCGAACACCGTCAAAGCGAGATAGGTTAGAGGAAGCTTCGGCAGGGGCGAGCAAGTAATAAGTGGCTAGGGTGATTTGTGGATCAGTCAAATGCACATCCACCAAAGTTGCTCCTAAATCTTGGTATACCCGTAAGGCTTCTTCAATTTTGGTTTTGACATCAGCATTTAGTCCTATACCAAAATATTCTTGAGGTACGCCCACTTTTAGTCCGCTAAGCGGTTTGTCGCTTTGCACTTTGTCAAGCTCGCCCACCCAGTTGGGTGCTTGTAAATTGACACTCGTACTGTCTTTTGGGTCAAAGCCTGCCATCGCCTGTAAAAGATAGGCACAATCTACAGCTGACCGCCCAAACGCTCCTGCTTGATCTAGGCTTGATGCATATGCCACCATGCCAAAGCGAGATACTCGCCCATAAGTGGGCTTGATGCCTGTTACCCCACAGAAACTGGCGGGCTGGCGAATTGAGCCACCTGTGTCTGAGCCTGTAGCAACAGGCACAAAGCCACTTGCTACCGCAGAAGCACTGCCACCAGACGAACCGCCAGGCACTCGATCCAAGTCATAGGGATTGTGTACTGCTCCGAAGTAGGATTTTTCATTGTCCGAACCCATGGCAAATTCGTCCATGTTGAGCTTGCCAAGACTGATAAATCCTTGATTTGCAATATTTTCTACCAAAGTGGCACTATAAGGGGCGACAAAGTTTGACAGCATTTTTGAGCCACAAGTGGTCAAAACGCCTTGGGTGCATAAGTTGTCTTTGTGAGCCATCGGTACGCCCAATAGGGGGCGAGTGTCGCCATTTGCTCTTAACTCATCGGCAAGTTTGGCTTGTTCTAGGGCAGATTCAGCCGTTACGGTAATAAAACTATTGATTGCCTTATCGTGGGTGGCGATACGGTCTAAAAAGTGCTGGGTTAATTCAACCGAGCTAAATTGTTTGGTTTGTAAACCATCGGCAAGTTCACGGACGGACAGGGTGTGGAAGTTTGTCATGATTTTCTCTTAATTGGTATGTTTTAAAGTAAGTAATCTTGGGCTATTGCTTTGTTGATTTGGGGTTGTATGACCTTTTGACGCATGGTCTTTAAAAAAAGTTTTTGTGTGGGCGATGTTCTTTTTGATGCTTAAGCTTATAAAAATAAAGTTTTAATACTTTTGGCGTATTTTAAAAACTTCTATCATCTGCCCAAACACTGATCATGTTTGAGATATTGGGTGGGGTCTGTGTTTAAGACTCCAAGTTTTTATCCCTTATGGCTCAAATGTTACCAAATCAAGTTTTGCCCCTGTGATATGCTTCTTATTGCCATCTGTGTGATACAAGATGCACTGTTGGCGACAAGGTTTAGGTTGCTTCATGGGGCTTAGTCATTGTGCTATTCAATCACCTGCGGAACCAAATATAACCCATCTTGTACAGCGGGGGCGATCTTTTGATTGGCTTCACGATTGACCCCAAGACCGTTTGCGTCCACTATATCTGGGCGTAGCATTTGCACGCCATCATGAACATTGGTCAGGGGTTTAATATCATCAGTGTTCACTTGTGATAGTACATCCATCATGGATAAGATTTTGCCAATATCTTTAGCGTAACTGTCGCACTTGACATCGTCAATGGCAAGGCGAGAGAGTTTGGCGACATTTAAGATATCAGTACTGGTTAGGGTATTGCTCATGATTAATCCTATTTGCTGACTTATTTAGTAGAAAAATGCTTTGGTATCGGTTGTATAAAATGGTGCTTATTGTAACATATCTTGATAATTGACAACATCTTTAACACTTATTTTGCTCAAAAATTGACCATAAAAATCCCAAAAAAACCATGTGTCTTACTTGTTTTTGGGGTTTTTGGGTGTGAAATAAGGTATAATTTGAGCTTGTCGTGCTTTTTTAAGACTTTAAATGAAAGCTGGTTGGTCATGGGTACTGATAGATTAGAGGGTTTGGTATGCGTGTGATTTTGGCATCTACTTCGCCACGCCGTCAAGAGTTGCTAAGAGTGGCAGGTGTGGATTTTGATATCATGAATGCACCGATTGATGAATCTTGCTATGACAACGAGCGTGCGACAGATTATGCCATGCGTATGGTGCATGCCAAAGCGGATAGGGCGATTGAGCTGATGGGTGATGATGAAGCACTTATTATTACTGCAGACACCATTGGCGTGTTAGAAGATGGTCAGGTGCTGACTAAACCCACCGATAAAGACGATGCTTTTGCCATGTGGGCTAAGCTATCAGGGGCGACACATGAGATTTGGACGGCGGTGTGTGTCAGTGGTATTCAAGGTGGTCGATTGACTGCTAGGCAGAGCATGATTTGCCGTACTCAAGTCCACTTTGTGAAACTGAGCAATCAGATGATGGTGCGTTATTGGCAGACAGGCGAGCCTGCGGATAAAGCAGGAGCGTATGCCATTCAGGGCGGTGCGATGGCGTGGATTAAGGAAATTAACGGCAGTTATACCAATGTGGTGGGGTTACCCCTTGCTCAAACGCTAGAGCTGATGACTCAGGTGGTGGATATGATGAAAACTGATTGTACTAATTAAAACCAAAATATCACTCATTAAAAAACCAATCGTATTTAAATACAATTTACAAACAAACTTAAAAAGACCAATTAGCATGACCAAAGAAATTTTAATCAATCATCTGCCCATGCAGACACGCCTTGCTGTGGTACAAGATGGCGTACTTGATGAGATATACATTGAAAATCATCGTCAGCTAGGACAAGTTGGCGATGTTTATTTGGGAACGGTGGTGCGTATTTTGACAGGTATGCAGGCGGTCTTTGTGGATATTGGTTTGGCTCGTACAGCCTTTTTGCACATTGATGATGTGAAACAGTCCGCCCAAAAATCTAACTTTAAGATAGAGCAGTTATTTTATCAGGGTGAGCGTATCTTGGTGCAGATTATCAAAGGTGGGGTGGGGGATAAAGGGGTAAGATTGACCACGGACATTGCATTGGTCGGTCGTTATTTGGTCTATCGCCCTTTGGGTGTGGGTGTTGGCTTGTCATCACGCATTAAACCACAAAAAGAACGCCAACGATTAAAGCATGTGCTATCCACCCTAATAACACAAAAAGGCGTGATGGGGGGTGTCGTTGTGCGTACGGCAGCGACCAAGATGGATGAAGATGGTCTAGATGGGGATTTAAATCGTCTGTATCATCTTTGGCAGGCACTCAGCGATGGTTTCACCAAAGCTAAAACTCACAAGCTCAAACATCAGCTCATCCATCAAGAGCTACCCTTGCCTTTACGCCATCTAAGAGACAGTTCGTTTGATGATTTGCAAATTTGGGTGGATGATGAACAGATGTATCACAGTATTCAGGATTTTTTCTTGCAAATTGTGCCATCTGGTCTATCACAGCTTCATCGGTACGCCCACCATAAGCCACTGTTTGATAAGTACGATGTAGAAGAACAAATTCAGCAGGCACTAAAGAGTAGGGTTGATTTGCCTTTAGGCGGTTATTTGGTGATTGACCAAACCGAAGCCATGACAACCATTGATGTCAATACGGGTTCATATGTGGGTAAGCATTCGCCACAACAGACCATCTATCAGATTAACTTAGAGGCGGTTTGGGCTATTGTCAGACAGATTCGTTTGCGACAGCTTGGCGGTATCATCATTCTCGATTTTATTGACATGAAAGCACAGCACCATAAAGATGCGGTATTAAGCACCCTAAAGCACGAACTAAGCCGTGATAAGACGCCAACGCATATCATGTCCGTAAGTCCATTGGGGCTGATTGAGATGGCACGCAAACGAACCCATCAGAGCCTTGCTCAGCAGCTTTGTCAGCCTTGTGAGGCGTGTTGCGGTACTGGTATGGTAAAAAGTAACGAGACGGTTGCTTTTGAGATTATTCGCAAAATTGTGCAGACGATCGGGTGTTCTGCTCACAAGCCTATTGTCATTGATATTCTTGCTGCCCCAGTGGTGATAGACCATTTAGCTGTCCATGAAAAAAGCATGGTGCAACACTTGGAGCATACGCTCAATGCACAAATACAACTAAAAGTTGCCACCAACTATCATCAAGAGCAGTACGCCATCAGCCATCATTGATTATTTTTAAAAGATGATGTTAAAATAGCTGAAAAAATAAATGAGCCTGACGTTGTTTTTGGTATGGTTAATGAGATAAGCCCAAAAGATTGGGGTATGTTTGTCACAAAAACACAAGAGCCAATAAGCGAAGAATATCCAATAAAAATATTGTCATTCACCCATAAAAACTGAATAAAAAACTTGCATTAAGTCATTTTTAATGTATAATATGGTTTCATTATATTTTAGCGTTGCGCTTTTTGATCCGCTTTATCGTGATTGAAAAGAATAAATTTGATAAAAATTGTTCTCTACAAAAATGATAGAGAGTTAAAAAGGACAACGCCACAGCCGAAGCATCGTTTTTGGCACTATAACAACACCCCTGCTGTCTAGTAGTTTTTACATGACGGGCAGGGATTGGATTATTTTGTCTAAAAGCATTGCTTTTGACAAAAGAGTTGAAAAAAATGGTATAGCTGAAGTCATCTTGTGATGATGGAAGTTTTATAAAGCACTTAATTTAGGAGCTTGTTGGCATGGCTAACCAGAGAATCCGTATCCGACTAAAGTCTTTTGACCATCGTCTGATTGACCAGTCGGCACAAGAGATTGTCGATACTGCAAAGCGCACAGGCGCACAAGTTTGTGGCCCTGTTCCCTTGCCGACTCGTATTGAGCGGTTCAATGTATTGACATCACCACACGTCAACAAAGACGCTCGCGACCAGTATGAAATTCGCACCCACAAACGCATGATTGACATCGTACAGCCTACTGATAAAACAGTAGATGCATTGATGAAATTGGATTTGGCTGCCGGTGTTGATGTTCAAATCGCCCTAGGCTAATTGAACTTAACTGGTTTAATATAAACTATTATTAAAGTAAGAGGTCTAAAATGGCGATTGGTTTAGTCGGTAAAAAATGCGGCATGACCCGAATCTTTACTGAATCAGGTGTATCTATCCCTGTAACAGTAGTCGAGGTTGACGCAAACCGCATCTCTCAAATCAAAACAGTAGACACCGATGGCTATAACGCAATTCAAATCACTACTGGTGTGCGTCGTGACAGCCGTGTAACTGCTGCCCAAAAGGGACACTTCGCAAAAGCTGGCGTAGCCGCTGGTCGTGGTGTTTGGGAATTCCGTGCAGACGAGAGCGAATTAGAAGGTCGTGAAGTCGGTGCAAACATTTTGGTAGATTTATTTGAAGTTGGTCAGCTAGTTGATATTACTGGCCAGTCTAAAGGTAAAGGCTTCCAAGGTGGTGTAAAGCGTCACAACTTCCGCACTCAAGATGCAACTCACGGTAACTCTGTATCACACCGTGTACTTGGTTCTACTGGTCAAAACCAGACTCCAGGTAAAGTATTCAAAGGCAAAAAGATGCCAGGACAAATGGGTAACAAGCGTGTTACTGTACAAGGTCTTGAAATCGTGTCTATTGATGCTGAAAAAGGTGTACTGGTTATCAAAGGCGCACTTCCAGGTGCTAATGGTGGCGATGTAATCGTCCGTCCGTCAGTCAAAGCCTAGTTGAGGGGATTAACGTGAATTTAAAAACTGTTACAGGTGCGGCGGTTGAACTATCAGAAACGACTTTTGGTCGTGAGTTCAATGAAGCCTTGGTACACCAAGTCGTAACTGCATACCTAGCTGGTGCTCGTCAAGGTACTCGTGCACAAAAAACTCGTGGCGAAGTTTCTGGCGGTGGTAAAAAGCCATGGCGTCAAAAAGGTACTGGCCGTGCTCGTGCTGGTTCTATCCGTAGCCCAATTTGGGTTGGTGGTGGCCGTGCATTTGCAGCAAAACCACAAGACTGGTCACAAAAAGTAAATAGAAAAATGTATCGCGGTGCAATGCAATGCATTTTGGCAGAGCTAGTACGCCAAGAGCGTTTGGTATTGGTTGACAACATCACTGTTGATGCACCAAAAACCAAAGGTTTGGTTGTAAAATTAGCAGAGCTAAATGCACCACGCGCATTGATTGTTACTCATGAAGTTGATGAGAACTTGTACTTAGCTGCTCGCAATATCCCACATGTAAATGTATTAGGTACTCGTGAGGTTGACCCTGTAAGCTTGGTTTCTTTTGATAAAGTTATCATGACTGTGGAAGCTGCCAAACAATTTGAGGAGACACTAGCATGAGTAACGCAAGATTATATCAAGTGCTAAAAGCCCCTGTATTCTCTGAAAAATCTCAGCGTCTTGGCGACAGCTTGGGCGTTCAAGTTTTCAAAGTTGACAGCAATGCAACAAAACGCGACATCAAACAAGCTGTTGAGCTAATGTTTGAAGGTGTTGAGGTTGTTAAAGTAAACACCCTAAATACTAAAGGTAAAACTAAGCGTTTTGGTCGTGTTGTGGGCAAACGCTCTGATGTTAAAAAAGCGTATGTAACCTTAAAATCAGGTTCAGACGTACAAATCGGTGCTGGTGAGGAAGTCACTAGTGAAACAGCGACTAACGAATAAGGATACAAGACATGCCTATCGTAAAAGCAAAACCTATATCACCAGGTCGCCGCTTTGTTGAAAAAGTAGTGCATCCACACCTTTATAAAGGTCGTCCTTATGCACCACTTGTTGAATCAAAAGCAAAAACTGGTGGCCGTAACAACAACGGCCGTATCACTACCCGTCATATTGGTGGTGGTCACAAACAACATTACCGTCTGATTGACTTTAAACGCAATAAAGATGGTATCGTTGCAACTGTTGAACGCATTGAATACGATCCAAACCGTACTGCACACATTGCTCTATTAAAGTATGCAGATGGTGAGCGTCGTTATATCATTGCACCTAAAAAATTGGCTGTAGGCGATCAGGTTCAATCTGGTGAGAATTCTCCAATTCGTCCAGGTAACTGCTTGCCACTTAAAAATATCCCAGTGGGTACTGTTATTCACAACATCGAACTAAAAATCGGCAAGGGTGCACAAATCGCTCGTTCTGCTGGTGCTGCAGTTCAGCTGTTGGGTCGTGACGGTGCTTATGTGATTGTTCGTTTGCGTTCGGGCGAGACCCGTCGTATTCACGCTAATTGCCGTGCGGTTATTGGTGAAGTGTCTAACACTGAAAACAACCTAAAATCACTTGGTAAAGCAGGTGCAGCACGCTGGCGTGGTGTTCGTCCTACCGTTCGTGGTACGGCAATGAACCCGATTGATCACCCACACGGTGGTGGTGAAGGGCGCAACTTTGGTAAACATCCTACCAGTCCTTGGGGTCAGAAAGCTAAGGGTCTTAAGACTCGCTCTAACAAGCGTACTGACAATATGATCATCCGTCGCCGTCGTGCCAAGAAATAAAGGAAAAGTTTCATGCCTCGTTCATTGAAAAAAGGCCCATTTATCGATGCGCATTTGTTTGCCAAGGTTGAAGATGCTCTTGAGAGCAACAGTCGCAAACCAATCAAGACTTGGTCACGCCGCTCGATGATTCTGCCACAAATGGTAGGTCTAACCATCTCAGTTCACAATGGTCGTACTCATGTACCTGTTATTGTGAGCGAGCAAATGGTTGGCCATAAACTTGGTGAATTCGCCCCAACCCGTTCATATCGTGGTCATGGCGTTGATAAGAAATCTAAGAGATAAGGTGCTACCATGGAAGTAACTGCAAAATTACGTGGTGCTGCTATTTCGGCACAAAAAGTAAGATTGGTTGCGGACGAAGTTCGTGGTAAGCCAATTGAGCGCGCTTTGGATATCTTGACCTTTAGTAATAAAAAAGGTGCTAAACTGGTTAAGAAATGCTTGCAATCAGCCATTGCTAATGCTGAGCACAACAATGGCTTGGATATTGACACTTTGCGTGTTTCCACCATCTATGTTGATGAAGGCATTACTTTGAAGCGTATTATGCCCCGTGCCAAGGGTCGTGCTGACCGCATCAGCAAACGCACTTGTCACATCACTGTTAAAGTAGGAGCATAATCATGGGTCAAAAAGTTCATCCAATTGGTATTCGCTTGGGCGTTGTCAAAAAGCACAATGCAAACTGGTACGCAAGTCCAAAGCAATACTCAGAATACCTACTAAACGACTTTAAGGTGCGTGATTTTCTACGCAACAAGCTAAAAGAGGCAATGGTAAGTAATATTAGTATTGAGCGTCCTACGGGTGCTGCTAAGATTACCATTCACTCAGCTCGTCCTGGCGTGATTATCGGTAAGCAAGGAGCGGATATTGAAGCTCTGCAAAAAGAACTTACCAAAATCATGGGTGTTCCTGCACAAGTTAATATCAAGGAAATCACTCAGCCTGACCTAGATGCTCGTTTGGTTGCTGTTGGTATCGCCAACCAGCTAGAACGCCGTGTGATGTTCCGTCGTGCGATGAAGCGTGCGGTACAAAACAGCATGCGTTCAGGTGCTCAAGGTATTAAAGTTGAGCTATCTGGCCGTCTAGGCGGTGCAGAAATCGCTCGTACTGAGTGGTATCGTGAAGGTCGTGTGCCTCTACATACTCTTCGTGCTGACATCGATTACGCAGAAGTGCGTGCAGAAACCACTTATGGTACCATCGGTGTAAAAGTTTGGATTTTCCGTGGTGAAATTCTAGATGGCATGAACAGCGTCTATAACCCAGTGGTTGAAGAGAAAGCCCGTGCACCAAAACGCCGTGGCCGTACCAACAGCCGTCGTAATTCAGACAAGGGGTAAGCTATGTTGCAACCAAAACGTACCAAATTCCGTAAAATGCACAAAGGCCGTAATACAGGTCTTGCTCAACGCGGTAACACCGTTGCATTTGGTGAAATTGGTCTAAAATCTATCGGTCGTGGTCGCATGACTGCTCGCCAAATTGAAGCAGCTCGCCGTACCATTACTCGTCGCATTAAGCGTGGCGGTAAAATTTGGATTCGTGTATTCCCAGACAAGCCAATTACCGAGAAACCTTTAGAAGTTCGTATGGGTAAAGGTAAAGGTCCAGTTGAGTACTGGGTAGCTGAGATTAAGCCTGGTAAAATGCTATACGAAATCCAAGGTGTCAGCGAGGAATTAGCACGCGAAGCTCTAACTTTAGCATCGGCAAAACTACCCTTTAAAACAACTATTGTTAAACGGACGGTTATGTAATGAAAACCAACGAATTACGCGAAAAATCAGTAGAAGAGTTGGCTCAATTGCTTGACGAAAAGCAGCTTGATGCATTCCGTCTGCGTATGGCAAAAGCTACGGGTCAGCTGGGCAATACTCACGAAGTTAAGGCAAATCGTCGTACGATTGCAAAAATCTTGACTTTGATTAACGAAAAACAAAGAGGCGACGCATGAGCGAGAACATCCAAACTCAAGAAGTTGGCGTTATAACTGGTAAAGTTGTTAGCAACAAAATGGACAAATCTATTACCGTCCTTGTTGAACGCCAAATTCGCCACCCAATGTATGGCAAGCGAGTTCGCCGTTCTACCAAGCTAAAAGCTCACGACGAGAATAATGTTTGTCAAGAAGGCGATATCGTTCGTATCAAAGAAACTCGTCCTATCTCAAAAACCAAGTCTTGGACTTTGGTTGATGTGGTCGAGACTGCGGTAAAAATTTAAGTGATTTGCATTAAAAGTCATTTACTAGTATAATGTACATCTTTATAGATGTTCATCCATTAAATATGTACAAGCATTGTGCATATTTAATGGCGAATGGCTTTTATTGCTTTATTTATTATGGAGTAATGCGATGATTCAGACTGAAACAATGCTGGAAGTTGCAGATAACAGTGGTGCAAGACGCGTTCAATGTATCAAAGTACTGGGTGGCTCGCATCGTCGTTATGCATCAGTTGGCGACATTATCAAGGTAACGGTTAAAGAAGCCATTCCTCGTGGTCGTGTTAAAAAAGGCGACGTGATGAATGCGGTAGTTGTGCGCACTAAGAAAGGTGTGCGTCGTCCAGATGGTTCTGTATTACGTTTTGATGACAATGCGGCGGTTATTCTAAACAATAACAAAGCCCCAATTGCAACTCGTATTTTTGGACCTGTTACCCGTGAACTACGTGGTGAACAATTCATGAAAATTGTTTCACTAGCACCTGAAGTACTGTAACCTTTTAGAGGCTATTATGGCAAAGTTACGCAAAGGCGACACCGTGGTTGTGATTGCTGGCAAAGATAAAGGCAAGCAAGGCACAATTTTGGCGGTTAAAGCAGACCGTGTAAAAGTTGAAGGCATCAACATTGTAACCAAACACCAAAAACCTAACCAAATGCTAGGTAAAGAAGGTGGCATTGTTAAGCAAGAAGCATTTTTACACATTTCAAATGTTGCAATTTATAATGCAGCAACCCAAAAAGCAGATCGTGTTGCTTACCAGGTAAACGAAGAGGGCAAAAAAGTCCGTATCTATCGTTCTACTGGTGAAGTAGTGGCGACTGCATAAGAGACCAAGGGTATATAGTAATGGCAAGATTAAAATCTTTATACAATGACGAGCTAAAGCAAAAAATCAAAGATGAGCTTGGCTTGGAAAATGTAATGCAAGTGCCAAAAATCACCAAAATCACTCTAAACATGGGTGTTGGCGGTGCGGCACAGGATAAAAAACTATTAGAAGGTGCGTTGGCTGACATGACCGCAATCGCTGGTCAAAAGCCTGTAGTAACCAAAGCACGCAAATCAGTGGCTGGCTTCAAAATTCGTGAAGAATGGCCGATTGGTTGTAAAGTTACTCTTCGTGGCGAACAGATGTATGAATTCTTAGATCGTCTTATTGCCATTGCGATTCCTCGTATTCGTGATTTTCGTGGCTTTTCAGCAAAAGCATTTGATGGTCGTGGCAATTACTCATTGGGCATCAAAGAGCAGATCGTTTTCCCAGAAGTTGATTTTGATAAGATTGATCGCATCCGTGGTCTAGACGTCACTATCACTACTACAGCTGCTAATGATGATCAAGGTCGTGCATTGCTAAAAGCATTCGGCTTCCCATTTAGATAAGGTAAACGTTATGGCTAAGAAAAGCATGATTAATCGCGAACTAAAACGCGAAAAAACAGTTGCTAAGTACGCCGAAAAGCGTGCAAAATTAAAAGCGGTAATCAGTGACATCAATGCAAGTGATGAAGAGCGTCTAGATGCAATGCTTGCTCTGCAAACACTACCACGCAATTCTTCACCAGTACGCCTACGCAATCGTTGTGGCTTAACTGGTCGTCCACATGGTTATTTCCGTAAATTTGGTTTATCACGAAATAAATTGCGTGAGCGTGTAATGCAAGGTGATGTACCTGGCGTTCGTAAAGCAAGCTGGTAAGGAGTATCGCAATGAGTATGCAAGATCCTGTTGCTGATATGCTAACCCGCATTCGCAACGCACAATCAAGAAACAAGCCATCTGTTGCAATGCCTGCTTCTAAGCTTCGTAAATCTATTGCTGACCTATTGGTTGCAGAAGGTTACCTGGCTGGTGCAGAAGTTAGTGACATTGAGAATGGCAAAAAAGTTCTAACTGTAGAACTTAAGTACTACCAAGGAAAAGGCGTTATTGAGACTCTAAAACGCTACAGCCGTCCTGGTCTTCGTCAATACCGTGGTAAAGATGAGCTACCAAGTGTTCAAAAAGGCTTGGGTGTTGCCATCATTTCTACAAGCAAAGGCATCATGAGTGATCGTGCTGCTCGTGCTGCTGGTATTGGTGGTGAAGTAATAGCATTGGTTGCCTAATAAACAACTGATAAAATTACAAAAAGATAAAAATCCTTGGTTTACGCCAAGGATTTTTTCTGTTATAATAATTTGCTTATTTAAATAATCTCTAAGTTTTATGTACAAAACTTTTATTTTTATTTAAAAAAGCATGGTTTCATTGCCATCATTTGATGGCGTTTTATTATCATTTAAGGAAAACTCCTATGTCTCGTGTGGCTAAAGCCCCTGTAACGCTACCAGCTGGTACCAGCGTTACTTTGAACGGTCAGCAGGTTGAAGTTAAAGGCAAGAACGGTTCTTTGTTTTTACGCCTGCATGATTTGGTCGAGCTAAAACAAGAAGATGGCGTTGTTACGCTTTCTCCTATTGCTGACACTAAAGAAGCGTGGATGCACACTGGTACAGTGCGTGCATTAATCAACAACATGGTTCATGGTGTAAGTAATGGTTTTGAGCGTCGCCTACAACTTATCGGTGTTGGTTATCGTGCACAGGTTGCAGGTAACAAAGTAAACCTAAGCCTAGGCTTTTCTCATCCAATCGAGTATACGCTACCTGAAGGCGTTACTGCAGAAAGCCCAAGCCAAACTGAAATCGTTTTGAAATCAAGCGACAAGCAAAAGTTGGGTCAAGCAGCAGCAAAAATTCGTAGCTTCCGTCCGCCTGAGCCTTATAAAGGTAAAGGTGTTCGTTATAGCGACGAAGTGGTTCTTCGCAAAGAAGCTAAGAAAAAATAAGTAAGGTGAGCAAACATGTTCGATAAAAAATCAGCTCGTCTTCGCCGAGCGAAAAAAACCCGTGCACACATCCGTCACTTAGGCGTTAATCGTTTGACTGTCACTCGCACTCCACGCCATATCTATGCTCAAGTTATCTCACCAACAGGTGGTGTCGTTGTTGCTCAGGCTTCAACTTTAGATGCTACTCTTCGTTCTGGTGCTACTGGTAATGTTGAAGCAGCAAAAGCTGTTGGTGCACTCATCGCTGAGCGTGCAAAAGCAGCAGGCATCACTAAAGTTGCATTTGACCGTAGTGGTTTTAAATATCATGGCCGCGTAAAAGCACTAGCAGACGCAGCCCGTGAAAATGGATTGGAGTTCTAATCATGGCAAAAGTTGAACAAACTGATGGTTTGGTAGAAAAATTGGTTGTTGTTGATCGTGTAGCAAAAGTTGTAAAAGGCGGTCGTATCTTCTCTTTCACTGCTCTAACAGTAGTTGGTGATGGTAATGGTCGTGTAGGTTTTGGTCGTGGTAAAGCCCGTGAAGTGCCTGCTGCTATCCAAAAAGCACTTGAAGCTGCCAAGCGTAATATGATTACTGTTGAATTGGCAGGGCATACCCTACAACATCCAATCAACGCACGCCATGGTGCATCTAAAGTGTATATGCAACCAGCATCTGAAGGTACAGGTGTTATTGCTGGTGGTGCAATGCGTGCAGTTCTTGAAGTTGCAGGCGTTCAAAACGTATTGGCTAAGTGCTACGGCTCAACTAATGCAGCCAATGTTGTACAAGCGACTTTCAAAGGCTTGCGTGACATGGTTTCACCAGAACAAGTTGCCGCTAAGCGTGGTAAATCTATAGAAGAAATTTTGGGTTAAGAAGTAGGTAAGTTACGATGAAAACAATTAAAGTTACTCAAGTAAAATCGAGTAGTCATCGCTTAGCAAGCCACAAAGCTTGCCTAAAAGGTTTAGGACTACGTCGTATCGGTCATACTGTTGAAGTTGAAGACACTCCTTCAATTCGTGGTATGGTAAATCGTGTAAATTACATGGTTAAAGTGGAGGAAGCGTAATGGGTCTGCGTTTAAATGAATTAGCACCTGCACTAGGTGCAAAAAAGACCGCCCAGCGTCGTGGTCGTGGTATCGGTTCTGGTCTTGGTAAGACTGGTGGTCGTGGTATCAAAGGTCAAACTTCACGCTCAGGTTCAAGCATTCCAGCAGGTTTTGAAGGCGGTCAAATGCCGATCTATCGCCGTTTGCCAAAATTTGGTTTCACCAGCCAACTAGCACTAACTACTGCTGAAGTTCGTCTGTCTGAGCTAAATAAAATCGAAGGCGATGTGGTTAGCGTTGACACTCTAAAAGCTGCTAACATTATCCGTGGCGATATGAAGCGTGCTCGCGTCATCCTATCTGGCGAAATTAGCCGTGCTTTGACCTTTAAAGGTGTAAAAGTAACTAAAGGTGCAAAACAAGCAATCGAAGCTGCTGGCGGTAGCATCGAGGAGTAATGTCGTGTCAAAACATTCAGCGTCCAAATCAAATATTCCATTAAATCCTTTCGTATTTATCCGTAAATACGACGAGCTTTGGAATCGTATTCTTTTTTTAATTGGTGCGTTGATTGTTTATCGTCTAGGTTCACATGTACCTGTACCAGGCATGAATCCAATACGCTTGGCTGAGTTTTTTGAAGCTGGTGAGAATACTTTTTTGGGCATGTTTAACATGTTCTCTGGTGGTTCTCTTGAGCGTATGTCCATTATGGCACTTGGAATCATGCCTTATATCTCAGCATCGATTGTGGTGCAGATGATGTCGGCTGTTGTGCCTTCTTTGGAAGCACTTAAAAAAGAAGGTGAAGCAGGGCGTAGAACATTAAATAAATATACCCGCCAAGGTACTTTGGCATTGGCTTTTGTGCAGGCGGTGGGTATGTCGGCAGGGTTAATTTCACAGAATCTAACTCTATCGACAGGTTCGAGTTTCTATATTCCTGCGGTAACATCTCTTGTTGCAGGTTCCATGTTTTTGATGTGGTTGGGTGAACAAATTACTGAGCGTGGTATTGGTAACGGTATTTCTATGCTGATTCTTGCCAGTATTGTGGCAAGTGCACCAAACATGATTGGAGGCATCTTTGCTAATAGCACAGGTGGCAGTAAGGAGCTTTTAACCGCTTTCGTTTTTGCCATTTTGGGTATTGCTGTTACTGCTGCTATCGTCTTTATTGAACGAGCTCAACGCAGAGTGCCAGTGAACTATGCTCAAAAACAGCAGGAAGGACGCAAGGTTTATGCTCAGCAGCAATCTCATTTGCCATTAAAAATCAATATGGCGGGTGTGATTCCTGCAATTTTTGCCAGTTCTTTGCTTATGTTACCAGCCAGTTTGGGACATTTTTCAACTCCAACTGAAAACCCAACGCTGTTCCAAAGTTTTATTCAAAATATTTCTTTGGTTTTGCAGCCTGATGCACCGCTTTATTTACTGCTTTTTGGTGGGATGGTTATCTTCTTCTGTTATTTTTATACAGCTTTGATGTTCAATCCCAAAGAGGTTGCTGAAAACCTAAAGCGTAGTGGTGCATATATCCCAGGTATTAGACCTGGACAACAGACCAAGCGTTATTTAGACTTTGTTTTAAATCGCCTAACATTTATTGGTGCAATGTATATGGCAATCATTTGCTTGATGCCAATGATTGTACAATCATCATTTGGTCAAGCCATTCCGTTAGGTGGTACATCTTTATTGATTATGGTAGTTGTTTTGATGGATTTCATTGCTCAGATTCAAGCACATTTGATGACTCATCAATATCATAATCAGACTTTAATTAAATCGCCAAACAACCAATAGTTGGTGTACTTTAGGAGCATGACATGAAAGTTCAAGCATCAGTTAAAAAGATTTGCGGCAGTTGCAAAATTGTTCGTCGCAAAGGCAAGGTTCTAGTTATCTGTAGCTCAGAGCCACGCCACAAGCAACGCCAAGGTTAATTGTTACAAATTAATCCTTGCAAATTAGTAGCGGATAATGTATTATCCGCTAATTGCCATATCAATCTGTTATTTGAACAGATTGTTAGAGTAAACCTAGCAAATACAATTGTATTTGTGCTAATGGAGAGAAGTTAATGGCTCGTATTGCCGGTGTAAACATTCCGGACAACAAACACGCTGTGATTTCACTAACTTACATTTTTGGTATAGGTCGTACTACAGCTAAGCAAATCCTTGCTACTGTTGGTATCAACGAAACCACTAAAATTGGTCAGTTGGATGATGTACAGCTAGATGCTGTCCGTGCTGAAGTTGTAAATTACACTACTGAAGGTGACCTTCGTCGTGAAATTTCAATGAATATCAAGCGTTTGGTCGATTTGGGTTGCTACCGTGGTCTTCGCCACCGTCGTGGTCTACCTGTAAATGGTCAACGCACTAAAACTAACGCGCGTACCCGTAAAGGTCCACGCAAAGCAATTAAAAAGTAACTAATTTAGGAAGCTAAAAGATGGCAAAAGACACCCGTAGCCGCAAAAAAGTGGCTCGCCGTTCGGTATCTGAAGGTATCGCCCATATTCATGCGTCTTTTAATAACACCATTGTAACCATTACCGACCGTCAAGGTAATGCATTGGCTTGGGCCACCTCAGGTGGACAAGGCTTCCGTGGTTCACGTAAATCAACACCTTTTGCTGCACAGGTTGCTGCTGAAGTTGCTGGTAAAGCAGCTCAAGAAACCTATGGTGTTAAAAATGTTGATGTCTTGGTTAAAGGTCCAGGACCAGGTCGTGAGTCTGCGGTTCGTGCATTAGGTGCATTGGGTTATAAAATTAACAGCATTAGTGATGTAACCCCAATTCCACACAACGGCTGCCGCCCGCCTAAGAAACGCCGCGTTTAAGGAGAAAGACACATGGCCCGTTATATTGGTCCAAAATTAAAATTATCACGCCGTGAAGGTACTGATTTGCAGCTCAAATCAGGTGTAAAGCCTTATGATGTGAAAACTAAGAAAGCTAGTCGTGCACCTGGTCAGCATGGCAACAGCCAAAATAAAACTTCTGAATACGCATCGCAACTTCGTGAGAAGCAAAAAGTAAAACGCATGTATGGTGTGCTTGAGCGTCAATTCTCAAACTACTATAAAGAAGCTGCCCGTATGCGTGGTGCAACTGGTGAAAACCTATTAGGCATGCTAGAGCGTCGCTTAGATAATGTTGTGTATCGTATGGGTTTTGGTGCAACGCGTGCAGAAGCTCGCCAGCTTGTTAGCCATCGTGCGATCTTGCTTAAAAAAGCAGGTCGTGATGAGTTTGTTCGTGTGAACATTCCATCAATCCAAGTACAAGATGGTGATGTAATCGCTGTTCACGAAAAGTCAAAAGAGCAATTGCGTATCAAAAATGCTATTGAACTTGCGACTCAACGCGGTATTCCAGAATGGCTAGAAGTTGATCACAGCAAACTTCAAGGTACTTTCAAAACTGCACCAGAGCGTAGTGAACTACCTGCTGAAATCAACGAAAGCTTGATTGTTGAGCTATATTCTAAATAATCCGAATTAATCATCGAGGTGACACTATGACAAATGCAACTGAGTTTCTAACACCTAGCACCATTCATGTGGATGCGGTTAATGAAACGACTGCTAAGGTCACGCTCGAGCCGTTAGAGAGAGGTTTTGGGCATACGCTAGGTAATGCCCTTCGCCGTATTCTACTTTCTTCATTGTCTGGTGCTGCAGTTATTGAAGCAGAGATTGAAGGTGTGGATCATGAATATTCTACACTTGAAGGCCTGCAAGAAGATGTGCTTGATTTGCTTTTAAACCTAAAAGGTTTGGCAATCACACTGCATGACCAAAATGAAGCTTATTTGACTTTGGACAAGCGAGGTGCAGGTGTTGTTACTGCTGCTGATCTTGAGTTGCCACACAATGTAGAGATTGCTAACCCTGATTTGGTGTTAGGAACGCTTAGTGAGCGTGGTCATCTGAAGATGCGTTTGCGTGTAGTAACAGGTCGTGGCTATGAGCCTGCCAACCAACGCCGTGAAGATGCAAACTCTAAAGCAATTGGTCGCTTAAAACTTGATGCAAGTTTTAGCCCAATTCTGCGTGTTGCTTATGATGTTGAAAATGCTCGTGTTGAGCAGCGTACCGACCTAGACAAGCTTATCATTGAGCTTGAGACTAACGGTACCATCGATCCAGAAGAAGCAATTCGTAAAGCGGCAACCATTTTGCAACAACAAATCGCAATTTTTGTGGATTTGGAAGCAGAAGAAGTGGTTGAGCCTGTCAAAGAGAAAGAAGAGATTGACCCTGTGCTATTACGCCCAGTGGATGATCTTGAACTAACGGTTCGCTCAGCAAATTGCTTAAAAGCTGAAAACATTTATTATATTGGCGATTTGGTACAGCGTTCAGAAACTGAACTGCTTAAGACCCCAAATCTTGGTAAGAAATCATTGACCGAAATCAAGGACGTACTTGCGTCTAAGGGCTTGGAGTTAGGCATGCGTTTAGAGACATGGCCACCAAGCGATTTGAGAGTTGATGATCGTTTTTCTTATCGTAGCCGTTAATTTAAAGGATACTGACCATGCGACATCGTAATAGTGGCGTAAAGCTGGGTCGCACCAGCAGCCATCGTAAGGCAATGTTCCAAAACATGACTAATTCTTTGTTTGAACATGAGCTAATCAAAACCACTTTGGTTAAGGCAAAAGAGCTACGCCGTGTAGCTGAGCCTCTAATCACATTGGCGAAAGAAGATAGTGTTGCTAACCGCCGTTTGGCATTTAACCGCACTCGTAACAAGGTAATCGTTGGTAAACTATTCAACGAACTAGGTCCTCGTTACAAAACTCGCCCAGGTGGTTACCTGCGTATCATCAAGTGCGGTCATCGTGATGGCGATAATGCACCGATGGCATATGTTGAGCTAGTTGACCGCCCATAATCGGTTTTCTACTCAAAAAAATCCCAGTCTAGACTGGGATTTTTGTTTTGGTGCTTTAAATTTTAAATGATGAGACTTGGATTGTTATTTATGACGGTTGGGTGATTTGATTGGATTGAATTTATTGTATCTGCATTTACCGCTAAAATGTATGTCATGTATGTTAAAGCGATCTAATCTGATAAATCACTCAAATCAACGACTTCTATTGTTTGGATATTTTCAATCATATCAATATTGACCAGTACATCAATTTGATTGCTTAATACATCTTCAATGTCATAGGGGGTCTCGGTGTTCATCAATTGACCATCTAGGTCGCTGATGACCAAAGGTTCGCCAACAATATCAAGTAGGGAGGCAAGTGGTGTGTATTCGCTAAACTGTATGCCAATCAACTTCTTTTTGTTGAGCAGGTGCTTGGGTGTCTGCTTACTTGCTTCTAGAATAAATCGTTTGGCAGATGTGTCGCATGATTTGATTTGGCGAAATTGGGCATTATTGATGTTGGCGTAGTTTGTCGCATCGCTGATGTTTTTGCAGATTAGCGTTGATGGCTCGCTTTGTACGATTTGATTGATATGAGCAAGATGATTTGTTGTATGCTTAGCCTGAGAGTGTGTCAATAAAGCATAGCCTGATTCGGTTGGATAAGCGATAATTTTGCCTTCTTTTAATGTATTGGCGATTTGTTCTAGTAGTCTGGTTTGTGGATTTTTTGGGTGTAAATAAAGTGTTTGCATGACTTATCTCTTGTATTGTTAGTGAAAGTGGGTTGGTGTAAATCCTTGACAAAGGCGTAGCAATATCCACAGCAACCTTTTGGCATCTCTAGGCAGGGTGTTTGGCGTGCTTAGATAGTCTTGTGCCTTAGCATAAACATCGGTGGCAAAAGTGCTTTTACTGGTATCAAAATCTGCATTCAGATTGTCTTGAGAAACATAAAAATAGCGTCCACAGGCTTGATTGAGTAAGCACTCAATGGCTTGGGGCTTGATTTCTACTTGTTCAAAGATGGCTTGGGTCTGTTCATTTCGTCCGTCCGATTCATACCAATAACCAAAGTCATTGAGAGTGCGTCTTGCTTTGCCGGCGATACACCAATGACTGATTTCGTGCAGGCTACTGGCAAAAAAACCATGAGCAAACTCAATTCTTGCAGGATTTTTGTCGTCAGTGGGGAAATATTCAGGTTCGCCATCGCCCCGAACGAGCGTGGTGGGCATCATGCCAATGTTGGGTTGGTTAAATAAGTGATTAAATAAACTGATGAGCCAGTCGGTGAGTGCCTTATCATCATTTTTATCGATACTCTGCCAGTGTGAGGCATATGTTTGCCATGCTGTGGCATCAATGTTTTGACTGAGTTTGGCAATGTCTTTTGTGAGAGATTCATCAAAAAACAACTGTTGCCATAGTGATTGAATGTGTATTTTTTGGTCAGATGGGTTGATATTAAGATTTGGGGATAATGTGCTAAAATCAACAGATTGCATAAAAAACACCATGAAATTTTGTTGTTTGTTATTATAGCATTATTTATTTGATGGGCGTTGAGGATAATTTTGTCAGTCAAGTGTAATCAAGCATTATAAAAATTATCGTGAAAATTTATTGATTTTATGAAATAATAAGGCAATACGAATTAGGAATTTATAATGAACAAGGCAACAAACCCATCTTTAGATTTGGCAAATAAAGAATTTCCTGCCAATATCGTGCTTGAAAAGTGGGCGGATATTGGTTTTGTGTGGTCTGGCGAGGTAGTGGTGGCAAGCTTTGAGCGTCTGTCCACTCATGTTAATCTAACCAACCAAACAAGACAGCATAAGAACCTGACCGTTCAGGTTAATTTACAAAAAACTTTAGGCATCTTGTGGCTAACTTTTGATGTTGTTGGTGAGCTTATCGTGTCCTGCCAGCGTTGTTTGGAGGATATGAATATTGACATAATCAATCAGTATCGTTTGGCGATTTTATCGCATGAGAGCCAAATTGAGCAGGTAAAAGACGCTGAATATGTACTGGTTGATGAAATCAATGGCGAAGGGGTGAGAAAAATGCTACCCATTCAAGATTTGCTTGAAGATGAGCTGCTGCTTGTCTTGCCACTATCGCCACGCCACAGCGAATGCGAGATGCCGATTGAGATGGTAGATGCCAATGACGATGATGAGATGGCGGATAACCCATTTGCGGCACTGGCTGCATTAAAAGGCAAGCTCAATTAAAAGATTATTTGGCATAAATTGGCATAAAATAGAAAGTTTTGTAATTTTTTGCGTTTATGCTTTGAAAATAGTGAAATTTTTTAGTATAATACAGCGTTTATTGTGCTTATTAAAGATGTCAAAGCAAAAGGTGCTATGCTATGCTTTGAGTTGTGTTAATGCAACGGTCATCCATAAAACGCACGACCATTTTTATTGTTTATTTGGCGATTTAGGTGTTAAATTGCCTTAATTTGACGAATTTTAGGAGCTATCATGGCAGTTCAACAAAACCGCAAAAGCCGTTCACGCCGCGACATGCGTCGTTCACACGACCGTATGGTAGTGAGCACTATCAGCATTGATTCTACTACTGGCGAAAAACATCTTCGCCACCATGCGACCAAAGATGGTTTCTACCGTGGTCGCCAACTGTTCAAGTTAAGCCAAAACAGCTAATCGGTAGATTATGATTGCAAAAGCCAGGCTGTATTGTTCATCAATACACTTGGCTTTTTTGTGCTTACGATGAGCAAGATTTCGTTATGTTATATTAAAAATTTACACAAAAATTAGTAAACAAATGTTTATTTTTTTATGATAAAATGCACATCAATTTTTATGTTAATTGTTTAAATGCAGTGATTAAAAATCCATAACAAGGTGTTTTATGACAGAAAATAATACAGCCAAACGCATTGCCGTTGTTTTTCCAGGTCAAGGTTCGCAGACTGTGGGAATGATGAATGAGTTGGCAGAGCATTTTTCAGTAGTTAAAGCGGTCTTTGATGAGGCGAGTGCAACTTTGGGTTTTGATCTCTGGGAGATCACTCAAGACGAAGAGCGTCTGCACAAGACACAGTACACACAACCTGCATTGGTGGCAGCGAGTGTCGCCATTTGGCGTGTTATCAGTGAAAAATTATCTGTTCAAGGTTTGACGCCTGTGTGTTTGGCAGGGCATTCTTTGGGTGAGTACAGTGCGTTGGTGGCAAGTGGCGTATTAAGTTTATCTGATGCGGTTAAACTTGTGCATGAACGAGGAAAATATATGACAGATGCGGTTCTTGGTATTGATACGCAGATGGCGGCGGTGCTTGGGCTAGATGATGAGCAAGTGGTTAGCCTATGCGAAGACGCAACCAATCAAGCAGGCATCGTCAATCCTGCCAACTTCAATAGTCCAGCTCAGGTGGTCGTAGCAGGTACAGAGGTGGGTGTCTGCCATGTGCTAGATGCGGTTGAGAATTTGGGTAAAAAAGCAGTCGCTCTTAAGGTATCCGTGCCATCGCATTGTGCGTTGATGAATCCTGCCACCGATAAATTAGCGACCTTGCTTGGCGAAACGACATTCAATCTGCCACAGATTCCTGTCATACAAAACCGCCATGCACAGGTTCATGAGAGTATCAGTGAGATTAAAACTGCCCTAATTGAGCAGTTGTCCATGCCTGTACAATGGGCAAAAACCATGCAAAAACTGGCGGATAAGCATATTGATGTTGTGATTGAATGTGGTCCAGGTAATGTTCTGTCAAATCTTGCAAAACGCCAAGCACAGCCAATCACCGCACTGCCAAGTGATAAACTGGCTCGTATTGAGAAATTGGAGAATTTACATGAGTAGAAAAATTGTTTTAGTAACAGGTGCAAGTCGTGGCATTGGTCGAGCCATCGCTCAGCGTTTCGCTGATGAGGGTCATTTTGTCATCGGCACAGCAACGAGCGAAAAAGGTGCTTGTGCCATTGAAGAGTATTTGAGTGAATCAGGTGGCATCGGTCGTGTGCTTGATGTGTGCGATGATGAAGCCATTGATAAACTGTTTGAAGAGATTGATAGCGTCTATGGTGGCGTGAATGTGTTGGTGAACAATGCAGGCATCACCAAAGATGGGCTTTTGATGCGTATGAAAAATGAAGATTGGTTTGATGTGCTTGATACCAATTTAACATCTATCTATCGCACTTCTCGCCGTGCGGTGCGTAGCATGATGAAGGCTCGCTTTGGTCGTATCATCAATATCACTTCGGTGGTGGGTCAGATGGGTAATGCAGGTCAGGCGAACTACGCTGCCAGTAAAGCAGGTGTTGAGGGGTTCACTCGTGCATTGGCACGAGAGATAGGCTCTCGTGGCGTTACAGTAAACTGTGTAGCACCAGGTTTTGTGGAGACTGACATGACCGAAGAGCTTGATGAGCGTCTGATTAACTCCATGCTTGATGCTGTGCCACTTGGTCGCATGGCTCAACCTGAAGAGATAGCAGTAGCCGTTACTTTCTTGGCAAGTGATGAAGCAAGCTACATCACAGGCGAGGTACTTGCTGTCAATGGTGGTATGTATATGTAAGGCATGATACAGTGATAATCAAATTTGGCATTCATCATGATGGCAATGACGATGGATAAAATCATTGACAAATGACGAGCTTGTGATTATCATTGAGTGCAAATTGTGAACATATGTATCCATAAAACTTGCACTATCGGCAAAAATGTTTTATGATATATACATTGAAAAAATTATTGTAAGATAAGTCGCTAAGCTCGGCATGGTGTCGATACTGGCGTTTATCCATTTCATTAAAAGGAAACTCTCATGAGCGATATCGAAGCTAAAGTAAAAGACGCAGTGGCTGAGCAACTTGGTCTAAATGTTGCTGACATCAACAATGAAGCATCATTTATGGACGACTTGGGTGCTGACTCTCTAGATTTGGTTGAACTGGTGATGGCATTTGAAAGCAACTTTGGTATTACCATTCCTGATGAAGATTCTGCTGAATTGACCACCGTACAAAAAGCCATTGACTATGTAACTGCTAAGCTATAATTGCCAAGCACCATGGTAAAGACTGTTTGGGTTGAACTACGCCCTAAATCTTAGATAATAGATGATGGGCTAGGGTGTTCTTCAGTGGTTTTACTCAAGGCAAAAATGGGGACTAAGTTTCTTAATCAATAGGGCTTAGTCCTTTTAGTTTGGTTGTTAATCTTGCTTGATGGGTGTCTTTTATGAGTTAGTCTGGGGGTTATTGCTTTTTTGGGTTGTTGATTCATTTAGCCCATCATTGATACATAAAATATAAAACTAGCAACAAATCAGTCATAAAATTACAAGAATATATAAATATTTACAAAAAAAAGATTTCATTCCCCCCATGCGTATAATGGCACATAATAGGCTGGTAGAGCGTATGGGTTGTCCTAGTGTATTCTACCCACTTATATTTTATAGGCCGTGCTGACCGCAGGGCCGTTTTTTCATCGGATTATGGATCATTAAAATGTTAAAAAAATTGCGACCGCCATGGCGGTATTGGGTGCTAGTGTATCTGTGGCAACAGCTCAAGTAAATTCTATCTCTGGTTCTATGGACTTGCAGGTGGAGCTACCTGATGTGCTCGTATTGTATCCTGGCAAACTGTAGGTATTGAGTTTCATTCTGCCATCCGAAATGTGGCAATAGGTTGTGGCACTGGCATTGGTAATTTTGGTAGACCGGATATTGAAATTAAGGATAATGATTCAATAAATGGTGCAGATCTAACAGATGACCAACTAGTTACTACCAGTACCCCTAATACTAAAAGTGAAAACAAAATTTCGGTTACTCTAAAAGATGCGTGGGCGGTACGCAGTATATCAGAAAATGGCGTCAAATTAAGCATTTGGAATTCAGATGACACACATAAGAGCGATTCAGATCCAACTTCTATAGTTAAAACTGAAAATGTTAAGGTTAAAGGTAATGGGGGGTCTGGACCCTCAATTGATTTGGTAGACTCTAAATGGACTCCTACCAAAGGTGATATTACTTTTGACTTAAATTTTGAACAAGTAAAAAAACAGGGCTGCATAAATCAGATGGGCAGACTTTTCTCTTGAAACTGGAAGCTAGACAATAACCTCGATCCTAATCTATCCTGATTAACTTAAATAAAAAGCATCAAACACCGGTGTTTGATGCTTTTTATTCAAAGAGTTTGTTAAAATGCCAATGCTATTGTTGAGAGTTGGCACAGTTGATGAAGTAGATGAGTAACTGCTATGAATACCATACAACGCATAAAGTACATCCATATCGCCATCATGACCACCATCGTGGCGACACTTGGCACGACCAGTCACGCTGCTAGCTTGCAGACTACCGTAGAGCGAGACGCACAGGGTTCAAGATTGGTCGTGATACAAAAAGACGCACATGGGCGTGAGATAGACATGCCACCACCCCAGTTGGTGGGCATCTCGCCACCGAGTATCAGCGTGATGGCTCACGGCAGGGTTGATGAGTCGGTTACTTTTTATAACTATGGCGAAGAGCCTAAGCTGATAGAGCTGTCTTTGCTAGACGCTGATGAACAGCTGACAGCCATAGAAGATGGGGCTAAGATACAAAGTTGAACTGTGGTCGCACCGCAGTCATTTACGGTGCCATCTGGGGGCTATCAGACCATTCGTCTGTCGTTTCGCCCACCTGCTGACCTGCCCAAAACAACCCATTGTGGACTATTGGTCATCAATCAAAAAATCCAAAACCCCATCGTAGAGCAGACAGAGTCGTCAGCGGTGGTAAAAATCGGCTCGCAGTATCAGTTGCCCATTCGTATCATGCACCGCTGATGACAGATGATGGGTTGAGGCGTGGCTATGATAAATAGAGTACTTCGTGGGGCGATCATTGTAGCGATGACAGGGGCTGTGGCATTGCCTGCATGGGCAGGCGAGCTACAGTTGGTCGGTCTAAAGATTAACCACCAAAACAAAGGTGGTATTGATGCACTGTGGCATGATGAGCGTTATTATGTCAGTGTGTCTGATTTGGCTGTGCTTGACATCACCACTGACGACCAAGAAGAGAGTATGCTATTTAAGACACCGCTTGGAGAGGCGAAGATTGCTTTTGATGAGCTGGTGTATCATGATGGCTTGGCGTATATTTCGTTTGATTCACTAAAGCTACTAGGCATTACGGCAGAGTATCTGCCATCGGATTTACAGATTCATCTGATGGTAGCAACCCTACCCAAAAAACAACCCGCCCCAAAGCCACGCCCCATTGTTACGCACACGCCAAGTGTGGCAGGATTACAGGGCTTGCAGATGAACACTCAGCTATCAGGTCGTACGAACAACGATGATAAGGTGCGTATCATCATCAGCTAGATGCTTTTGGTTATGCACTGGGCGGTACTTGGGGCGTATCAGTCAGTAAAGACAATGACGAAAAAACCAAACTTGATAATGCCTACTGGCTAACATCAACGCCCAAGACGGCCATCAGACTTGGTAGCACCAATACCGTGTTTAATACCATCACAGGTCTGAATGTGGCTTTTAGCAGTGCCAATATCGCAAGACATCTAACAGGTCATGTAGATGGCAAAACCAGTGCGCTGATAGACGCACCTAGCCATGATTATCAGCACATCAAAGGTGTGGGTGTGGCAGGCGGTCTGGCAGAACTTCGTATCAACGGCAGGACGGTGGCTCGTGTACAAAGTTTGCTTGATGGTCGGTATGAGTTTTTAAATCTGGATATGTCAGCCATTGACCGCCACAGTCTGATTGAGGTGGCGATATTTGACAATCCGCTATCGGCTGTGCCTATGCGTGTAGAGCGTGTGTCTTTGGGCAAGCGTTATGGCTCAGTGGCGACCAATGAGCTATTGGTGCAAGCCGGTGTTGGTCGTCTGGGCGTGTTTGATGAGCATAGCGAACAGACCGCTTACGCACACCTTGCTTATGGCTTGCATAATAAACTTAGCCTAAGAGCAGGGCTAAAGCATCAGCAAAATCAAGATAACGACTGGCAGGTGGGGCGAACATAGCACCGAACCGCTACACCAACATAGATGTGGACTATCATCGTGATGGTAATGTTCGTGTAGATGCTCGCTACGAGAAAGAAGTGTGGCGAGCGAACTATCGCTACGCTCGCTCCACTTATGATGACCGCCATCATCTAGGACTGTATTACACCCCCAATGAACGCACGCACATGTCAGTTACCCAAGATGGCGATAATACCAGTTCATATACTCGTTTTCATCTAAGCGATCGGTTAAGTCATGACTTGCAGTATCAGTCGCATAATGACTATTGGCGTTATCATGCTAGCTATCGCCATCTACAGAGCCGATTTAATAGCAATTATCAATACAGCGTTGATCCGCATAAACACCATTTGTCATCATCGCTACGCCTAACAGACAGAACCACGCTACAGTCAGGGGTGTATGTAGGGCATAGTGGTAATAGCACGCATGACAACAAGCGAGCCTTTGGTATTGAAAGTAGCTTGCAACACCGCCTATCTAACCATCAATCGCTGTCTGTGGGTGCGTCTTGGCATAACTTGACCAAAAAAGACAATGTTGCTTTGCAGTTTTATTGGCAACACCGCACAAAAAAAGGCATTGATATCGGTGCAAGCTATCGCCATGGCGGTAATGCTTGGCGTGGGTCTTATGAGAACCGCATCGGCAAGGTGGATCTTAGCGACACTAAGCGTAGTGAAGGCGAATGGTTCTTGCGTATTGGCCTAAATGCCTACAAACCCCCTGCTAGCTTGCCAAAATTGGGCAGGTATGTCGCCAGTGGCAATGCTGGTGGGCAGGCGGTGATTACCTTGTTGCATGACTATGAAGATTTTAAAATAACGCCTGATGAACCGATGTTCTTTAATGTGAATAACAAACTGACATCAGCCAATCTGCTGTCTAGCACCAACAAAAAAAGCACCTATCTGATAGACCTACCCAAAGGCGTGTATGAGATTGAGCTAGACGGACGCAACATACCGATTGAGTACGCCTTGCCAAATAAGGCGGTGGCAAAGATAGATGCACGCTTGCCTACCCATATTCAGTGGCAGATGACCCAGTCCTATGGTATTCGTGGTCGCATTTCGGTTGGTGGCGAACAGGTGCAAGCATGGAAAGATGATAAAATCATGACTCATACTAAGACCGATAAAAATGGCTATTTCTTATTAGATGGACTGCCAAAGGGTAAGTATATCATTCGTGCTGATGGTCATACCCCTAAGCAAGTGGTCGTGGTAGATGACTATGTTCTTGGCGTGGTGCTAGACGCAGCATCAACTGAAGCGAGATATCGATGAACAAGCTAACAGATTTTTTAACACTTCCTGCAACATTTTCCCCAAAAAAATCAACGATGATATGGGGTGTATTGTCTTTTTTGACGATGTCGCAGGCTTATGCAGGGGACTGCTATAGTGATCCAGATATTGATAATGGCAGGGTAATCAGCGGATATGCCGAAGTTGGCAATCATAATGGTGTTACAATCTATGGCTGTTTTCGTGATATCAATTTGGCAGCACTGCAAAGAAAAATCAATGTATCTGAGAATGTGATCATCAGGGGAGATAGTCAGGCAATCGGCGTGGGGCGAACCACAAAAGTGGCAGACTTTAGCGTAAGCTCTGTGGAGGTGACCGGTCCTGATTTTCCTGACACACCGCTTTCACAGAACCATGTCTTTAAAGAGGCGAAAAGTTTGCGTGATCCGTTACAAGAAGCGTTTTATTTTGCTACTTTTGCAAGAAACGCCACCCTTAGAGATAAGAGTAGGAACCGAGATTTTCTTAACGAATGTTGTCAAGGATTATCAAGACCTAATCATGGTAATTATCGAGGAACCATGAGAGACTATCTGGTCCAAAATGCTCATCGGTTTACGGTCAATGGTCAGCCTGCCAGCCCTGTTATTCCGCCACAACAGATAGACTTCTTTACTCATAAAATTGCCACCAAACAGGTTGAGGTTGGTAACGGCGTAAGCATGACGGTTGATTTTATGTCCAGAGCACGAAATGGCTTTTTTTATGCCAAGGCAAGAGGAGGAGAGGGTTGGGTTTATTGTCTTCTCACCGTAGGGGTGCAGGCGAGCGTGGATCTAAACACTGCCAAGCCAGGTGTTCATACATTAAACATCGGCTATAATAGTGGTAATTAAATCACTTAGTAATCATCTTCATCATGATGGTTGCTAAGCGGTCGGTAAAGGTTGGGTGTTTTTTGTTGGCAAATATGGGCAGAACCAGTATAATGTAGTATAATGCATCAATTTTTACTGTATTCTTGCTGTATCTAAACCATATTTAAATAGGAGACACCATGAAGGACCTTGACATTTGCACTCGTCTACAGCAATCTTTGGCTCGCCCACAACTGACTGATGATTGTATTTGTCATTTTATCTGTGTGGAAGGGCTGTCTCGCCTTCAGCTAGAAAGCATCCTTGATAAGGCGATGGGATATTTTGATGGTCATGGACGACTGATTAATACCGATGAGTTGGTCGGTAAGACAGTCATGAATCTGTTTTTTGAAAATTCTACTCGCACACGCACCACATTTGAGGCAGCACAAAAAAGACTCGGCGCTAATGTACTTAATCTTGACATTGCCAAATCAAGTGCCAACAAGGGCGAGAGCCTGCGTGATACACTATGGAACCTAGAGGCGATGAGTGCTGATATGTTCGTGGTGCGTCATTCATCTAGTGGTGCGGCTCACTTTATGGCGACTGAGGTTACACCAAATGTTGCCATCATCAATGCAGGCGATGGCTGGCACGCCCACCCCACCCAAGCCATGCTTGATATGCTGACCATTCATCGTGAATTCTGCCTAAAACATAATAAATCGTTTGACGAGCTGTCTGTTGCCATCATTGGCGATATCAAGCACAGCCGAGTGGCACGCTCAGACATCTCGGCACTGACCACACTTGGGGTAAAAGACATTCGAGTGGTTGCTCCGCATACGCTATTACCAAAGGGCATTGAGCGGTATGGCGTAAGCGTCTTTGATAATATGGAAGAAGGTCTGGCGGGTGTTGATGTCATCATTGGGCTTCGTATCCAAAACGAGCGTATCGGCTCGCCGTTACTGCCATCAACTTCAGAATATTTTAAGGTATATGGCATCACTGAGGATCGTGTCAAACTTGCCAATCCAAACGCCCTTGTCATGCATCCAGGTCCGATGAATCGTGGTGTTGAGATAGCGTCAAGCGTGGCTGATGGTAAGCAATCTGTGATTTTAAAGCAGGTCAATAATGGCATCGCTGTGCGTATGGCGGTGATGGCAATGGCGATGCATGGACAGCAGTCATTAAGGGGTGTTTAGGGGGTTTTATCTCTGATGGCATATTTATATAGAGCGTTTCGCAGGCAGGACATTTAATTTTTTAGGATAAAGATTAGGATAAAGATAATGAAAAACCTACTCCCAAATGATTGGCAATTTAATACTGAGCTTCTAAAAGATACCGATACTAGCAATGCATGGCTTATTCCACCGATTGTCGATTTGTGTGCACGCCTGCGTGAACCAGGTCATCAGTCGCATGGCACATTGGCAAGCGAGGGTAGGGCGGCAAGAGAAAACGGCATTTTGCATATCGTATTACCACCTGATACCAATCCTGTGCTAGAAAGTGGGTCATTATTAAAGGGTCTGCGTGAAAAAGCCTTTCAAGATGGCGGTGTGTATCTGCATATTTTGGGGGCATTGACGCAAGGGCTAGATGGCAAGCAACCAGCCAATCTGTCAGGGCTAAAGCATGGCGGTGCTATTGGTGTTACCAATACCGCCAAAGGATTTGATTCTGATTTGGTCATGCTTCGTACTTTGGAGTATGCTTCTACTTTTGATTTGAAAGTGTTTTTTTATCCTGATGAGCCAAGCCTATCTACTGGGGGTGTGGCACACGATGGCTATATCGCTTCGTTTCATGGGTTGGCAGGCATTCCGTGGCTAGCTGAGACCATCGCACTATCAAAACAGCTTTTGATGGTGGAGGAGACTGGGCTTACAGCTCATTTTAGCCAGATTACTTGCCGTACTTCGGTAGAGCTGATTCGTTGGGCAAAATCTAAGGGCTTGCCGATTACCTGTGATGTCGCCATGCATCAGCTTCATCTGACCGATGACGACATAGAAGGGTATAATGCCCACGCCTATGTTCTGCCACCACTTCGCTCTAATACCGATCAGCAGGCACTCATCAAGGGACTGCAAGACGGTACGATTGATGCCATCTGTTCTCATCATGAGCCACTATCAAGCAGTGCCAAGCAAGCCCCATTTGCTGAGAGTATGCCAGGTATTAGTAATTTTGATACCTTTGTTTCGCTTGGGTGCAAACTGGTGGCGGACGGTATTTTGACCGCTGAGCAACTGGTGGATAAAATCTGTCTCAACCCTGCCAAGATTGCAGGCATTCAAGACTACCAAGCTGTTGGTGGTGCGGTACTCGTAGATCCAGCCCATGCTTGGACGGTAAATAAAGACACCATGCTGTCAGCAGGTAAGAATACGCCATTTTTGGGGCAAAAGCTGACCGGAAAAGTGGTGCGGACTTTCTTTGATGTGTGATGTTGTTGCCATCATCATTAAAAAACCGCTCTGATGTTGAGCGGTTTTTGTTTGGGTTGTTTAGACTGACAACAGGGGTGTTTGCTATTTTAGCCCTTGCTTGATGTCGTCTTTGGTTTTTTTACCCTTACCAAAGAAATGACGGGCTTTTTTGATTAGCCGAACAGCTTTGGTCAGACGACTTTCGGTGAATGATGCTTTGCCATTGGGGATAATCATGGTGTCGCCATCGTTATCTATCTCACGGTGGGTACTGCTAGAAAAGCCGTCTGCATAGCTCTTGGTGTCTGCATCTTCATCAACAATGCGCACGATTTTGTCTTTTTGACGCAAAGGAGTGCTATCAAATAGATGTGACAGTCTGACATCTAGCTCGCCTTTAGCGGTGCGTTCAATTTTGGTCAAGTTTTTATAAATCTCAACAAACCAAGGATCGTAATCCGCCGTCTTTAGCATATCTAGTTCATCTTTGATGGGTAAAGGATAGGGTAGAGTCTTATAAAATTGCCATAAACTGATGCTACTTAAGTCTGTTTTTAGGACATATTCATCATTTTTGGTGTGGGTGATTAGATCAGCGTCAACCAACTGCTCAAGATATAAGCTCCACTTTGGCAACTCACGGCGACCTAGCACTTCACGCAATTCATGCTCGCTGACGGTTTTGCTTTCTTTGTAGCGTTTGTAAGCTAGGTTTAGCATATCAAGCAAGCTAAGGAGTGGGTGGCGTGTAGGCACTTCTTTGGTATCAAAGATGGTCAATGTATAGCTAATCTGCACACCAAGCAAGATAATGTTCCACGAAAGATAAATCCAAAGTAGAAAAATCGGCAAAGCGGCAAATGCCCCATAAATCGCTTCATAGCTAGTGAAATTGGTCATCACAGTGCCAAATACTCTGCGTAAAATCTCAAAGAGTGTCGCAGAGATGACACCTGCGATGGCGGCATTTTTTAGGGGAACTTGAGCCTTTGGAATGAACCAATACATGCCAATAAAGCCTGCGGTGGTAATTAGCACAGAGATGATGTATGCCCAGATTGACCAGTTAATGCCATAACCGGCAATTTGACGATTTAAAAAATCCACGCTTTGAATGGCACTAGAAGCACCAAATGCCACACCAAGCACAATCGGACCTATTGTAATGAGTGTCCAGTAGCGAATGATGCTTGCTGTACCGCCAGTGCGTTCTTTGACACGCCAGATTTGATTAAAGGCGGTTTCTATGGTGATGAGCGTCATGATGGTGGTAATGAATAAGCCAAGCACACCCACAACGCCCAGATTGCTTGATTTTTCAGCAAAACTATTAAAATACTCGCTAATTTGTGCACCTGATGATGGCAAAAGGTTGTTATAAATCATTGACTGTAGCTGTTCTCTCATGCCTGATAAGGCAGGTATGCTAGAGAACACCACCAAAATCACGGTTAAAATCGGCACAAGCGACAGCAGTGTTGTGTAGGTTAGGCTAGCTGCTTTTTGAAGGCAGTCGTCTTCGTTAAAATGCCGAATTAGTAGACGCAAGTACATGAACCAGCCATGATGAGCAAAAGGCAGTTTGTTTAAAAAATTCGTCATAAATCATTCCGTGTTTGCATTGCTGTTACAAAAAATTATGATTGATTAGTGTAACAAATATCTGATATTTTTAAAGTATTTTTTGTAAGATGTGGTAAATTTTTGCTAGTGTTGGGTGTGATGATTGTTAAATTCTGATTGATTTGGCGTGTGGTTTTTAGGCTTTTTGCGTTATAATGAATGACGCAAAAAGCCTGATGGTCTGATGGTGGTCTGGTTGTTTCATCGCCTAAGATTTTGCTTGAATGAAGGGTGGTCAGACAAGGTAAGCTGACAAAAATTGATGGAGAGAATAATGAGTGAACATTATATTTTGGTGCTATATGATACCAATCAAAACCGCACAAAAGAACTCGCCTACGCCATTGCAGAGGGGATAATGAATGCAGGCGTGAGTGTCAAGATACGCCGAGTGCCAAAAGTTTCAGCACGCACAGAACAGCTTGACCCTAGCATTCCTGATGATGGAGATTTGTACTGTACGGCAGATGAGCTGTCAGGCTGTATGGGGCTTGCGGTGGGCAGTCCGACTCACTTTGGCAATATGTCAGCTAGCATGAAGTACTTTTGGGATAACACGGTAACCCAGTGGTTATCAGGTCGTCTGCAGGGCAAGCCTGCGTGTGTCTTTAGTAGTACAGGTACGCTACATGGAGGCAATGAGGCGACTTTATTGAGCATGATGATACCGCTTTTGCATCATGGTATGCTGATGGTGGGCTTGCCTTATGCACACGCAGAGCTGAGTCGTACTACTCGTGGTGGAACGCCTTATGGGGTGACAAGCGTGGTTGGGTCATCGCACGAATTTGCCATGACGGCAGATGAACGAGTGCTGGCGATTCATCAAGGCGAGCGACTGGCTTGTATTGCTCAAAAGTTGATTGATTAACAACACCAATTAACGCCAGTCATATATCTGTTCTACAGACAATTAACCAATCACATTCACCAGACATCTTATTTGACATGAAAACCAACAAAACTCAAAAACCCACCAAACCCATCAAGCCTATCCACATCAAGCTCATCGCCTGCTTGTGGGCTTGGCTTGTTTTTGCCATCATTGGCTATCCTGTGTTGGTGGCGGTGGCGACAGGTGTGTCATTGGTGAGTGGTGTGCTGATACAGATGCTAATATTGCTACCTGCTTTGTTCTCTACCCCCTATGTCTTGCGTGGTAACTCGCCTTATGCGTTGATTGTGGTGAGTTTGGTACTACTTGTCTATTTGGGGGTATCAGGTGTTTTGGTGTTGATTGGTTATTATGAGTCTGCTTCTGTATTGATTTGGGGTGGGCGACTGGTGGAATTTGTGCTGATTGGTGGAGTTTTGTATTATTTGTTTGTGTTATTAAGATGTCTACCACCCATGCATCGGCAGTGAGTGTATGGATTGTAGGCGTACTGTTTTTGATGCCATTGGCTTAAGTATACTTGCTTGATGAAAGCTAAAAAATCAAAGCCTTTAAGGGCTTTGATTTTTTTGTTTGGCTATTTGTTTAGCCAGAGTGCATGACTTGGTAGGGTTTTAGTTGAATTTGGTTAGCTCCATTGAGATGGATTTGCCATCGCTTGTTTGGCTGACTTTAACAGGTAGGTAGCTTAAGCTTGGGGCGAGCCAAAAACTGGTGGTGCGACCACGACCATCATGCACACGGTCAATTCTAACGACTTCATAAGTGCCAGCAGGGACGGTGATTTTTGAAGTGCCAGATTTTTTGAATTTGGTGGTTTCTATGCCGGACTTTTTGACTAATGAATAAGAGCCTGTAAACCTACCATTGATGAGTTCGTGGCGAATTTGGGCTTCTAGGCTTAGGTCGTCATAGGCTTGCTCACCCATCTTAAAGGTACTGGTTTTGCCTTTATAGGTAGAATTGACGGTTTTTGTGCTGTTATTAAAGGTAATATTGTGCGTATTTCCCAAGCCCAAAAATTTCACCGACATGGATGAGCTTGATGGGGCAATCTTATTACCTGACAGGTTAAATTTTGCCGATTGGCTAAGTGTGGCAATGCCTGCAGCCAGTCCTTTGACGCTATAGTGATAGCCATTGCCAGATTTGGTGAGTGTGCGAGTGGCGGTGCCGTTCTTGCCATGAGCTTTGATGGCATAAGTCGCTGAAAATTCTGACAAATCAGCTGCATAAGCCGTAGCACCGCTGATTGATATACCTAGCCCTAAGATGGCGATATAGGTGTTTTTGCTTGTTGTTGTTAATTTTGTAAATAAACTCATGAATGATTCCTTTTTAATTTTTACAATCTGTGATGATGGTGTCATATGATAATAGACAAGAATTGTTACAATTTCAAGATAAATGTGTGAATATTTTGTAGATTATCTTAGTGATATTTTTTTTGAGAACAGCGATCAAAGTTCAAGCCGATGGCAATCAGTGATGTTAATGATAGTGAGTTGTTATATTATTCATTATTTTTTATGAAATGATGATGTTGTCATCATGTCATTATTTTTGTTATAATATAGCTATTTTTTATTGTTTGTTTTTTGTGGTGATTTTGTTGATGATTAAATCTTTTTTTAAATATTTGGGTTTTTTGTTGTTGGGTGTGGTATTTGTTCTAGGTTGTGGTTATTTATATTTAATCTCAAAACAAGTCCAACAAGGCGATGTTACTTGGCATTCTTGCTATCGCCCCAGTTACTGGTCGTGGTTTGTGATACCGCCATCTGTCAAGTTACAATGTGCAACCGTTGTTGTGCCTGTAGATTATGATAAACCTGATGGCAAAACTTTTGAGCTTGCACTGACTCGCCTGCCTAGCCAAACACCCAATCCGATTGGTGATTTGTTAATCCTAAATGGTGGACCAGGAGGGCATAGCCTAGACATGAGCGATACACTCATTGCTGATGATGAATACGGTCAGCGTATCAAAGATAATTTTAATCTGATTGGCTACACTCCCAGAGGCATTGCTCCTGCCAGTCCTGTCATTAGTTGTGGTCAAGCCACAGAAGATGATGATGCCAAAACCTATCTGGATGCCTGTATTGCAGAGATGGGGACGGATATTTTACCGTTCATCAGTTCAAGAGAGGTCATCAAAGACTTGGATAACATTCGTCAAAAGCTAGCACAAGAGACTTGGTCGATGATTGGTTATTCTTATGGCACTAAACTTGTTGCCAATTATGCCAAATACTACCCAACCCACCTAAGAGCAGGCGTTGCCGATGGTGTGGTGGATACCGCTGAATCTTTGACGACTATTTTGATTAACCACAATAAGCAGGCACAGGCAACTTTTGAGGATTTTATGGAGGCTTGCCAAGAGGATTGTCCTTTTGCTGATAAAAGCAGTCAAGGCTTTATTCAAGCCCTAAAAACCATAGAAAATAAAAATCTAAAAGACGCCAAAGACAACCCAATTGATGCTGCAAGCCTACTTGGTGTGTTTATTGAAAATCTAAATAATGGAGATAACTGGGCGGATTTACGCACGATGTTTGCACAATTAAATGAAAATAAAACAGATACTTATAAGACGCTGACCTTATATAGTGAGCTTGGTAATATTGGCTTTAATGAAGATGCTTTAAGTTTGATTAACTGTGCTGACTCTGCCCCAAGGCTTAGTAGGGAGGACTATCTAGGCTTTGCCAAACAGCTTGATGATGTCGCCACCTTTGATAATCTTGAGACCAAAAGTGATGAGGAATATCTAGATGCTTGCTATCATTGGCAATGGCAGGCAACCGATGCCCAAGATGAGCATCTGGTCAATGACCAAACGCCAAACTTGCTATTCGTCTCTTATGAACACGACCTAGCGACACCGTATGCCAATGCCAAGACGATGGCACAACGCTTTGACGATCCGCTCGTTGTGATTTTAGGTAAGCATGGGCATACAGCCAGTCTATTTGGGGCGAATGCTTGCGTGGATCAGCATGTTAGTGATTATCTACTAAATCCTAAGATGGACTTTGGCAAAAAGCTCTTGATGTGCTAAGCCCAAAACGCTTTGGTAATCAAATGTTGCGGTGCTGATTGATTGCGATAATTAAGTTGATTGCATCAAAAGCACCGCATTTCTTAAAAAGTGTGCAGTATAAAAGACTTTGGTTAAAAAAATTTTTAATTTTTCCCTTGAAAAACTTTGTGCATAACACCATTTTTTAACCGATCCATTTTGATGGTATCGCAAGGCAAAGCTGGCACTGACCATATTGCCTTGTCATCTTTATTATATAAACAAAAAAACTGGAGAAATTCTTATGTCAATCCGTCCTTTATATGATCGCATCGTCGTCCGCCGTACCGAAGAAGAGCAAAAAACTGCAGGCGGTATTTTACTTCCAGGTTCTGCCCAAGAAAAACCGCAACAAGGCGAAGTCATCGCTGTGGGCAATGGTTATCATGTTGATAATACTGGACTGTTCTCAAATGGTGTGCGTCCTTTAGATGTCAAAGTGGGCGACAAAGTATTGTTTGGTCAATATGCAGGTCAGGTCGTTAAAGTTGATGGCGAAGAGTTGCTAATCATGAAAGAATCTGATGTGTTGGGTGTGTTGGAATAATTGATTTTCCGCCACTTAAGCTGTCCACACAGTAAAAAACCGTGATTTTTCCAAGCTGATTAAAAGCGATTTGGTAGCTTAATGGTTTTTTAGTTTAAATTGTAAACAATCGCATTTCAATAATTTAAGAGAGTATTAAAAATGGCAAAAGATGTAAAATTTGGTGTATCTGCCCGTGAAAAAATGATTGATGGCGTAAATATCCTAGCAAATGCCGTCAAAGTAACCTTAGGTCCTAAAGGTCGCAATGTCGTGATTGACAAGTCTTTTGGCACGCCAACCATCACCAAAGATGGCGTAAGCGTTGCTAAAGAGATTGAGCTTGAAGATAAGTTTGAAAACATGGGTGCTCAGTTGGTGCGTGAAGTAGCATCAAAAACCAACGATGTGGCAGGTGATGGTACAACCACTGCAACCGTACTTGCTCAAGCCATCTTAACTGAAGGCATGAAAACTGTCGCTGCCGGTATGAACCCAATGGATCTAAAGCGTGGTATTGACAAGGCAACTCGTGTTGCCGTTGAGCAAATCCATGCTTTATCTACCCCTGCAGATGATTTTAAGGCGATTGCTCAAGTTGGCTCAATTTCAGCCAACTCTGATAGTAAAATTGGCGAGCTTATCTCAGAAGCCATGAAAACTGTCGGCAAACAAGGCGTGATTACTGTAGAAGAGGGTTCAGGCTTTGAAGATACCTTAGAAGTGGTTGAGGGTATGCAGTTTGACCGTGGTTATATCAGCCCATATTTTGCTAATAAGCAAGACAGTCTAACTTGCGAATTTGACAACCCATTTATCCTACTGGTGGATAAAAAGATTTCTAATATCCGTGAGATTGTGCCACTATTAGAACAAGTCATGCAAACTAGCCGTCCGCTACTGATCATCGCCGAAGATGTGGAAAATGAAGCGTTAGCAACGCTTGTGGTGAATAACTTGCGTGGCGGTCTTAAAGCTTGTGCAGTAAAAGCTCCTGGTTTTGGCGATCGTCGCAAAGCCATGCTACAAGACATTGCTATCTTGACTGGCGGTGTTGTGATTTCAGAAGAAGTTGGCTTAAGTCTAGAAACAGCGACGCTTGAGCATTTGGGTACAGCCAAAAAAATCACTGTGGGCAAAGAAAATACAGTGATTGTTGATGGTGCAGGCGACAAAACTCAAATTGACAGCCGTGTAGATGCCATCAAACGCCAAATTGAAGAGTCTACTTCTGATTATGACAAAGAGAAGCTACAAGAGCGTGTTGCTAAGCTCTCTGGCGGTGTTGCTGTGATTAAAGTTGGTGCAGCCACCGAAACCGAGATGAAAGAGAAAAAAGACCGTGTTGATGATGCCTTGCACGCCACCCGTGCAGCTGTGGAAGAGGGCATTGTACCTGGTGGCGGTGTGGCGTTGGTGCGTGCATTGACGGCATTGGCTGACCTAAAAGGCGACAATGACGACCAAAACGCAGGCATTAACATTCTAAGACGCGCAATGGAAGCACCGCTTCGCCAAATCGTAACCAACGCAGGCGAAGAGGCTTCTGTGGTTGTGAATGAAGTGAAAAATGGCTCTGGCAACTACGGCTACAATGCAGCGACTGGTAGCTATGGCGATATGCTAGAGATGGGTATTCTTGACCCTGCTAAGGTAACTCGCTCAGCCTTAGAACATGCCGCATCTGTGGCAGGTCTGATGCTAACCACCGAAGTGATGATTACTGAGCTACCAAAAGAAGAGCCAGCCATGCCAATGGGTGGCGGTATGGGCGGCATGGGCGGTATGATGTAATCCTTGCCAGTCATTCAATAAAACCTTCCAAGCGTGAGCTTGGGAGGTTTTTTAGATTGATTATCATGATTATAAAAGGCGTGTTGGCATTCGGTTTTTAAGAGTTGTTATTGTCTTTAGATTTTAATAAAACGATGGTTAAATCCTACAAATTTACTATGATTTTTGTTGTTAAAATTTGCTATAATAAAGCAAAATCAATAACACAAAATAGCCAAACCTATGAGCCAACTGAATCGCAAACCTGAACTTCTATGCCCTGCCGGCACCTTTAAAAATATGCAGTACGCTTTTGCTTATGGAGCAGATGCGGTATATGCAGGGCAGGCACGCTATTCTTTGCGAGTACGCAATAACGACTTTGATGAAGACAATCTAAAAAAAGGCATTGACTATGCCCACTCTTTGGGTAAAAAGTTTTATGTGGTGGTGAATATTCAAGCCCATAATGCCAAATTAAAAACTTTCATTGAGGACATTCGCCCTGTTATTGAGATGAATCCTGATGCACTGATCATGTCGGACGCAGGCATGATTATGATGGTGCGTGAGCATTTTCCCCATCAAGACATTCATCTGTCAGTACAAGCCAACGCCGTAAACTGGGCGACGGTCAAGTTCTGGAAACAAATGGGCGTGAGCCGTGTGATTGTTAGCCGTGAATTATCCTTGAAAGAAATTGAACAAATCATCTTTGAGGTTCCTGACATGGAGATTGAGGTGTTTGTTCATGGGGCGTTATGCATGGCATATTCTGGACGCTGTTTGTTGTCAGGATATATCAATAAACGAGATGCCAATCAAGGCACTTGCACCAATGCGTGTCGTTGGTCTTATAACACTTATAAGGCAACCGAAAATGAAACAGGCGACATTGTGCCTGTCATGCAAGACAGTAAACAAAATGCCATCTCTAATGCCGAAGTATTTATCCCTAACCAAAGCGAAAACAGCATTGCTAATGTGAATTTAAATGGCGATGTGGTCATGGGCGATGAGTATGTGGAGAAACCGTCTGATGAAGTGGTATTATTGGAAGAGCAGGGTCGCAAAGGCGAATTGATGGCGATGTATGAAGATGAGCATGGTACCTATATCATGAACTCTAAAGATTTGCGTGCGGTGGAGCTTGTGCCAGAATTAACACAAATGGGCGTGCATTCATTAAAAATTGAAGGGCGTACCAAATCACATTATTATGTGGCTCGTACCGCACAAGTCTACCGCCGTGCCATTGATGATGCCATTGCCGGCAAACCATTTGATACCAGTTTAATCACTGCCTTAGATGGGCTAGCAAATAGGGGTTACACTGAAGGCTTTTTAAGACGGCATGTGCATTCTGACTATCAAAATTATGAATACGGCTCATCAAAAACAAACCACCAACAATTTGTAGCAGAAGTGCTTGATGTTACAGACGATAAACTAACTTTGACCGTCAAAAATAAACTCAGCGTGGGAGATGAGATTGAGATTATGACTCCGCAAGGCAATATCGTTTATCGCCTTGATAAACTATGGGATAAAAAAGGCAATGAAATAGATGCCGCCTTAGGTTCTGGCTGGATATGCCAAATTGATAATCCTTTTACTGAGTTGGGTTTTGATGTGTTGCAATTTGCCCTTGTGATGAAAACAGTAGATGAGCCGGTTTTTACTTAAAAACAACAACGCCATGATTTTTTATTATGGCGTTTTTTATGAAAGAACAATATGCCAATCAAGAAAAATTATGAACTCACCAACACATGAAATCACCCCATACTTAAAAGATGATCTTAAGTCGTCCTTTTATATCTTGCCAATTTTTATATCATCAAGCAGGCTTTAGATTTGGTGGGTAGTGAATGATATGCTATAATGACCCAAAATCAAAAACTTAGGAACAACCGATGACCACCCAAAACCGAATTAACGAAATCCAAGCCATCTATAAAGAGTGGCTGACTGTCTTTGAAAGACTACAGACCGCCAAACAAGACTTGGCAAAAAGTGCCGAACTGATGAGTCAGTTAGAAGATTTTTATTTTGATGGGCAATGGCGTGAGATTTATGAAGCCATTGAAAACGGCGAAAACTTTGATCTGACAACAGATGGCGAATACAGTGTGATGAGTGAAGATACATTATGGAATGCCTTTAATGATCAACAAGATTTATTGTGGGATAATTTACGCTTTGCTGTGAAGCACCTTGATAAAAAAGATGATTAAGGCAACCGATAAGCTGTTTTAATGGCACTAAAAATCACCACCGATTGCATCAATTGCGACATTTGCGAGCCAGAATGCCCTAACGAAGCCATTTTTTATGACCAAAAAGGGCAAAAAACCTATGTCATCAACCCAGACTTATGCACCGAATGCGTAGGCTTTTATGAAGAGCCGACCTGTGATAAGGTCTGCCCGATTGACTGTATCATCAAAGATGATGCTCGTTTGGAAACCACAGACGAGCTGATGGCAAAATATAAGCGAATTTGGGGAAAGTAGTTTGGCTTGGTCAATTTAAGTCTGGCGAACTGTAGTGTGGTCATTGTCCCAAAAAAACTCTAATAGAACTCTTGTATTGACAAATGTCGCACACTGATGATACAGTTAAATATCAACACCAATGCCGTTTTGTATTTTAATCAAGAATGTATTAAGCACTGATTTGATAAAGGGCAAAAACTTTTAATAAATAATCTTAGGAGAATGTGATGAGCAATGACAGACTACAAGGCAAATGGCAGCAGCTAAAAGGCGAAATCAAGCAACAATGGGGTGAGCTGACTGATGATGAAGTTGTCAAGTTGGACGGCAAGACAGACAGTCTTATTGGTGTGCTTCAAGAGCGTTATGGCAAGGCAAAAGATGCCATCGCTCAAGAAGTCAATGAATGGCTTGATAAGCTTGATAATGATGACAAGACAACGCCTTGATGTGTCTTAACAGTCTTGCTTGGTTTTGTATGCTAAGCAGTCATCAGATAAATCAATCAAAACCTCAGCTGTATCTACAGATGGGGTTTTGTTTTTTTGTGCTTAAGTGATGATTTACCCAAAAATATTGCCGATATTTTTTTGTTATAAAAACATAAATGATAGCAATTTTTATTTGCAAATTTATTTTTAGTTATGTATAATTGTTAATACTTACTTACCAAACGCTAAAATTTTGTAATGTATTTAGAATTTTGGCACTTTATTGTTTTTAGACATCATAAGGTATGATATGAATAAGACTCTTAAGCGTCTGCCACTTGCTGTGGCTATATTAAGTGCACTTGGCACACAGTCTGCTGTTGCTCAAGTCTCTCAAGATGAGTCGTCAGTTGTATTGGACACCATTCATGCAACGCTGGACCGTCAAGGTGCTAAGGTTAAAACAAATGTTGTAACCTTGCAAGAAAAAGATAAATCTACTGAAACAGACTTGCGTGGCTTGCTAAAAGAAGAGCCTGCCATTGATTTTGGTGGTGGTAATGGTACCTCTCAATACATCGCTATTCGTGGCATGGGTCAAAACTCGGTAGATGTTAAGATTGACGGTGCTTATACCGACAGCCAAATCCTTTATCACCAAAGTCGTCATATGCTTGACCCATCAATGGTGAAAATTGTCAGCGTTCAAAAAGGTGCTGGTTCAGCATCAGCTGGCATCGGTGGCACCAATGGAGCGATTATTGCTAAGACTTTGAGTGCTGATGACCTATTAAAAAATGGTCAAAATATCGGCTTTAGAGTAGGAGCGGGCTATAGCTCTAATGATGAACATTCTTATAATGCGGCTGCTTATGGTAAGTCGGACAATGTTGATTTTCTATTAAGTGCAAACAAAGTTGACCAAGATGACTATACAGCAGGCAAAGATAAGAAAATTGCCTTTACTGCCCTAGATAAGACTAGCTATTTGGCAAAAGTCGGAGCAAATTTTGGTAATCATCGTTTTGAACTTAGTCATCTAAGTCAAGAAAACAAAGGTGTTCGTCCAATTCGTGAGGAATTCATCAACTTTAATACAGAGTCGCAAGATCCTCAATATCGTAAAGTGAAGACCGAGAATACCAACTTGCAATGGAATGCCAAGAATTTGGGCGTGGTTAGTGGGGTAGATGCCAATGTGTATCACATCGTCAATTCTCGCTACACTACAGACGATAGTAAGGCAGGCTACGCAGGAAAGTTAGCGGGTTCAAGCAAGTCTAGGATTGACACTAAAGGTTTGAACATTAATCTTGATAGCCAGGTCAATGATGATGTTCTGCTAAAATATGGTGTAAACTACCGCCAACAAGAAATCACGCCAAACCGCTACAAAGCTGGCATCGTCAATCAAGAAAAAACAGATACGGGCTTGTATGTAGAAGCAATTGCTGATATTGGTAAGTTGACCGCTACAGCAGGGCTTCGTTATGATCATTTTGATATCAAAGATATGACAGGTGGGCGTGTTAAAGGCGATAATTTAAATCCAAGTGTTGGTTTAATTTATCAGGCAACGCCAAGTCTTAGCTTTAGTGCCAACCACAGTTATGCCACTCGTAGCCCAAGATTGTATGATGCTTTGACAGCTCACGGATATCGTGCTGTGGTTAAAGTAACCGACAGTCTAAAAGCAGAAAAAGCTCAAAACACTGAGATTGGTTTCAACTTCAATCAAGGCAATGCTTTTGTTAATGGTAGCTATTACTGGCAGAGTATCAATAACCTGCTAAAAAGTGCAAGTAATGGTAGCAAGCATGAGAATGGCACAAGTATTGATGAAATGAAAAATGTTGGCTATGCCAAAAACAAAGGTTATGAGTTAAATGCTGGCTATAAATGGCAAGGTCTAACCGCTCGCGTGGGTATATCGGACAGTAAGCCTGAATTCTACAGTTCGCAAAACTTTAGCAACCGTGAATATGCATCACGACTCGGTCGTACTTGGACGGCAGCTTTATCTTATCGTTTCGCCCAACCAAACCTAGAGGTAGGCGTGCGTCATCGCCGTGCTGATGATGTTATTGGTGATTCAGCTTGGACAGGTAAAGTTGTTAGTACTGACCCAAGAAAAAATCACGACCCTAAGAAACTGCGTCCTGGCTACAATACCACAGATGTGTTCGCCAACTGGAAACCTTTAGGCAACGACAAAGTCAATGTTAATATGTCGGTTAATAATATCACTGATGAATATTACACTTCGCATATTTCTAGTTCTGGTGTGGCACTTCCTGCTGTAGGTCGTGAATACCGTATTGGCGTGAACTTCACTTACTAATCTGAATAGTTTTTTAGGTTTTTTCTCCACCCACCCTGTTATTAACAGGGTGGTTTTTTATTTTATACTTTGATAAAAAATATAGACCGGTCAAAACCTATCTACGATTTTTGGGCGATTAAAAACTCATACCTGCCAGAGGCGGTAATAAAGATGGTGTGGTCTAAGGCGGATTTGGGATTAAGTTAGGCTAAGATAGAGCTGATTTTGTGGGTGTTTGGTCTTGGCTGATTGATGAAGTTAAACCAATCAATCATCTATGCTATCTAGCACATGAGCCACTGCTCGAGGATGTGCTTTGTCATAGACACGAGTAAGTGCTCCAAAATCAACTTGGGTGTAAATCTGAGTGGTACTAATATTGGTATGACCAAGCATCTCTTGAACTGCACGCAAATCACCGCTTGATGACAGCATATGTGAAGCAAAACAGTGCCTGAGTAAGTGCGGGTGCAGATGTTGGGCAATGCCTGCATTGGTGGCACAGACTTTTAAGCGTAATTGTATGGCTCGGTTACTAAGCCTTGTGCCATGTCGCTCACTGATGAATAAGGCGTCCGTGCCTTCTTGCCACAGAGTGCGATGCGGTAGGTAAATCTTTAGGGCATCGATGGCTTTTTGACCTACAGGAGCTAAGCGTACTTTATTACCCTTACCCAAGATGCGTACCATGCCTGCACGCAGGTCAATATCACCAACATCAAGATTGGAAAGTTCGGACAGACGCAAACCGCTACTATACATAAGCTCAAACATTGCTCTGTCTCGTATCCATAGCCTTGCTTTGTTGGCATCGTCAGGCATGGGTTGGTCAAGCAGCTGCATCATCATGTCCACATCACCAAGTTTTGGCAATGGTCTAGGCTGTGCTTTTAAGCGGTAGCCTGTGGTGGGGTTATGTTTGATTTGACCTGATTGAATGAGATGAGCGTAGAATTTACGAATGGCGGACAGCTCTTGTTTTGCACTGGTGGATTTGATATTGTCTTTTTCTAGGCGTTGGGTGATATAGCGGGTTAAATCCTTTTTATCAAACAATAAGTAATCGCCTTGTAGTCTGACATCTTTTTCTATGAAGTTCATGACACGCATCAAAGTGGTGGTATAAGCGGTGATGGTGTGTGCTGAATAGTTTTGTATTGATAATACATCAAGCCATGCCTGAACGATACTCCAATTTTTGGGTAGTTGGGTATCTTGTTCGGCAGGGGGGCTGATGAGTTGGTTTAGTAGGTTGTTTAGACGCATAAGATAAGAGCGATACCAGCGATACCAAAGGTAGAAAACCTACCTTTGGCAGGGTTAATCAATCAAGGCTATCATGATGAGTAGTCGCCTGTTGTATTGGGTGCTGTGCTGATGCCTGCTTGGGCTGATAACCCATCTGGGCTAAATACGCCCTCAAAGACAAAGGCGGTCGGACCTGTCATCATGACAGGATAGCCTTCTTGCCAGCGAATGGCAAGACTGCCACCGTACAGCTGAGCACGAATATCTACGCCTTCATCAAGCCAGCCTTCTTTGATGCCTGTTACGACTGCCGCACACGCCCCTGTGCCACAGGCTTGGGTCTCTCCCACCCCTCGTTCATAGACACGCAGGCGAATGTGTCTTTGATTGACGATTTGCATGAAACCAACATTGACATGCTCAGGAAAAGCCTTATGTGACTCAATTAATTTGCCAAGTCGTTCTACATCGGCGGTAAGCACATCATCAACTTTAATGATGGCATGGGGGTTGCCCATGTTGGCGATGTAAAGTTCAATCGGTTCGCCATCAACATTTAGACGGTAGCAGTTGCCAATTTTGGTAATGGCTTGGGGGGTAAAAGGAATCTCGTGTGGTTCAAATTTTGGTTTGCCCATGCCAACTTGTACCCAGCCATAGCGGTCAGTGGTCAGAGTGATGATACTGCTGGCGGTCTCAACACGAAGTCTTTGTTTAAAAGATAGTTTGCGAGCCTGTATAAAAGATGCAAAGCAACGAGCACCATTGCCACATTGACCAACTTCTGTGCCATCGGCGTTGAAGATACGATATTTAAAATCCACATCAGGGCGACTTGGTGGCTCAACAATGAGTAGTTGGTCAAAACCGATGCCCAGATGGCGGTCTGCCAATAGACGCACCAGTTCGGTGGTGAGAGTCATACGCTGTGTTACTAGGTCAATAACCATAAAATCATTGCCTAGACCGTGCATTTTGGTAAATTCGATTAGCATTGTTATCCCTTATGTCTTTAAAGCATCAAGATGGGCATTCCTTACCTAAAATCTATCCATATATAGCATGACTATCTTATCATGATGTATCAGAATTTGCCTAGTAAATTTCACAAATTTCAATGAACTGATGAAAAACGGTAATAATCTGGTTTTTTTATTGATTTTTGATTTGGTCATTCATCAAAAAAAGCACTCGCTCATGAGTGCTTTTTGGATTGATGGGTGGTCAGATGGATTCGCCACGCCATAGGTCTTCAAGCGTCTCTCGCTCTCGTACGATGCGATGCGTGCCATTGTCAACCATAACCTCAGCAGGGCGTGGACGACTGTTGTAGTTACTTGACATGGTAAAGCCATAAGCTCCTGCACCTGTCACTGCCAATAAGTCGCCCACTTCTAGGGCAAGATGACGGTCTTTGCCTAAAAAATCGCTTGACTCGCACACTGCACCAACAATATCCCAAGTCTGTGCCTGTTTGTTGTCATCAAGGGCGGTGTTAATGATTGCCATGACTGATTCATAAAGAGCAGGGCGAATGAGTTCACTCATGGACGCATCAACAATGGCAAAATTTTTGTGATCAGTGGGCTTTAGGGCAATGGTACTGGTCAATAACACCCCTGCATTGGCGGCGATGTTGCGTCCAGGCTCTAGGTGTAGCCCAAGATTATATTTTGCTTGTAGGCTAAGTAGCTTGGGGAGCAAAGCTTCGGCAAACTCATGCACACTAACAGGGCTTTCGTCAATATAGCGTACGCCCAAACCACCACCAAAATCAAGATGTTTTAGTTTAATGCCACGATTGGCAAGCTCATCAATCAGCTCAATCATCTTATCTAAAGCATCAACAAAAGGTTTGACCTCGGTTAGCTGTGAACCGATGTGGCAATCAATGCCGATGATGTCAAGATGGGGCAGGGTTTTGGCATATTCATAAGCACTGATGGCAATGTCATGTGAGATACCAAATTTATTATCTTTCATGCCTGTAGAGATGTAAGGGTGTGTTTTGGCATCAACATCAGGATTGATGCGTAGAGCGATGGGGGCTTTTACCCCCATGCTTTGAGCGACTTCATTGATGGTATCAAGCTCACTCATGGCCTCAACATTAAAGCAACCAATACCAGCTTGCAGGGCTTGAGTAATGTCGCTTTTGGTTTTGCCAACACCAGAATAAACGATGCTGTTGGCTTGACCACCTGCTTTTAGCACACGAGACAACTCACCGATTGAGACGATATCAAAGCCAGCCCCTGCTTTAGCAAGAGTGGATAGTACTGCAAGGTTGGAATTTGCCTTGACTGCATAGCAGATATGCACATCGTTTAAAGCACTAAAACTCTCAACATAAGCAGTATAATTGGCCAATAAAGTATTCTTAGAATATACATAAAGCGGTGTGCCATACTGCTCTTTTAGGGCATGGGCATTCACGCCATCAATGTGGAGTATGCCGTCTTGATAGTCAAGGGCAGGCAGGGCATCAACAAGTTGGGCGGCGTTAATATGAAGCGTGCCATCGGTGGTTTGGCTTACCGTACTAAAAGTCATCATACATTCTCAAAAAAAATAAAAAGTAATAAAATAATAAAAGTGATCGGAGTTGGCAGGTTATTTGTATCAAGCGTTAATATGCCGATAACTAAGTGAGAGTATTTAAGCCGATTAGTAATCGTTTGGGCTGGTGGCGGCTGATTGTTCTTGGGTTTGGGTAGTTGGGATTGTTTGGGGTTTTTCGGGTAAGTATAATGCCCCTTTTTGACCACAAGCAGTCAGGCTGATGGCAAGAAGTGTGCAGAGTAAGGTAGGGATTAAAGTGGCTTTCATGGTTGATTTTTTTGTTACGAATTGAAAAATTATTTTACCTAAATTTTAACCAAATACCAATTAATTTTCAAAAAATTAGTCTAAGATGATGAATTTAAAGGAAAAAAGTTGGTGGTATCTTGATAATCACTGACAGGGTTTGGTAAGATTTGCTAAAGACTTTTGGGTGATTTATTGCTATAATGCCAAAGAAAGCATTTGGCTTTCTTGGGGCTTGTATTCCTAATATTTGGCGATACAAGCTCTAAGATTTTCTACCCATCCAAATTTAGGATAAGGAAATAAATAATGTCATTAAATAATCCAACCTTAGTGCTTAACTGCGGTTCTTCATCTATTAAATATGCACTCATCAGCGAAGATGGCGAAAGCCGTATCGAAGGTTTGGCAGAAGCATTGGGCAATAGCGATGCTCGTATCAAGCACAAAGACCTAGATGGTAATAAAACCCAAATCAATATTCCAAATTCAGGTGCTCATGCCGAAGCTCTACAAATCATCTTAAATGACCTAATCAGTGAGTATAAGCCTGTAGCGGTTGGTCATCGTGTTGTACATGGTGGTGATAAGTTTAAATCAGCGACCATCATCACCCAAGAGGTGCTAGAGGCGATTGAATCACTAGCGACGCTAGCACCACTGCACAATCCTGCTAATGCAGCAGGCATCAAGGCGATATCTGCCATCTATCCAGATTTGCCACAGGTGGCAATTTTTGATACTGCGTTCCATCAAAGTATGCCTGAGCACGCTTATCGCTACGCCATTCCAAAGGAATTGTATACCGAGCATCAAATCCGTCGTTACGGCTTTCATGGCTCATCGCACGCCTATGTATCAAGCCGTGCTAGCGAGCTGACAGAGGCGGCAGGCGAGCATGGTTGGATTGTGGCTCACTTGGGTAATGGCTGTTCTGCTACAGCGATTTATGATGGTAAGAGCTTAGATACTTCTATGGGTATCACGCCGTTAGAGGGCTTGATGATGGGTACTAGATCGGGGGATATTGACCCAAGTATGCACATTCATTTGCATCGCACCTTAGGTCTGTCTATTGAAGAGATTGATACACTACTGAACAAAAAAAGTGGTCTGCTAGGCGTTTCTGGCATATCAAATGACATGCGTAACCTTGAGCAGGCTGACGCAGAGGGCAATGCCGATGCTTCATTGGCACTGGATATGTTTGCTTATCGCACCGCCAAATACCTACTTGGTCTGACCGCTGCTTTGCCAAAACTAACAGGGATTGCCTTTACAGGTGGTGTGGGCGAGAATGGTACTGCCATGCGTGAAAAAATCATCAGTCATCTAAAACACATCGGTGCAAAAATTGACAGCGATAAAAATGCAGCCTTGAGACTGGGTGCAGAGGGTAGTTTTCATGCTGCAGATTCCACCTTTGAGTTTTGGGTAATCCCAACCGATGAAGAATTCCAAATCGCCAAAGAGACGAAAGTTGCTTTGGGTTTGTGATTGGTATTTTTAAGGAATGATTATGACGACAATTTTATTAGTACCAGTACAAGATGTTAATCTTGACGGCTTGATTGCCAAAGTGGACAAAGTTGCCTTTGATCCATTGGCGACTTTTGGGCAGTCTGAGTTTGAATCTGCCTTAGCAAACAAAAACTTGGACGATTTGCTTGAGCTTGTATATGCCAAAGTTCAAGAAAATGGCGATGACATTCAGCTAGTGAAAGGCATCAGCCTTCAGCATTCGTACGCTAGCCGTGTGAATGGCGACTTGGCAAAAGCACTTGATGCTGATGTGATTTTGGTAGGTGATAATGAAGCACTGCTAAATATTGCTAAGGCAGAGTTTGCTGAGCGTGTTATTGGGCAAGTGAGCGAAGATGGTGAACTGACGGCTCTTATCAAGCCAAGCACTCGTGCAAAAAATCTATCTCCATCAGCATTTCGCCATGAATTGGTCAAAAAAGCACAAGCCGCTAAAAAACGCATTGTCCTACCAGAAGGCGATGAACCACGCACCATCGAAGCTGCAGCGATTTGCCAGTCTCGTGGCATTGCTCAATGTGTGCTACTTGGCAATCCTGACAAGATTCGTGCGGTGGCGGACGAGCGTGGCGTAACTTTGCCTGACGACATAGAAATCATTGACCCCACAACCATTCTTGATAAATATGTTGCTCCGATGGTAGAGCGCCGTAAGGGTAAGATTGATGAAGCAGGTGCAAAATCTGCTTTGGAGGACTCTGTTTATCTAGGCACAATGATGCTACAAGTTGGCGATGTAGATGGTCTGGTTTCAGGTGCGGTACATACGACCGCAGATACCATTCGCCCAGCATTCCAGCTGATTAAGACCGCTCCTGAGTACAGCTTAGTATCGAGTGTGTTTTTTATGCTACTGCCTGATTCTGTAGTGGTATACGGCGACTGTGCGGTCAATCCAAATCCGACTGCCGAGCAGCTGGCTGAAATTGCCATTCAATCAGCAGAATCCGCCAAAGCCTTTGGCATTGACCCAAAAGTTGCACTCATCAGCTATTCAACCATGAACTCTGGTGCAGGCGAGGATGTGGATTTGGTTAAAAACGCTCTGACCATCGTGCGTGAAAAAGCACCAGATTTAAAAGTAGATGGCCCTTTGCAGTTTGATGCAGCTTGTGTGCCATCTGTGGGCAAACAAAAAGCTCCTAATTCTGCAGTAGCAGGCGAGGCAAATGTCTTTATCTTCCCAGATCTAAATACAGGCAATACCACCTATAAGGCGGTACAGCGTACAGGTAATGTAATCAGTGTAGGTCCAATGCTTCAGGGTCTTAATAAGCCTGTCAATGACTTGTCTCGTGGCTGTTTGGTAGATGATATTGTTTATACCATCGCCTTGACCGCCATTCAGGCCATCGATGCTTAATCGGCTTTGATGTGAATCTGATAAAAATCCCTGCTACATGGCAGGGATTTTTTGTTTTGTGATGATGTTGATTGGTTGAATGATGGATTATGTCCGTTCAGCTCTTTTAAACACCCATTCGTCATCACTGCTTGCGTTTTCATCAAAATAATAGCCGTCTGTATCAAAGTTTTTGAGTTCATTGGGGTCTGTGATATTGTGTGTACAGGCATGGTTTACCATCATGCCACGAGCTTTTTTGGCATAGAAACTGATGATTTTATATTGCCCATTTTTTTGATCTAAAAATTTTGGTGTGATGATGGTGGCGTCTATTTTATTGGGCTTGACTGCTCCATAGTATTCGGTGGAAGCAAGATTGATGAGTACATTAGAACCACTTTGTTGGATACGCTCATTGATTAGGTCAGTGATGGTATCACCCCAGTATTGATAAAGGTTGTCAGCGTTTGGCGTTTTTAATTTTGTGCCCATCTCCAAGCGGTAGGCGAGCATATTGTCAAGTGGTTTTAGCAGTCCGTATAGCCCTGATAAGATGCCTAAGTGCTTATTTAGGTATAAGATTTCATCTTTATTTAGTGAATAAGCGTCCAAACCTGTATAGACATCGCCATCAAACAGATAGACGGCAGGTTTAGCCAAGTTATTAAAAGGGTATGCCCAATCGGCATTTCTTGCGACATTAAGCTCGGCAATCTTAGCAGAGATGTGCATTAATTCTTGTAAGTCTAAGACATCTTTGGTTTTGAGTGTCTTCATTAAATCAATGGCGTGCTCAATCAAAGAAGGCTGGCTAAGATGGTCGCTAACATCAATGGGCAGGGCAGTTTTTTCATCTAGGTTTTTGGCAGGAGATAATAAAAAATACATGGGCAATCCTATGGGGTGCTTGTTGTGTTACTTGCTTTATGTTCTTGCTTTATATTATAGGTAAAAACCATCAAAATACAAAGTTAAAATTGCCAATTCATGTATTTGGGTGCCTTATCATTGATTGCCCCCATAAAATCTGTTATGCTAAATTGGCACTGATGAATAAGATTGATATGAATGAATAAGGAGCGGTTATGACGGATTTTGTTTTATCTCGCTTGATGCCTACTACGCAAGGCAAGGCGGTTGCTGTGATTACATTGAACAACCCAAAAGCTCTAAACGCCCAGAACCTAGCGATGGTCAAGCGTACCCATGAGCTGTTAAATATGTGGCGAGATGATGAGTCGGTGGCGATGATTGTGCTACATGGAGCTGGCGAGAAGGGGCTGTGTGCAGGAGGTGATATCAAGGCACTGTATGGCGATACGGACGGTACAACTGCTCACGAATTTTTTACGCATGAATATGGGCTGATGTACGCCATGCACATTTATCCTAAGCCGATTTTGGTATGGGGGCATGGCATCACGATGGGTGGCGGTATGGGGCTGTTTACTGCATCTAGCCATAAAGTTGTTACCCAAAATACGCTGATGGCAATGCCTGAGGTGTCTATTGGATTGTTTCCTGATGCAGGAGCGTCTTATTTTTTAAACCATTTGGCAGGCAAGGTTGGGTTGTTTTTGGGCTTGACAGGTGCAAGGTTTACAGGGGCGGATGCTTATGCTTTTGGTGTGGCGGATTTTTCGGTTAGTCATGAGCGATTTGACGATGTATTAACCCATCTTTGCCAAATTGACTTTCAGGATAATGCAACCAATCACCATTTGTTATCAGCTTGTTTGAATGAATTTCACGACATCTCTATCCTAGCAGACAGCGGATTGTTAAATGCGTTTGATGACATCAATACACTGATGAATGCAGGAAGTTTGGCGGATATTGATAAGGCTTTAAAGGATTATCAAGGTGATGATGAGTTCATTAAATCTGCCATAGCACTGTATAATCATGGTTCGGATATAACTAAGGCGATTACCTTTAAGATTTATCATGACCTAAAAACTGGTAAAAAAGACCATTCATTACGCCAAATCTTTGACCTAGAGACCATCATCGGTACTGCCTGCGTAGAAAAGGGCGACTTTAAAGAGGGTGTGCGAGCCTTGCTGATTGATAAAGATAAAAACCCAAATTGGCGATATACTCTATCTGATATGCCGACTGGCTATATTGATGAGTTTTTTGGGGAGGCTTCATGCAATTAGCCTGCTTTTCAACTTATCTGTTCGTCCCTGCCACTCGCTTAGATAGAGTGGCTAAGGCTATGGATAGTGGTGCGACCCACATCATCATTGATTTAGAGGATGCTGTAGAGTCAAGCCATAAAGCAAAGGTGCGTGCCAACCTAAAGGATTTTGATCGCCAAAGTAATCGGTCGTATTGGTTGCGTATCAATGCGGCACATACTTATGATTATGCTCATGATATTGAGCTATTAAATGATCTAAATCATGTGCAGGGCGTGCTACTACCAAAGGCGGAATCTGCCTTGTCTGTTACCGCTGTGCATCAGGCGACATCGTTGCCTATCATTGCTGTGATTGAGACGGCTAAGGGCGTATTAAACATTCCGCAGATTGCTACCGCTACAGGGCTATTTGCCATGACTTATGGCTGTTTGGATTTGAGCAAGTCGTTAGGCTTACTACCAAAAACGCCATCAGCGAAAGTGGTGTTTGATAAAATCCGCACAGAACTGCTACTGCATTCGGTTGCCAATCAGTTATCCGCACCGATTGAGACGATTTTTGCAGATTTTCATGATGGGCAGGGTGTGGAGAGATTTGCTCGATATGCCAAAGAGTTCGGTTTTGGCGGACAGTTGCTCATACACCCAAATCAAGTTATCCCTGTACAGCGTGCCACCGCCCCTAGCGATGAGGTGATGAATTTTGCCAAAAAAGTATTGGCGACACATAAAGAAACAGGGCGGGCGGTGTTCTCAGTTCAGGGTGAGATGGTGGACTTGCCTGTCATTGATTGGGCGAAAAAACTGCTAGGGCTACCACCAGATAAGGCATCAGTTGATTAAAATAAACCACCTATTTGTATCAAGCACGCTCAGTAGTTAAGGCGATGGCTTGTGTGATATCAGATAGATTGGCACTCACCATCAGCAGTCTGTCCACACCCAAGGCGATACCACTGCATGGCGGCAAATCATCGCAGGCACGCACCATGTTCATGTCAATCGGCATGATGGGGCGACCTAATCTCTCTCGCTCAGCGTTGTCTGCATAAAAGCGTGCCAGCAGTTCATCGCTTGATGCTAGCTCATCGTAGGCGTTGGCGATTTCTATGCCGTTGATATACAATTCAAATCTTTTGGCGACTAGAAAGCCCTCATCATCATGGGCGGTTTTGGCAAGAGCGGCGGTAGCAGGCGGGTAGTTTGTTACCAAAGTTGGTGCATCTTTGCCCAAATGTGGCTCAACCAAATGACTAAATAATAAATCAAGCCAACCTTGTCTGTTATCACCCATGTCTAGTGTGATGTTGTGTGCTTTGGCACAATCGCGCATCTTATCAATACTGCTTAAAAAAGGGTGGATGCCTAGTGATTCAAAACTTTGGCGGTAACTTATTTTTTTGAGTGCGATGGGTTGATTAAATACCAAGCTGATAAGCTCCCCAAGCTCGCAGGCAAGCTCATCAAGCCCAAAGTGTGGGCGATACCATTCTAGCATGGTAAACTCAATGTTATGTTTATGACCACTCTCATTATCTCGAAAGACAGGGCATATCTGATAAATCGGTACTTGCCAAGTGGCAAGCAGGCGTTTCATCGCAAACTCTGGTGAAGTGTGTAGATAGCCTGTTGTTGCCTTACCTGCTTGATGAAAATTGACGGATACAGAATCAATGAATACATCGGTGTTGCCTGCATGAGACAGTAATGGGGTGCTAACTTCAAGGACGCCTTTATCGGAAAAAAACTGGCGAATCTTGGCAAGCAGGACGGCACGCTTTTGGGCGTGGACTAGGCTTTGGGTGGGTTGATATGTCATGATGAAAATATTGATTTAAAAATATGATTTAGTATTGCCATTCGTGGCGTAGAGCATAGTGCTTGCGTAGGGCATCAAAATCTTGGGCGGATACACCGTCCTTATTGACCGCTCTTAGACTTTGGTCATCTTTGTATATATCATAAAAATATCTTAGCGTGCTTTGACTGTCTTGTGTGACACTTTTTTTAAAGTTTGCCCAATGATAACAATTAGGTGGTAGCAAGGCTTCAAGGTTTTGTATGATTGGTAAATCAAATGCTTTGCAAAAATCTTGATAAATCATGTCTGTACCACGCATTTTACCTTCAATCGTATAGCCTGCGATGTGTGGTGTAGCAAGGCTAATCTGATTAAGTAATACCGCATCAATGCTAGGCTCGTATGGAAAGACATCTAAGGCTGTGCGTAGCTTTTTGTCGGCAATGGTAAGCAGTAAATCCGCCTGATTGATAATCTCGCCACGAGCGGTATTAATCAGTATGGCGTGGCTTTTTAGGTGAGATAAGACGGTTTTATCAAATAATTGATGCGTTGGATAATCGCCTGTGTGGGTGAGTGGTGTGTGTATGGAGACGATGTCGCTTTGTGCCAACAGTTCGTACAATTCGCTGTTATTTAACTGTGATTTTGGTAGATAAGGGTCATATCCTAATACCTGCCAGCCCAAATCCTGTGCGTATTTGGCAAGGGTGCTACCAATATTGCCAAGCCCGATAATGCCAAGAGTGGTGGGTGTGTCAATAGAGTGTGAGCGTAGGTGCAAGATGGCACAGATGACATATTGAGCGACCGAGTGCTTGCTTGATCCTTGAGCATTGGCAAAGCAGATACCCTTACGGTGTAGATAATCAATATCAATGTGGTCAGTGCCGATGGTTGCTGAACCGATAAAGCGAATCTTACCAAAATCGCTGATGGTTTGTGGGTTGATGGGGGTTACCGACCTGACAAATAAAGCGTCAGGCTGGTGTTCATCAAGAGCGACTTGATTAATGCAACGCCCTTTCATTTTGATGAGACGAATGTCATGATGAACAAGATAGTCATCTAGATTGGCAATATTTTCATCAGCGATGATGGTACTCATGGTGTCAATACTCTTATCTGGTTGCTGGCTAATGACCATCATCTGGTGTGTGCTTAGGATTGATATCAACCAAAAGTCCTGCACCATCACCTACAACGAGTTCGCCATCTTTTTTGGCGAAGATTTCATTTTTGTGCTGACTTACCCATTCACGCCATACGGCAAGTCCAATGGCAAGCACCACAGGACCGATGAATAACCCTACAAATCCGAACGCTGTCAATCCACCAAGCACCCCAATAAAGATGATGATAAAAGGAATCTTGGTTGCACCACTAATCACGATAGGGCGAATCAGATTATCCACCCAGCTAATCACCAATATTCCCCATAAGCCAAGTCCGATGCCTTCGGTGGTATGACCCTGCGACAGTAGCCATAAAGCGACACCACCCCAAGCAAATGGCGTACCAAAAGGAATGAGTGCCACCACAAAGGTAATGACGGTAAGTAAGATGGGGTTTGGTGCTCCTGCTATCGCATAGCCCACTCCTGCTAGTAGGGCTTGTACCACTGCTGTAAGACCGATACCATAAATGACAGCCTGTGTTGTTGCTCCTACAGAGTCAATGTAGTTATCAATGCGGTCGCCGATGATGTTTCGCATGGCTTGGCGAATTTGCTTCATTAGAATATGACCGTCTCGATAAAAGAAAAATAAAGTCATTAAAGCCATGCCAAGTTTGGCAAGATTTTTTAGTATGGCATCAAATGCCATCTTGCCATAGTATAAATGCGACTGCACCCATGTACGCACTGCTGTCATTGATACTTCTGGGTCTTTATTGATTTCCCATAGGATATTTTTAATCTGCTGACCGATGACAGGTAGGTTTTTGATGTTGTTGGGTAAATCAATGTAGCCTGCCTGCAAGCGATGAATTGCCATGCTATAAAAACTGATGACTTCTTGCTGTAAGAAAAAAACACCTGCCACCAGTGGTACGCCGATTGCCAAAGAGATGCCAACCGTCATAATGAGTGCACTTAGCGTTGGGCTAAGATGAACCTTTTTGTGAAAAAATCGGTACAAGGGAAAGGTGATATACGCCAAAATCGCCCCCCAAATGGCAGGCGAAATAAAAAACTTGACTATCTGAAAGCATAAGATGATTAAGATGATAAGCAAGGTTAGGGCGAGTAGGCGCTGTAGTGCGACTTCTTTGGTCCAAGTTTCTAGCATGAGAGGTGTGTTTAGGTGGCAAAATATGAGTTTTATTATGCCAAATTTTTTGTCATTGTGCTTGAGGTTTTTGTGGTTTTTTGCATATTTGTGTTGCTAAAATTTAAGTGGTATCTTGAAGCTGAATCAACCTTTACCGCCACTGCTGATTACCAGTCTATTTAGTCCATTAGCGAAGGCCTGTTTGTCTTTATCGCCATAAGGCTTTTGACCGCCCATCTGTTTTGGGTCTAGTACGCCTGTTCCACGCAAGGTTTCCATGAAGTCTCTTGCGTTTAGTTTGGGCTTGATGTTGTCTAAAGTAAATTCTTCGCCACGACTGGTTAAAACCTTTGCTTTTTTGCCCAGTACATCGTTAGCAAGTGGAATGTCGCTTGTGATGACCAAATCGCCTTGATTGGCATTGCTGACGATATATTCATCGGCTTTATCAAAACCTTGATTAACCACAATCATGTGCAACCGAGGAGATGGGGATAATTTAATAAAGCGATTTGCCACAAAAATGGCTTCTACACCTGTGCGATTGGCAGCCTTAATGATGAGTTCTTTGGCAATGATGGGGAGTGCGTCTGCGTCTATGTAGATTTTCATGGTGCGGTGCTTGGTATGATGTCTGGTGCTAGTTTGGTAATGTATGCTGTGGCGTTTGATGACTTGATGGGGTTGTCAGCCTGTTTTATTGGCTCATGACTACAGATAAAGTATGAAATAAGCCTTTGTCGTCTGATACAACATACAAATGACTATAAACAGGCAATGACAACACGCCAAAAGAAAGGCTAATTATCGTTAGTTGGGTCTTAGTTATCCAGACCTAGCTTATTTGGTAGCAATGACACAACCTTTGCTACTGTCTCGTCTAGTTGGTCGCTGTCGGTTGGCATGATGGTGATGTGGGCGATTTTACGACCTTCTCTTTCATCTTTGTGATAGTGATGAAAGTACACGCCATCAATAGCAAGGACTTCTTGTAAATTTGGATAGCTGCCAATCACATTGAGCATCACAGATGGCTTAATCATGCTGGTATCGCCAAGCGGTAAGCCTGCCACTGCACGCATATGATTTTCAAACTGGCTACACACCGCCCCTTCAATGCTGTAATGCCCAGAATTATGTACTCGTGGGGCGATTTCATTGGTAATCAACCCGTGTTCTGTTACAAAGAGTTCTAAGGTTAAAATGCCGACATAGTTGAGATGTTCAAGCAATTTTTTGATGTTTTCTTGGGCTTGACTGGTTAGGTGTTGGGCGTCTGGGGCAGGAGCGATGGTTTTGGCAAGAATGCCATCTTTATGGATATTTTCTACAAGAGGATAGTAGCGAATCTCACCACTTTGTGAACGCACAGCGATGATGGAGACTTCTCGACTAAAGTTGATGAAGCCTTCAGCGATGAGTGGGGCAGTCGCACACGCCTGACCAAGCTCGCCCCAAGCGGTGTTGATGTCGTCAGCTGTCTTGATGACAAATTGCCCTTTGCCATCATAGCCACCCCGAGAGGTTTTTAGTACTAAGGGTAGTCCTAGTTCGTCACAGGCTTGTTGTAATTCGTCTTGGGAGTTGACCGCCAAAAATGGCACGGTAGTGATGCCCAGTTTATTGAACAGATTTTTTTCGTTTAGGCGGTCTTGGGCGATGAATAATGCTTGTGATGGTGGATAAAGTGTCTGCTGTTCTAGGCGTTGGGCGACATCTAAAGGCGTGTTCTCAAACTCTAGGGTAACAAGGTCGCACGCTTTGGCGAAGTTATCAAATTGGGCGGTTGTGTAGACTTGCCCTGCCAGTGATGCAGGCGGATTGGGTGCGTCTTCTAAAAATACCGTCTTGATGCCTAAGGGGCGAGCAGCATTACCTAGCATAAGACCAAGCTGACCACCACCGAAGATGCCGATGGTGCGAATGGGGGCGAGTGTTGTCATAGTAAACCTTTTAACCTTGTGCGTAACTTGTTTGTGGTGTTGATGATTGCTTGATTGTTTAACGGATAAGTGACTAAATATTAAGCAAAATCGCCCCTAGGTGGGACGATTATTTGTGTTTTAATTGATAATACCAGGTGTTGGGTTATCTAGGATAGATTGGGTCTGCTTGGTGCGAAATTCACTTAACTTTTTGCCCAATGCTTCATCAGTGATGGCAAGCATCTGCACAGCGAGCAATCCTGCATTATATGCACCTGCCCCACCGATGGCAAGCGTACCGACCGAGACACCACGAGGCATCTGAACGATAGAAAGCAAGCTATCCCAACCTGAAAGTGTGCTTGATTTGACAGGTACGCCAAGCACAGGCAAATCTGTTTGGCTAGCACACATACCTGGCAGATGTGCTGCACCGCCTGCCCCTGCGATGATGATGGACAGCCCACGAGTTTTGGCTGATTTGGCATAGTCAAAAAGCTTGTCAGGGGTGCGATGTGCTGAGACGACCTGACACTCAAAAGGTACGCCAAAGTCGGCAAGTACTTGGGCGGCTTCAATCATGGTTGCCCAGTCTGACTGACTGCCCATGATGATGCCAACTTTAGGTATGCCATCTGGCGAGGCGATGGGTGCAGGTTGTGCTTGGCTAGACATATTTTTTTCCTTAAAAATGGTACTATGAAGCGATTTATTATATCAAAGTTTTACACAAAGTTAGCGAAAAATTGATGTCATTCATGCCAAAGGGGATAAATCGCTGTTTTTGGTGAACGACTTGGCAGTGTGTTGTATTAACCAATAAACTGTACAAAATTATTTAAGCTAATGGTAGGGTTGTCTGTGTCAAATTGATAAGCGGTTAAATACCCATCTTTACCTGCCGAATAGTCAGTGCAGACAACTTGAGAAGATAAAGGCAGGGGTTCGCCTGTCAGCCAATAATGTCCGATGATAATGGGTTTGGTTGTGCCTAGATAAAAATTAATCGGACAGACCAAATCATCAGGTAGGTCGGATATGTCGCAGTTACTGGCAGCAGATAACTTAACGATGGGCTGTTTTAGGTCGTTCTCCCACCAGCGAATGCGGATATCTTGTCTAAGATGACCCATGCCATCTTTGATGTAGATGTCATTAGGTAGTGTTGTCTGCAAGCCTGCTAACAGTTTTAAGATGTGGTGGTGAGTCTCTTTGGGCAGTTTTTCAAAGTTATTTTGACTTAGTCGCCCATTATACAGATGGGGAGTAAGTGCTTGAATAGCACGGGCATCATAGCAGGCGTGAACGACAATGAATTCATCAAATTCAAGCCAAAGCGGTAACTCAAAAAAGCGAGACAGCCAATACCGATGGCGTGGCGAACCTTCGCCAACAGCGTCCAAAAAAGCCTGATGTACTTCATTTTGGCGTGGGGTGGGTGTATAGATTTGCTTGCCTGCTTGATCGGTTGAGGCATAACCGATGGCATTATATTCATGATTACCCATGACGGCTAAGGCTTGATGATTGTCTAGCATATCAAAAACAATGCTTAGCGTCTCAAGCTGTAATTGCCCACGGTCAATCAAATCGCCAACAAATATCGCCATGTGATTGGGCGGGGCGATGTGGCTTGTGCCATCATGCTGGTAGCCAAGCTGACTTAACAGCCCTTGTAGCTTGTCTGCTTGACCATGTATGTCGCCAATAATGTCGTAAATCATATCAAAATATATCAGCCAAATTGTTTTTTAAAGATTTATTGTTCAATACCAATGCAAAAAATCACGCTTTAAGCATTATTATCAACACTGCTATAAACATTATTCTATCTAACAACACCGTTAAAAGTTTGGTCTTAATAGGGCATTTATAAAGTGCAGTAACAACGCAGGTTCTATAGCGATGGTGGCGATGACACCAAAGGCAGCACCGAATAGATGTGCTGAATGGTTGGTGTTACCCATGCCACGGCGGTCAGCATAGAGACTATAAGCGGTATATAGTACAGCAAAAATAATGGCAGGGATTGGTAAAACACCAAAGAAATACAAAGTCTCCCACGGTGCAAACAAAACAAAACTAAACAGTACCGCTGATACCGCCCCTGATGCACCAAGGCTTAGGTAGCGAGTGTTATGTTTGTTTTTTAGATAAGTGGGTATGATGGCAACGATGACGGATAGCACATAAAATGCCACAAAACCTAAAGAGCCAAACTTGGCGATATAAAAACGCTCAATCACACGACCAAAGAAGTACAGCGTAAACATATTAAATAATAAGTGCATGCCATTGGCATGAATAAAGCCATGCGTGATAAAACGGTCATATTGTTTAAAACGGCTGACCGAAATGGGGTCAAAAATCAGCCGTCCCATGATGTTTCTGTTTTGCCATGCAAGCAGGCTAATGATGACGGTAATGGCGATGATAGCGGTGGTATGGTTCATGTGGTGTTACTGGTACTGGAAAATAAATTGGCTAAATATTGGCATAATGATAAAAAGACTGCCAAGTAGAAAGAGCATAAGTAAATAGTATAAGTATAACAGGTTAAATCAATTTGGCAAATTGCAAACTTGCAATACCAAAAAAACAAGCCAGATAAGCTGATGTAGCCAAAAGATATTTAGATAGCCAATGGAGTGCGGTACAGCTTTTGTGTAAAAAAAGCGACTTTATATTGAGATTGATGATAGTTTTGTTTGAGTATTGTTGCCAGCCCTTTATTATTGGCGAAAGTTAAGTCACAATAGCGATATTAACAAATTTGTTCCTGCACAGTGTATTTTTAGCGGTGTGTGGAATTGTTTGTTAAATACACTAATAATATGAATACGCCAAATCAATCCACTGGAGTTTTTATGAGTCTTATCAATACCCTTTCCCAATCGGTTACTCCGCATGTTTTAGCAGCGACTGCAACTCACGCAGGCGATAATACCACCAAATCAAAACTACTTTCTGCATTCTACGCCATCTTTGTCTCACGCCTAGCAGATGAAGCTGTATATAATCACCTATTGGCACTAAGTCCTGTGGATTTAGATAATGGTCGTACTGTTTTTGATGTGGTGTTTAATGACAACGATGTCAATCACGCCACCAGTCTCAATGACAAACTAGCAACCGAGTTTAACCTACCTGCAACAACCGCCAGTACCTTAACCGCTGTATCAGCACCACTTATCCTACAAAAGCTAAAAGAGCTGTCGGGTGCTGCTGTTTTGCCAGTGTTTTTAAAAGACAATTCATCTGCGTTTAGCTCACTTGTTCCATCATGGGCGTATGCCTTATTGCCTGTTGGTTTATTTGGTGGAAAGAGCGTTGCAAGCCAGTTGGACGCCAAGCCTGTTGAGCCACAAAAAGTCGCTCCTGAAACCATTGCAGCCAAACCTGTAACAACCACGCACATGGGGCATGATGAGCAAGAAAAGGGCGGTTTCTTAAAGAGCTTATTACCAATCATTGGACTAATCATTTTGGCAGGTCTGGCATGGTTGCTACTACGCAGCTACCAAGACAGACCAGTGCCTGTAGCTGCCCCTGCTGAAAAACCAGTCGAGTCAGCTCCTACAACCACTGTGGCAACAGATGCTACGCCTGCCACTTTAAATATTGCTGTTGATGAGACTGGCGATGCCATCTATTCATGTCATGGTCAGGCGGGTACAGAAAGTGTTCTTGGTAGTATCCGCATCGCCATTGCAGGTGTGTTTGGTGTTGATAAATGCAAGTTACAAACAGCAACTGGCTATTCTGATACCATGCCAACAGCAGAGCATCTGCCTGCCATCTTGGGTTTAATGAAAGGTGTGCCAAGCTCAAGCGTGAGCATCGCTGATAAGGTCATTCGCTTTAATGCAGCTAATGAAGCCGATATTCAAAAGTTAATTGATGGTGCTAAGGGTATTTTGCCGACTGACTTTACTGTAGAAGTAGAGCCAAAACTTGATATTGCGGCTGCTGTGGCAGAAAGTATCAATTCAGCTAAAGAGATTATCTCTCGACTTGGCGATAAAACAGCGACTGATGATATTATTCGTGCTTTAAACCTACAAATCATCAACTTTGAGGTTGATTCAGACGAAATCCCCGCCGAGAACAAAGAAATCCTTGATTTGGCAGCCATGAAAATGGCAGACCTGCCAGAGCTGACCCTAAAAATTATCGGTCATACTGACAATCAAGCATCGCATGAATATAACAAAACACTATCAGAACAGCGTGCTGCCGCTGTCCGTGATTATCTGGTATCAAAAGGTGTGCCTGCTGAGCGTCTTAGCATTGAAGGTGCCAGTTATGACCACCCAGTAGCCTCAAATGCTACCGAACAAGGTCGCTTCCAGAACCGCCGTATTGAGTTTACTTTATCTCAAGCAGGCGAGCAAATTGCAGCAGTGGGTAACGCACCCACCAGTAAAGCAACCAAAAAAGCACAAGCCAATCAAGCATCAGAGGCTAAGACTGACAAAAAATAATTGATGGATTTGTCCATGACTTGTTAGGCTTAAGGGCTGAATTTAGAAAATTAAGTTTGGGTGATTTGTCCAAGCAATCAAAACCAGATGATGTTAAACTATCATCTGGTTTTTTATTGATTTTATAAGCGTGTTGGTTTAATTGGTGATGGAAAAGTTGGTTTTGTTTAATAAGCCGTATGGGGTGCATAGTCAATTTCGTAAAGAGCATGACCAGATGCAGACTTTGGCGGATTTTTTTGATGATAAGAGTTTGCGTGTCGCAGGGAGATTGGATAAAGATAGTGAAGGTCTGCTTATCTTAACCAACAGCGGTGGTATTAATCATGCCATCACCACGCCAATGCACAAAGGCGGCGAAAAAAAGTTTGGTAAGACTTATTTGGTGCAGGTAGAGAATAATCCGACTGCTGAGCAGATAGCACAGTTAGAACAAGGGGTTGTGCTAAAAGATGGTAGGACGCTACCTTGTCAGGTGCGACTGCTAGATGAGTTGCCCATTAACCTATGGGAGCGAAACCCACCCATTCGTGAACGAAAAGCAATACCAACGGCATGGCTTTCCATTACCATTTATGAAGGTAAAAACCGCCAAGTTCGCCGCATGGTTGCTCATGTGGGTCTGCCGTGTCTTAGGCTTATTCGTTACCAGATTGGCGTGTGGTCGCTGGCTTGGGGTGGCTGTCAGCTCGGTGTGGGCGAATCTTATGAAATTACCATGGATAAACAAACAATGGCTCGCTTAGGTCTTAGCACCCTTGATAATGGCTCATCAAATCCCAAAAATAAGCCAAGCGGTCGCATAAAACACAAAAAAAGAGTTACCGCTTCTCACAAAAGGCACAAGACAAATAAAGGTGCTTATTCATCAAAACCTTTAAAACCGTCCGCTTTATCGTAAAGTGGACGGCTTGAAAATCAAGTTTAACCAAGCCATTGGTTTGGACGGTTTTCTTGTAATGTAAATTGACGATATTCATAGGTGTCGAAGCCTACTTCAAATATCATCAACTCATCACGGCGAAAGGCGTGTATGCTGACACTTTGGTGGTGACAAGATTGATGTTTGCTTGCGGTTTGTAGCTGTTTTTGGTTGGCTTTGATACCATCTATGGCGATGATGACATCGCCTGTAGATATACCTGCCAAACTTGCTGCACCGTGACGCACCAAATGCTTGACGGTCAATCCTACACCAGATTCATCACAAGTCATACCCCAAGGCTTTTGGGTGGTTTGGGCTTGAATGGTGATGCCAATGTCGCTTAACATCTCTTCAATCGGCAAGGCGACACGACCAACCACATAATCATCAAAGAATGATTGCCATACCGCATAAGGAATAAAGCCTGTGATGACCTCGCCTAAGTTTTCATGTGTCATGCCAAATCGCTTGTTATCTTGGGTAAGGGCTTTTTGATAGAAGGCTTTAATGACATCAAACAAGCGATACTTTCCATTTGAGTGCTTAATAAGGGTTAAATCAAGCAACAAGGCAATCAGTGCCCCTTTATTATAATAACTGACACCCTGATTGGTGTAGTTTTCATCAGCACGATATAGCTTAATCCACGCATCGAAGCTAGATTCTGCAACGCTTTGCAAATCCCTACCTTCAGTCTGATAGTAGCGATTGATTGCTGCTGTTAAGCGGTTTAAATAAGAGACTTTGTCAATCACGCCAGAGCGTAGCAACATAAGGTCATCAATATAACTGGTAAAGCCTTCAAACACCCATAATAATGGCGTAGGAGCTTCTGTTTGCAGGGTTGTTGTCATCATGACATCAGGTCGCACAGTCTTAACCCACCATGCGTGAAAATATTCATGGCTACACAGACCCAAATACCGCTGATAATCATCGCTTGGTATGGTAGGTTCAAAGGCGGTGGGCAGGTCGGTGCGTGGGCTGACTAGGGCGGTTGAATTGATGTGTTCTAATCCACCATAATCACTGCCTGTAATCATTGTCATGAAGGTATAGTCATTAAAAGGGGCTGTACCCAGTTCACCTAGGTAGGTTTGGCAGATTTTGGCGACATCTGTTTTTAGACGCTCAAGATTGCCACGATGCTTGCCTGCAATAAAGAAGCGGTGTGGTAAAGCTGTGCCATGCTCATCATGCACCACAAAATCAAACTCATCTTGGCTGGCAATCTCAAAAGGATAATCATAGCATTCAAAGGCGGTTATGGGAGAAAGCTGGTAAGATACCAAATCATCATCACTATGCTTGGTATGACCAAGACCGCACGCAAGCGTTGCGTTGGGGTTTTTGGCATAAAAAGCATTTGGCACTTGCAAGGTGATATTGGCAAGGTTGTTTTCCTGCCCTTGCACCATGAGTAAGAGTGAGCTAAAGTTACCAAACAAGCGAGTATTATCAACAAAAGCTGCACGCACTGACAAATCATGACAGTAAACCTCGTAATGCACCTTGACCTCATCGCCTGCCTTGATGTGGCTCAGCTGATAGCTGTTTTTGGACAACTTGAGAGAGTCGCACAGTTTGCCGTTATGTTCATACTGCACCAAAGTGATGTTTTTACTAAACTCACGAATCATGTAGCTACCTGCTATCCAAGTGGGTAGCCACAGTATCGGTGCATCCTCGCCCACCACAAAACCTAGTGATACATCCACCAAGTGGGCGTAAAAACGGCGAAAATTAACTAAATAGTTCATCTTTATTTTCTCATGATGGTTGGTTTGGTATATCATAGCATTTTTGGTGTGAGCTTAAAAGTGATAAGCACAAAAGCAAGTTTTTGCAATTTTACCAAACAATTTGCCAAAAGTCTGTTATAATGGGTGGGAATATATTTGTGGTAGTGATGCCACTATCCAATGAATCTTTTTGAAGGAAAAACTTTTATGACAGCAATCAGCAAAGACACCATTGTTCAGTTTAACTATACCCTCACCAATGAACAAGGCGAAACTCTTGACCAGTCTCGTGGCGAGCCATTGGCTTATTTACATGGTCATCATAACATCATTGCAGGCTTAGAAGCTCAAATGGAAGGTAAAGTTGCTGGCGATAAATTCGTTGCTACTGTTGCTCCAGCCGATGCTTATGGTGAATACTTGGCAGAAGCGGTGCAATCTGTACCTCGTGCTAACTTCCAAGGTGTGGATAATATTGAAGTGGGCATGCAATTTCAATCGCAGACTGATGATGGTCATGTGATGCTTGTTACCGTTAAAGAAGTCACGGACGAAGAAGTGGTGGTTGATGGTAACCATCCGCTAGCGGGTCAGACGCTAACCTTTGATGTAGAGATTGTAGAAGTGCGTGCTGCTACCGCAGATGAAATTGCTCACGGTCATGCACATGGTGTGGGCGGACATCATCATTAATAAACTGACTGATTAGCAAAACACCCCAAACACTAATGGCTGTTGAGGTGTTTTTTTATTTAATGGCTGTCTATGTTGTTCGTGGCAAATGGTTTGTTTGATTGTCGTAAGTCAATGGGTGGTTTAAGCTGATATTGGTGCACTGGTTCTCTTAAAATAATAAAAGCTCTTTAGAGACGAAGTTTACTTTGCTCATATACCCATGGACTAAGTGGTATCCAAGGCCCATCAAGTACGCCAAGCAAATAAGATTGCTTATTTGGATTGAAAAGTGGATTTGATGATTTTGATTGAAATAAAAAACCCGTCCAAATAGGACGGGTTTTTTGAGCTGATTATTAGCCCCCGAAGTCATCAAGCAAGATATTTTCATCTTCTACGCCCAAGTCTTTGAGCATTTTGATGACAGCAGCATTCATGACCGGTGGCCCACACATATAGAACTCACAGTCTTCTGGAGCCGGGTGGTCTTTTAGGTAGTTTTCATACAGAACATTGTGAATAAAGCCTGTATAACCTTCCCAGTTGTCTTCTGGCATTGGGTCAGACAGGGCGACATTCCAAGTAAAGTTTGGAAATTCTGCCGCTAGACCATCATAATCCTCAACATAGAACATCTCACGCTTGGAGCGAGCCCCATACCAAAAGCTAATCTTGCGGTCAGATTTTAGGCGTTTTAGTTGGTCAAAGATGTGCGAACGCATCGGTGCCATACCTGCACCACCACCGATAAAGACCATCTCTGCCTTAGTGTCTTTGGCGAAGAATTCACCATAAGGACCTGATACGGTAATCTTATCGCCTGGCTTTAGGCTAAATACATAAGATGACATCTTACCAGGCGGAATGCCTTCGCCACCACGAGGTGGAGGACTGGCGATTCGGATATTAAATTTGATGATGCCTTTTTCTTCTGGGTAGTTTGCCATAGAGTAGGCACGAATCACAGGTTCATCAACTTTTGAGGTGTATTGCCATAGGTTGAATTTATCCCAGTCTTCATGATACTCTGGGTCAATGTCAAAATCTTTGTAATGCACGGTATGTGGTGGTGCTTCTAGTTGCACATAGCCACCTGCACGAAATGGGACAACCTCGCCCTCCGGGATTTTAAGGGTAAGCTCTTTAATAAAGGTTGCCACATTGTCGTTTGAGATGACCTCACATTCCCATTTTTTAACATCAAAGAATTCAGGGTCAATCTCAATCGCCATGTCTTGCTTGACCGCCACTTGGCACGCCAGACGCATGCCATCACGAATCTCGCCTTGGGTAAAATGACCTTCTTCGGTAGGCAAAATATCACCACCGCCAGAGATGACCTTACAGCGACACTGACCACAAGTGCCACCACCACCACAAGCTGATGATAGGAATATGCCTTGATTGGCAAGGGTCTGTAGAAGTTTACCGCCTGCTTCGACCGAGATGTTATTATCAGGGTTTTCGTTAATATTAATGTTGATATTGCCTGTACTGACAAGCCGACTGCGTGCGATGAGAATCACCACCGCAAGGCCCATAATAATGGCGGTAAACATTATTACGCCAAATATTGCTGTTCCAAATTCCATTCTTTTCCCCTTATAACGACATACCGCCAAAAGACATAAAGCCTAGCGACATCAGTCCTACGGTAATAAAGGTAATGCCAAGACCACGCAAAGGTGCTGGCACATCAGAGTACTTGAGCTTCTCACGAATACCTGCCAGTGCTGCAATCGCAAGTGCCCAGCCAGTACCTGCACCCACACCATAGACGATGGACTCGCCAAAGTTATAGTCTCGCTCCACCATAAACAGTACGCCACCCATGATGGCACAGTTTACGGTAATCAGCGGTAGATATACACCCAGTGCGTTATATAGGCTTGGCATGAATTTATCCAAGAACATCTCCATGATTTGTACTACCGCTGCAATCAAGGCGATATAAGAGAGTAGTCCTAGGAACGATAAATCCATGTCAGGATAACCTGCCCACGCAAGTGCTCCATCTTTTAGTAGGAATTGATACAACAGGTTGTTCAGTGGTACGGTGATTGCCATGACCACGATGACTGCAATGCCAAGACTGAGCGCTGTTGAGACTTTCTTGGAGATGGCGATGAATGTACACATGCCCAAAAAGTAGGCAAGTGCCATATTCTCAATAAACACCGAAATGATAAATAAATTTAGATAGTGTCCCATTAGTGTGCTCCTCCCTTAGAATTTGGCTTGATGACAAATTCGGCAGGCTCAACTTGATTTGGTTTCCCAAGACGAATGATGGCAATAAACAGAGCGATGATAAAGAATGCTGATGGTGGTAGAAGGAGTAAGCCATTTGGCACATACCAACCGCCATCAGTAACTTTGCTTAAAATCTCAATGCCAAAGAGCGAACCATTGCCCAGTAGCTCACGAATCACTGCCACAAAAATCAGCACTGCTGAGTAGCCAAGACCATTACCGATACCATCTAGGAAGCTAGGAATTGGTGGATTACTCATGGCAAAGGCTTCGGCACGACCCATGACGATACAGTTGGTGATAATCAGACCAACGAATACCGATAGAGCCTTGCTGGTGTCATAAGCGACTGCCTTTAGGATCTGATCAACCACAATCACCAACGAGGCAATGACAACCATCTGTACAATGATACGGATAGATGATGGGATATTGTTGCGAATGATTGAGATAAAAAAGCTAGAAAATGCCGTTACCAAAGTCAAGGCAATACTCATAATCAATGCGTTTTTAATACTGGTCGTAACCGCCAGTGCCGAACAAATGCCCAAAATTTGTAGTGCGATGGGGTTGTTATTAAATATCGGCTTGGTTAAGATTTCTTTGGTGTTAGCCATTTTATGCCCCTCCTTTTTTCAGATTGTCCAAAAATGGCTTATAGCCTTGTTCGCCAAGCCAAAATTGTAGCAAGTTATGCACACCACGACTGGTCAAAGTCGCACCACTCACACCATCTACATAGTTTGGATTTGGCTTGGGTGTGCCTGCTTTGACAACGCCTGTAGCCACTTGACCGTTCTCATTGTAGGCTTGCTTGCCTACCAGCTGATTACGCCATTTTGGCTCAGCCACAAGTGCACCTAGACCTGGGGTTTCTTTATGCTCATAAAAGCTAATGCCCTTAATGGTGTTCAAATCACCCTCTAAGGTCAAAAAAGCGTACATCGTGCCCCAAAGACCGTAGCCGTGCACAGGCAGTACCACAAGCTCTGGCTTGCCTTCTGCATCAGGCTTGACATAGATCTTGGCAAATTTTGGAGTTGCCTTGATGCCTGCTGGATCTTCTGTTAACGGATTGTTAAGTTTTGGGTCTTTAGAGGCTGCATTGGCATCATAAGCACTAACATCGCCAATCCCCACAGATGATAATTCCTCACTGGTGGCGTATTTGCCTGTGGCAAGGTTGACTAACTTAACCTCAAAGTCTTTAAACTTATCATCAACTTCACTGCTTGTGGCAGTTGCTTCTGCCAAACCACCTGCAATCAAGATGTTCTTGTTGCGGTCAAGGGCTTGGTTGGCTTGTTGTTTTGGTTTTAAACCAACAGCGACTGCCGATACCAAAATCGAGCAGACCAAACACAAGATTAAGGCAACCATTAGAGTCTGACCATTACCGCCTTTTTTTGGGGTCGGAGCATCTGCTTGGTTGTCTTGCACATCTTCGCTTTGAGCAATACTAGATTCTTGGTTGTTCGTCTTTAACACTGCTTCGTCATTGGCATTTTCGTCTGCTTTTACCTCATCTGGTAGAGAGTCGTTGGTTTGACCACTTGGTGTGATAAGGTCGTTCGTCCTTACTTTATCAATATCATTTTGAGACATAATGCATTCTCCGTGCTGTTTGGCGTTTGATGTTGGCTTGGGTTACAAAGTAATCAAACAAAGGTGCAAACAAGTTAGCGAATAAAATCGCCAGCATGATACCCTCTGGGAACGCAGGGTTAATCACACGAATGACCACAGTCATAAAGCCGATAAGTAGTCCATACGCCCAGCGTCCTGTGTTGGTGTGTGCGGCGGATACGGGGTCAGTTGCCATAAATACTGAACCAAACATAAATCCACCAACAACCAAATGCCAATGAGGTGCAAGACCCATCATTGGATTCTCACCGCCAATCATATTAAAGATAAAGGCAGTAACCACAAGACCGATGATAGAACCTAAAATCACTCGCCAACTGGCGATTTTCATATAGCAAAGTACGATACCGCCAATAATGATCGCAAGGGTTGAAACCTCGCCAATAGAACCTTGCATTTGCCCTAAGAATGCTTGACCCCAAGATAGGGTATTGCCATAAGCATCAACAAATTTGTCCGCTGTGATACCTACTGCTGCTTGCCCTAGTGGGGTTGCACCAGAAAAGCCGTCCACAGCTGTCCATACCGCATCGCCTGACATAGATGCAGGGTAAGCAAAATACAAGAACGCACGCCCAGCCAATGCAGGGTTTAGGAAGTTTTTACCTGTACCGCCAAAGACTTCTTTAGCAACGACCACACCAAAGCTAATGCCAAGTGCAACCTGCCATAGTGGCGTGTCTGGTGGTAGCGATAGGGCAAAGAGTACTGAAGTTACAAAGAAACCTTCGTTCACTTCATGCCCACGCACGACTGCAAAAATAATCTCCCACAAAATACCCACCACAAAGGTTACGGCATAAATTGGCAAAAACTGCATCGCTCCATAAGCAAAAGACGCCAAAATGCTATTTGGGTCATAGCCAAAAAGCCCTGTAATGATGGTACGCCAGCCATCAGGAGTAATGCCAGCGTGAGCCATATAGGTCAATGCTTGAAAGCCGACATTGTACATACCCCAAAACATCGCAGGGAAAGTACATAGCCACACGGTAATCATAATGCGTTTTAAGTCAATGCCATCACGGACATGAGAGGCACTATAAGTTTGAGAGCTTGGTTGACGAAAGAAAGTGTCAAACATCTCAAAAATGGCATAGTATTTTTCGTATTTTCCGCCTTTGGTAAAGGACGGTTCCATACGGTCAAAGATATTGTGAATAAATTTCATCGCTTCTTTTTCCTTGTTGTTATGTCCTAGCCTTCAGCTTCAATACGAGTTAAGTTATCACGCAAAATGTCGCCAAACTCATATTTTCCAGGCGATACAAAAGTGCATAACGCCAAATCTTCTTCATCAAGCTCCAACGCTCCAAACTCCACTGCTTTTACAATATCTTCTGTGATTAATGCACGCAGTAGCTGGGTGGGTAGATAATCTTGAGGCATTACTTTTTCATAAGAGCCAATCGGCACCATTGCACGAGGTGAGCCGTTGGTGGTGGTAGTAAACTTGTATTTCTTGCCTTTGAAAAATTGCGATAAGTAGATTGGCAAGAATGAGAAGCGGTTTGTTCCCAAAGTAAAAAAGTGCATGGTAGGGCGTTCAAAACCTTCCGCTAAGACGGATACTTGATTGTGAAAGCGACCTAAATGAGCAACAGTAGAGCTGTACTTACGACCTGATAACACCGAACCTGAGATGATGCGATTTACCCCATCTGTCAGCTCGCCACGAGTCAATTCTGCCAAATCTGCTCCCCGAGTAGTGCGAATTAGGCGTGGGTTTTTGACTGCAGGGCCTGCCAAACTGATGATGCGGTCGGTATAAATTTTACCTGTGGTAAATAGCTTACCAATAGCAATCACATCTTGATAACCAATCGTCCAGACTTGTACGCCACGAGCCAGTGGATGTAAAAAGTGAATATGCGTACCTGCATTACCCGCTGGGTGTTTGCCTGTAAAGCTGTGATATTCGATGCTGTTAGCGACATTGGTTGCTTTGGCTGGGGCTGTCTGACCATGGCAGACAAATGTCTTTGGTGATAAGGTTGAGATGATTGCTAAGCCGTCATTGAATGCCTTAATATCAGCATTGATGATGTCGCTGGCATCGGCACATAATGGGTTGGTGTCGGTGGCGGTAACAAAAATCGCTGACGGTGTGCTGTCAATTTCTGGTGTGCGACTAAATGGGCGAGTACGAAATGCTGTCCACTCGCCTGATGCAACCAATTGTTCTTTAACAACTTCTGTATCAATAGATGCCAAATCTTTAGAAGAATAGGCGTTAAAAGTGATTTCTGGTGCCGCCGCTTCATCAACAGCGATGACGATGCTTTCAAAGACACGACGCTCGCCACGATTGATGGCCACCACATGACCACTGGTTGGGGCGGTGTATTTGACACCTGCACGCTTTTTATCTTCAAACAGCACTTGTCCTTTGGCAACAATATCGCCTTCCTTGACACTCATGGTCGGACGCATACCGATGTAATCATAACCGATAAGGGCGACTTGAGTTGGCGTGTGCTCACTAATCTCTTTGGCGGGTTCGCCCATGATGGGCAGGTCCAAGCCTTTTTTGATGGTAATCATAAGTGCATACTTAAATTAAGACCAAAACACACCAGCACAGGCAAATCCAACATCAAGTATTGTTGTGGCTGCCCAAAGGCTGGCTACCAAAATCCTAAAAACATCCAAAACTTACTGGCGTGGTCATGCCAGCTGGTAAGTTGATTTTGTCTAAAGGTGTGTATGTGTGGGTAAAAGTGGGTATGTGCTTTATTGCTAAAACTTTACCAAATTGCCCCAATTCATACAATAATCCTATCAATTATACGCTAAATTATCAAAAATTTACAGAGTTTTTAGTGATTTGGCTGTCAAAAAGTTCATCAAATCCATGATATTTAATGATTTTTCAGTTAATCTAAAATTTTTGTATAAAAAATTAAAAATATTGCCTAAATTTATTATTATTTGTTACAATCGCAGGGCTAATCATTTTGGTTGTTTTTTGTTATTTGAAAAGAAAAAACAGAGTGTCTTATGTCTATGTTAATTATTCCTGCAATCGATCTTAAAGATGGTAAATGTGTCCGTCTCAAACAAGGACGCATGGAGGATGATACGGTATTTAGTGATGACCCTGTTGCCATGGCGACACAGTGGGTGGCACAAGGGGCAAGACGCTTGCATTTGGTGGATCTAAACGGGGCGTTTGATGGCGTGCCTGTACATAAAGAGGTGGTTGCCGCCATCGCTAAAGCTCATCCACAATTGCCCATTCAGTTGGGTGGCGGTGTACGCAGTCTTGAGACCATTCGCCATTATCTAGAGGTGGGGCTAAACTATATCATCATTGGCACCAAAGCTCTTGAAAATCCTGAATTTGTTGATGAAGCTTGCCGTGAGTTTGCAGGGCATATCATTGTTGGTATTGATGCTAAAGATGGCTATGTGGCGACACATGGCTGGGCAAATGTTACCGATACTCGTGCCACCGACCTTGCCAAGCGATTTGCTGATGCCGGTGTGTCGTCCATCGTTTATACCGATATCGCCAAAGATGGCATGATGCAGGGTGTTAATATTGATGAAACAGTCAAGCTTGCTAAATCTTGTGGCTTGCCCATCATTGCATCTGGTGGGGTAACTAATATGTCAGACATTGAGCAACTAAAGCCTCACAGTGAGTATTTGCTTGGGGCGATTACAGGGCGTGCCATCTATGAAGGGACGCTGGATTTATCAGAAGTACAGACCTTTTTGGATAAATAAGCACAATAAAAAAGAGCGAGATGATTCGCTCTTTTTTATTGGACGGCATTTAGTTGTTTTGATGGGCATTCAACACCCAAATTGTGCCATTGCTAAGTAGTAGATAAGCAATGCCTTGTGTCAACAATTCTACTCTACTGGTAATAGTTTAATAACTGTATTAAAAGTTAATAGATTAACTTGACTTTGAAATCAGGTGATGAGCAATATAATCATCCCCGCTTATCCTGCAAATGCCAAAATGATGCAATGGCTCGTGTTAATCATAGTACGGCTTTTTCAATTTTGTGATATAAAAGCAATGTATGGCAAAGTGCTATAAGTACAGCTAAATCATCCTTTTGCGAAAATCACTGGGTGACAAACCTGTAAGCTGCTTAAACTGTCTACTAAATGCACTGTGGTCTGTATATCCGCACTGAATGGCAATCTCAATCACCGATTCATTGGGGTTTTGTAGTAATTTGACAGCTTTTTCTAGACGAATTTTTTGCAACATTTGCTGTGGTGATAGGTTTAATACTGAACGAAATAGTCTCTCCAGTCCAGAAATACTAAGTCCTGCTATGGTTGCAAGTTTATTGATGGTAATTTTGTGCTCAGCATTGTCTTGCATATAATTAATGATTATTGCAAGCTTTTCATGGGCTTTTAATTTGTAGCTATTATCCTTGTCAATATCAATGGAAACACCGACCATTGCTATGATTTCATTTGTTTTATTATAAATTGGGATTTTGTGTGTAATACACCAACCTAGCTTGCCAGATGGATAAGTATGTAGTTCTAACCTGTCTACGATGGGAGAGCCTTCCAAAACTTTTAGGTCTTGTATCATATACTCCCTCCCTTGTTTGTCGCCAAACATCTCAGTAGGAGTTCTGCCAATAATTTGTGCATCATTATTGACATCTAGCCTAGTTTTTAACGTTTGATTCACCGCCATGTATTGTGCTTGAGTGTTTTTTATAAAAAACACTGTTGAGCTTAGCAGATCAAGAAGGGGAATGATGGCTTGGATACTGGTGATGAAGCTATCAAAATCATTAACCAGATATTGGATATCGGCACTATTTTTATTAAACCCTAGTATTTGTAATTGGGGTAAGGCGTATGTGTGCATGCTTTTTGCTCCAAAGTATGGTGCATTGTATCAAATATGAATGATTGATTGTATGCAAATTGTGCTAAATTCGGCGTTTTTTTAAAGAAATATATCAAGCTTGGTTTTTAAAAAATCACTAACATAAACTCAAGGATTAATTGAGGCATTAAAACAGGAATAAGATTTATGAGTCATCAAAATTTTTCTCTACACCTAATTGACTCGCACACAGGAGGTGAGCCTACACGCATGATTTATAAGGGATTTCCTGAATTGATTGGACGGAGTGTTGCTGAGAAGTTGAAGGATTTTAAACAAAATTATGACCATCTTCGCCGATCTATTATCTTGGAACCTCGTGGTAGCGAAGTGATGGTTGGTGCCTTGCTTGTGCCGCCAAGTGATGATTCTGCTGTGGCAGGTGTTATCTTCTTTAATAATGAAGGATATCTTGGCATGTGTGGACATGGCAGTATTGGCGTGATTACTTCTTTGGCCTATCAAGGGAAAATTGGTGTTGGCAATCATCGATTAGAAACTCCAGTTGGGATTGTTACAGCAACACTGCATGAAGATGGTAGTTGTAGCATTCGTAATGTGCCATCTTATCGTTACCGCAAACAAGTGGCGGTAAATGTACCTGACCTAGGCATTATCCATGGTGATATCGCATGGGGTGGTAATTGGTTCTTCTTAATCAATGATCATGGGCAAGATTTGCAACCTTCAAATATCAAGCAATTAACGCAAGTGAGTCTAAAAATTAAATCAGCACTTAAAAATCAGGGTATTACAGGTGATGATGGTGGCGAGATTGATCATATTGAACTGTTTGGCAAATCTAATATCGCTGATAGTAAAAGTTTTGTTCTTTGTCCAGGTGGGGCGTACGATCGTTCACCCTGTGGGACAGGCACTAGTGCCAAAGTTGCTTGTTTGGCTGCTGATAATAAACTTAAGCCAACCACCATTTGGCGGCAGGAAAGTATCATTGGTAGCGTATTTTTGGCAAGCTATGAGCTTGGTGATGATGGCTATAATCAATCTGAAAGCGTAACAATTATCCCAACAATCAGAGGAAGTGCGTATATTAGTGCTGAAACCAAACTTGTAATGCAGGCGGATGATCCATTTCGTTGGGGGTTTTAAAATGAGTGAAATTAAGACTGATGCTGATTTTTATATCATTGGTGGCGGTGTGATTGGATTGTGTACGGCAATGCGATTGCAGTCTCAAGGTCAGTCTGTGGTAATTTTGGAGGCTGGTACGGTAGGTGCTGGTGCTTCTTTGGGCAATGCAGGACATATTGCAACGGAGCAGGTTTTTCCCATTGCAGATCCAAGCGTTATTAAGCAACTACCCTCAATGCTCTTTGATCCGTTTGGTCCGTTGAGATTGGATTGGGCTTATTTGCCAAAACTGTTTCCGTGGGCAATCAAGCTGTTGTTATCTATGAGAGATGAGTCATTTCAAAGAACTCATGAGGCGTTAAAGCAGATAAATGGTGTTAGCCTATCTGCTTGGCAGAATTTTGCAGACAAGTGGGGCTTGGATAAGTGGGTTCATACTCACGGCTCTCTGCTGACAGCTGAATCCCAATCTTCTTTATTGCAACTAAAGCAACATGGTGAGAAATTAGTTGCTCTTGGTGTGGCAAATGACTTTGTTTCTCAAGATGAGCTGGCAGAACGAGAGCCTGCATTGGCAAGCAATCAATTAGGTGCGTTATTTTTCCCTAATACCGGTCATATCAGTAATTTAGAGGGGGTATACAAAGTATTGATTGCTCACTTTGTTGGGATGGGTGGTGTCATTTGCGAGAATTGTAAGGTCAATAAAATTGACGCCACAGAACAGACTGTGCGTTTGATAACTACTAAGGGTGAGATTCTTGCTCCGCACATTATAATTAGTGCAGGAGCATTCTCAAAACCCTTGGTAATGCAAGCGACAGGCGTTGAAGTTGCACTGGATACAGAGCGGGGCTATCATTTGATGCTACCCAATGAATCAAGCCGTCTTTGCGTGCCTGTAACAAGCATGGACCGTCGTTTTATTATGACGCCGATGTATGCAGGACTTAGATTGGCGGGTACGGTTGAATTTGCAGGGCTTAAAAAGCCGGCCAATATGCAGCGTGCTTATAACCTGCTTAAGCTTGCCAACCCCATGTTTAAGCAAAATTTAGATGATTCACAATCTGAACCTTGGATGGGATTTAGACCTTCTACAGCAGATTCATTACCTGTTATTGATAAGCTTGGAAGGGTCTATCTGAATTTTGGACATCAGCATTTAGGGCTAACACAAGCAGTGATCAGTGCACAACTAATTAGTGATTTGTACTTTAATCAACCATCAGCTATTGATCGCAATCCGTATAAGCTAGAGCGATTTGGTCGCTCTAATATAGGTGATTTTGATTGACAGTTAATTTAATTAAACATAGCTAAATTAAGGAGAAGCTATATGAATATCCATGGTATTTTGGTGCCAATTGTTACTCCATTTGACAAAAATGGTGCAGTGGATGTGCCAACATTGCAAAAGTTGGTTACTTCTTTTATTGACAAAGGTGTGGCTGGTATCGTTGCTTGCGGTACAACTGGTGAATACTACACCCTATCACAAAAAGAGCGTGAAGTGGTAATGACAACCATCGCCAAGCATGCCAAAGGCAAAGTCAGTCTGATTGCTGGGGTGAATAGCTTGTCAACTGACCACACCATTGAGCTTGCTCATCAAGCCAAGGAGATGGGTTATGAGGGGTTAATGCTATCAGCAAACCCATATAGTCTGCCGGAACAAGCAGGCATTATTGCTCATTTTGAAAAAGTGGCCGATGCGGTAAAACTGCCAATCATTATGTATAATTTTCCTGCTCGAGTGGGTGTGAATATTGAATTTGAAACTGTTGAGCGTTTATCTAAGCATCCTTACATTGTGGGCATCAAAGAAAGTAGTGGTAATTTTAGCCACGCACTTCGTATGCTACAAGCTAAGTTTGAAAATTTTGAGATTGTTTGTGGCTGTGATGATCAACCTGTTGACTTCTTCTTTTGGGGGGCAAGAAGTTGGATTGCGGGGGCTGCTAATGTCTTTCCAGAAGAGCAAGTTGCGATTTATCAAGCTGCTTGCAATGGCGATTGGGATGAGGCACGCCGTATTATGACAGAGATTTATCCCGCCATTCATTCAATGGAATCTGGCGATTATAATCAAAAAGCCAAAATTGGTTGCTTGAAAGGTACAATTGATGTTGGTGGCGTACGCTTGCCATTGGTTGATGTTCGTGATGAAGATAAACAAGCGTTTTTATCATTGTTAAATGGTTAAGGTTGTGTATTATGATGGCAAAAAATAAAGAAGCTGTTTTTGAGGCAGCAAAGCAGGGTGCATTGTATGCAGGCAATTTAATTGTTGATGCCAGTCCGTGTCAAGCCACAATGCCAAACACTACTCCAATTGACAACAGTGTCATTGGTAAAATTGACGATGCCACCGAAGAGCATGTCAATCAAGCGGTGGCATCGGCTCGTAATTGCTTTAATAAAGGTACTTGGAGGGATAAGCATCCTGCTGAACGAAAGAAGATTATGCAAGCATGGTCGGCTCTACTAAAAGAACATGTCGAAGAATTGGCGGCATTGGACTGTATTGATGCAGGCAAGCCAATTAGTGAGTGCATCAATACCGATATGCCAGCAACGCTAGATACTTTTGATTGGTATGCTGAGGCGATTGATAAGGTTTTTGGCAAAGTTGCACCAACGGATAATGGTGTTGTTTCATGGATTGTTAAAGAGCCGATTGGTGTGGTGGGTGCTGTACTACCATGGAACTTCCCAGCTCAAATGTTTGCATGGAAAGTAGCACCTGCACTCATCATGGGTAACAGCGTTATTGTAAAGCCTGCTGAGCTTACCAGTCTTTCAGCGTACCGCATGATTGAATTGGCTTATGAGGCAGGTGTACCAAAAGATGCCCTGCAGATGATCTGTGGTCGAGGTGAAGTGGTGGGTGCTGCTATTGGCAAGCATATGGATATTGATATGGTATCCTTTACTGGTTCAACCGAAGTTGGGCATTTATTCTTGCAGTATTCGGCACAAAGTAATCTTAAAGAGATTGTTTTGGAGTGTGGGGGTAAAAGTCCGCAGATTATCTTTGAGGATGCTATCATTGATGAAAATATGATTAACAATGTACTATCTGCAGCATTTTGGAATATGGGTGAAAACTGTAGCTGTGGCTCTAGATTGTTGGTGCATAGCAGTAAAAAGCAGCTTCTACTTGAAAAGTTGATTGAAGGCTTGTCTGCTTGGAAAATTGGCGACCCACGCCATGACGATGTTGTCTTAGGACCCATGATTGAACAAGCACACTTGGACAAGGTAGTTCATTACCTAGAAACCGCCAAATCAGAGGGGGCGTCACTGGTAACGGGTGGCAATTTGCTTTCAGACTTGGGTAGTGGATGGTATATCGAGCCGACTATTTTTGATAATGTGACTGCTGACATGACTTTGTTTAAAGAGGAGGTATTTGGTCCTATTTTGGCTGTGACGACATTTGAGAGTGAGGAAGAGGCTATCAATTTGGCGAATGATAGCAGTTACGGTCTAGCTGCATCGTTCTATACCCAAAGTCTTAAGTGTGCATTGACGGTTGCCAGAAAAATACAAGCAGGCACAATATCTATTAATGGATTTTCAGAGGGTGACATCACAACCCCATTTGGTGGCTATAAGCAATCAGGATTTGGCGGTCGAGATAATGGGATTGAGGCGTTGGAGCAATACTGTCAAACCAAGACCATTTGGGCGATTTGCTAAGTAATAAGGACATTCAAGACCCTACCATGCATTAAATGCAAAACCTTTGGGATGCATATTCCATTGGCGGGGTTTATACAACTCAAGGAAATGAATATGGAAGATTTCATCAATACCGTAGTAGGTTATATTTGGAGTGATGCTCTGGTGTATCTGGCTTTGGCTGTAGGCATCTACTTCACCATCGCTACAAAAGGTGTGCAATTTCGCTATCTAAAGGAAATGATTCGTCTATTGTTTGATAAGAATAATTCAGATCAAGGTGTTACTTCATTTCAGGCGTTTTGTATGGCGTTATCTGGTCGTATTGGCGTGGGTAATATTGCTGGCGTAGCTACTGCGATTGCAACTGGTGGTCCAGGGGCGGTTTTTTGGATGATTATCATGGGACTGTTGGGCGGTGCCAGTGCTTTTATTGAATCTACTTTAGCACAAGTCTATAAAGAAAGCTCGGATAAGCAGTATCGTGGTGGCTCGCCTTATTATATTGAAAAAGGCTTAAAAATGAAGTCTTTTGCGATATTTGTCGCCGCTGTAGTTTGCCTATCGTACGGTGTACTTGTACCAGGCGTGCAGGCAAACACCATCAGTGATTCATTCAAAACCGCTTTTGGATTATCGCCCATAGTGACAGGATTGATGGTCATTGTGCCTTTGGCTTTTATCATTTTTGGTGGCATTAAGCGTATTGCTAGATTTGCCGACAAAGTCATTCCTTTTATGGCAATCTTCTACATTCTTATGATGTTGGTGATTTTAACCTTTAATGCCGTTGCCATTCCTAGTATGATTGCTTTGATTGTAAAAAGTGCGTTTGGTATGGATGCTGTGTTTGGTGGCATCGTTGGTATGGCAATTTCTTGGGGTGTTCGCCGTGCAGTCTTCTCTAATGTTGCTGGTGCAGGCGAGGCGACATTCAGTTCTGCTGCTGCAGAAGTTTCACATCCTGCCAAGCAGGGTCTCGTACAGGGATTTTCTGTCTATGTGGACACAGTGCTTGTATGCACCGCTACAGCATTGATGATTTTGTCAACAGGCATGTATAATGTTCAAGGTCCAGATGGCGCTATGTTGGTTGAAAATATGCCTGGTGTTGCCGCTGGTACAGCATTTACCCAAGCGGCGGTTTCAACTATTTTTGCTGACTTTGGACCAGCATTTGTTGCATTGGCTATATTCTTGTTTGCCTGGACCTGCTTGCTTGCCTATTATTATATTGCCGAGACAGCCTTGGTATACTTGGATAATCAATTGCGTTATCCTTATTTAAAAACTGTACTTAAGGTCGTATTTTTGATAATCTGTTTCTTTGGTAGCGTGCAATCAGCAGGTATGATGTGGGCATTGGGCGATATTGGTTTTGGTGTTATGTGTTATTTAAATTTCATCGCCATCCTGCTGCTAAGCAGAGTAGCTTTCAAGGTTCTAAAAGACTATGATAATCAGATGAAGCAAGGCTTAGATCCAGTATTTGATCCCAGAAAGGTGGGTATTGAAAATGCAGATTTTTGGGTGGAGTATAGCGATAAACACCGCTGATGAATACCTAAGATATGTATCATTGAATGGGGTGTTATTAAAAACAGCACAATAAATACCTTCTCACTACAATCCCCACCCTATTCTTTAATGGATATTTTCCTGTTTGCAGAAAAGGGAATATCAAGTGAGGGGTGGGTTGAGTATAACCCTGCAAGAAACTCCCAATAAACTTCTGTATTTTGTGTTTGATTGGTCTTTGATAATAGTGTAAGGACTGTTTAACATGACTAAACAGTCCTTCTGATACCTTATCAAGTCGTTTTTGCATGGTGGTTCTGACTGATAGGTTGTGCCTCTTAGCAAGCTGTTTATAAGTTTATTTTCCTTGTGTGTATTCTTGCCAAATTTGATCATTGCTGATGTCAGCTCTCTCAACAAAATACCAAAAAACATTCCTACGCCGTCTTTCTTGCTTACCTTGTTTTTTACCATTGCTCTTGGTATTTGTAGAGTCATGGTTATGGCATGTTTTTTAATTTCCATAAAACCTATTTAAAACCATATGTCATCAGACTTTGAGTGGGACAGAGCAGGGATTTTGTCTATTGAGTCTGAGCATTCAACACCCAAATTGTGCCATTGCTAAGTAGTAGATAGGCTTGATTATCATTGGAGAGAATTTTGATGATTGGTGCTGGTAAGTTATCAGATAAAGATACAATATCGCCCTCGGTGGTCAAAATACTGATTTGACGATAGCCTTTATGGGGAATGAGAGCAAAATTGTTACGACCTGCCACCAAATTGGTATCAAATTCACCAATCGCATGATTAGAGTAACCTTCGCCCAAGACTTTTTCATTCAGTTGATCGCCAGATTGTATGTATTTGACAAACCGTCCGACCAAATGGGGCATTTGTATGGCATAAAGATTATCACCAAACACAAAAGGCGACTGCCAGCGATTGTTTGATAAAGGCGTGCTTTGGGCAATGATTTGTAGTTGGTTATCTACATTGCCAATAACAACCGTGCTTGCTCCATACCCGCCACCTGCAATGGTTGTTACCAAATGATTGCCCTTGCTGTGAGGTAAAATCTCAAAGGTATTTGCCTCAAAAACCAAGCCTCTAACCGTTAAGGGCTTGCTAAGCGGTGTAAGACTATGCCGTTCTAAAAATTGCACCTGCCTTGCCTCAATATCATCGCCTAGTACGCCATGCCGATAAGTTCTGCTGTCTGGGTGGGATAGGACGGCAATGTGTCCGTTGGTATTATCGCCTGTAAAATTGATTTGTACAGGGCGAGCGTCTGGCATGACAGAACCAAAGCGAGCAACTGTTTGTACACGATTTCCTACCACTTCAAGGCGAACAAGGCTTGCCGTACCGTCATCATGAGCCTCCACAGCAATGGTTGCCAAAGGTAGCATGAGCATGGCGGAGTGGGGCGATAGGCGAATGGATGAGTGGTAACGCTGTCCATTTTGGATTAGGTTAAAGTAACCATCTTTGTCGGCAAAAGCCACTTTATCAAACTTTGCCACAGCGGAGACGCTTGATGATACGCCCTTAGCGAGTTTGATTGGTTTGTCTGGGTGTGGCACTTGCCAAAGCTCGGCTTTGTCATTGATAATGAGTGGACTGGTGTCATCAACAAGGGTGATTTGTTTGGCAACTCCCACTTCAGATAAATCAAGCTCGCTGAACGCATAAAACCACTCACGCATGGACTGACTGGTTGAGCTTGTGTGTTCGGTGCTGGGTTTGGCACAGGCGGATAAGTTTGCCCCAAGTAGGGTAAGACTTAAGGTTAGGGCGAGTTTGCGAAAATGATTCATTTTACTGCACATCCAAAGTTTTAATGAGTTTTCCTGTATGGTCGTAGCGTTCAGCTTTGGTGATTTTGCCGTGTTGATAAAGTATTCGACTCATCGTTGTGCCTGTTTCATGATGAATACTCCAATGACTTTTACGGTTAGGTTGAGTGGTTTAGGATTTTTTCTTTTTAGCTTTACTGGTTTTGGTTTTTTTGGGTGTTTTGTCCGTCTTTTCTACCAATGCAAAGTCCACCTGCAACAAATCCATATTCACGCCAGCAACCTTAATCAAAAGCTGTTCGCCCAATTTAAAGATACTACCACGCTCGCCAATGAGTGCTTGCTCTCGCTCATTGTATTCATAATACTCAGCTGATAGATTTGAGATATGAATTAGCCCATCGATAAATAGATCATTGAGTGTGATGAATAGCCCAAAATTTGTTACGGTGGTGATTGTTCCCATAAATTCATCACCCAAGTGCTTTTGCATATAATGGCACTTCAACCATGCCTCTACATGACGGCTTGCCTCTTCAGCACGGCGTTCGGTAATGGAAGTTTGTTCACCTGCTTCATCTAAGGTTTTATAAATCGTGTTTTTAGATTTTTTTCCTGTTGTTTTATCCTTAATGGCTCGATGGAGCATAAGGTCGGGATAACGGCGAATTGGACTGGTAAAATGGCTGTATTCATCATATGCCAAACCAAAATGACCGATATTATCAGGGCTATAATTTGCCTGCATCATAGAACGCAGTAGCATAGAGTGAATGCTTTGGGTATCAGCTCGTCCTTCGGTCGCCTTGATGACTCGTTGATAGTCGGCATGACTGGGTGATTCATCAGGGAAGGATAAGCCAAAGGATTTAAGATATTCAGAAAGTTTGGCGGATTTTTCATCGGATGGCTTGTCATGGTTGCGATACAAGGCAGGTAAATCGTGTTTAAGAGCAAAATTTGCCCCACAAGTATTAGCAAGTAGCATCATCTCTTCAATGAGTTTGTGAGCATCGCCACGAGTGCGTTTTTTGATGTCTTTAATGTCGCCATCTTTGCCAAAGACGATGTAACTTTCCGCTGTTTCAAACGCCATTGCACCACGCTCGGTACGCTTTTTATCCAAAATTTGATAAAGTTGATACAGGGTATCTACCGATTTACACACAGCAGGGTTCTTGACCAAATCATCAGGCAAGGTCTCATTGGTAGGGTCGTCAAAATAAGCATTTACTTGATTATAAGTCAAGCGAGCTTGCGAATGCATGACAGCAGGATAAAACTCATAGCCTGTTACCTTGCCTGCTTTAGATAGCTTAATATCCGCCACCATACAAAGGCGATCTACTTTGGGGTTGAGTGAGCATAGACCGTTAGACAGTACCTCTGGGAGCATGGGAATTACACGGTGGGGAAAATACACGCTTGTGCCACGCTCATAAGCATCTATATCAAGAGGCGACTGGGGGGTTACATAGTGGCTGACATCAGCGATGGCAACCACCACACGGTAGTTGCCTCCTGCCCGTTTGCACGCATAGACCGCATCATCAAAGTCTCTTGCATCCTCGCCATCAATCGTGATGAGTGGTAAATCTCGCAAATCCACTCGCCCTGCACAATCTGCCACAGTTGGCTCACCATAGCTGTCTGCTTGTTCTAGTGTAGCTTTACTAAACTCAAACGGTATGCCGTGATTTAGTAAGGTGGTCTCAATGATTAATTCACGGTCGTTTAGGTGGGTTAGAACCTCACTGATTTTGCCTGTGGCGTATTCTTGATAAGTGGGCATATCAATAATTGCCACTTTGACGCTATCGCCCACACCCACGCCAAAGCGTGCCACCTCATCATCGGTCAGTGTGATGGGTTGATGACTATTTGCTCCTGATAACTGAACAAAGTAGCCGTCATCATCACGCTGTATGATACCAACAAACTCAGTACTGGCTCGGCTGATGATGTTTGTAATGCGAGCCTCTGGTTTGCCACGAAATTCGCTTGCCACAGCCTCTACCACATCACCATCAAAGACCACACGCATTTGTTTTTCATGGACAAATAAGTCGGGCATGCCATCTAGTGTGATAAAACCAAAGCCTTTAGGATTGGCGATGATTCTGCCCGTTATGGTGGTAGGTAAGGGTGCAATGCTAAAATGAATGCCATCAGTGCGTTCTAATTGCTTGTCTCTTAGCATTGCTTTTAAGCGGTTGGTTAGGGCAAAAAATCTCTCTTCGTCGCCCAAAATTTCAAAATGTAGTCCCAAACTTTCCATTGTGGCAGGTTTGCTGTCGTTATTTAATTGGGCAATGGTTTGTAGGATAAGCAGGCGTGAAGGAATGGGGTTTTGGTATTTATTTGCCTCATCGTGGGCATTGGGGTCGTTCCAGATAGGTGTTGTTTGATTTTTTTTCATAAACTTCTCATCAAAATTTTTACAATTTTACTAAAAATAAAATAGATTTTCGTTTATCATATCACACTTTTAAGGGAAATTTTTAGTTAAATATGATGGCTACAGTATTTCAAATTGATGACGCACGCCGTGCTGAGCAGGGTGGTTATGTCAGTCAAATAGCTCGCATTGAGCGTGAGCTGTTTTTTGATGCTTGGGACAGTTTGTCGGTCTGCTCAATGCTGTCGCAGTTTGGGGTTGGGCTTTTGATCGCATTGAATGATGAAGATGAAGTGGTGGGTTATTTGATTTATCAGATTATCTTTGAGGTGGCGGAGGTCTTACGCATTGCGACAGATATTGGTTTTCAAAAACAAGGCATGGGCAAGATGCTTCTTGATGAGTTTGATGTGTTGTGCAAGGATAAGGGGGCGGAAAGAATACTGCTGGAGGTGAAAGCTGATAACACCTCTGCAATACGCTTATATACAAGGCAGGGTTTTCATCAGATAGATGTTAGAGTGGGCTATTATAAAGATGAATGGGGAGTGGTTGATGCTTTAATCATGCAAAAGGAGTTGTCATCAGCCGAGTATCAATAACCATCAATATGAAAAAATGGCATAAAAATAGCAAGAGTAAATATTCTTGCTATCTATGCTCTTTTGCTAAAGCATGGTCGGTTATTTCTTTTTGGCAGGACCTAATAGCATGCCCATTTGACGACCTTCAACTTTAGGGGCTTGTTCCACAGTTGCTACTTCTTCGGTGTCTTTGATGATGCGTTCTAGCTGAGCCTTACCAATTTCTTGGTGAGCCATCTCACGACCACGAAAACGGATAGAAACCTTGACTTTGTCTTTATCTTCCAAAAATTCCACAATCTTGCGTAGCTTAACCTGATAGTCTGCTTCTTCGGTGCCTGGTCTAAGCTTGATTTCTTTAACTTGGGTTTGCTTTTGGTTCTTTTTGGCTTCTTTTGCTTTTTGTTTTTGGTCGTACAAATAGCGTTTATAATCCATAATTTTAGCAACGGGTGGCTTGGCATCAGGGACGATTTCAACCAAATCCAGTCCTTCGTCGCTGGCGGCTTTTAAAGCAGTTTTTAAATCTACCACACCCAATTGCTCGCCATCTTCTTTGACTAAGCGAACTTCTTTGGCACGAATATCTTCATTGATATTTAAACGGTTTGACGGTTTAATGATGGTTACTCCAAAAATAAAAAATCACCCCATTATACTTAAGCAATAATAAAATTGCAAGAGTTTTGTCCTAATGTCGGACTTCCACCACCAATGTACTTGTTGCGATTTCATCAATCAATTCATCAAGGGTGGCTTTATTTTCTTTGTCTAGGTTGGCGTCCCATTCATCAAGAATGATGACATCGACATCGTTTTTGTGATTTTCAATCTCAATCAGCTGTGAAAATAATTTTTGACCGGTTGATTTGTGATCATTTTGACGAAAAAACAAATCATGACTGACAGGCAGATAAAAAGCCCTGCCTGACAACCGTGTCTTTAAGTGTAGCAACAGACTGCTTTTGCCAGCACCATTACACCCCCTAATCGTCATTCTGCCAGTTGTTGGCAAATCACTCAGATCAAACTCGCTTAGTGGAATGTCGTTGATAACCATCTGCTGAAAATCAATCCTGCTTAATACATCGACATCAGGTGCATTTAAAGAATGCTTCAAGCCAGTCAATTTGGCTTTGATGCTAGAAAAATTGGTCTGATGAAAAACAAGTGCTTGCCCCATTTGCAGAAGCTGGATTTGTCTTGGTAGTGTCGCCACCAACAACGCCAAAAATACATAATCTTCATGATTTTGAATGAACAGATACGAAACAAAACACAGTACAGGTAGCATGAACAATATCATGCCAAGACTTGAAATCAGATGATTGAACGATTGGTTGGCGACTTGAAGTTTTTTTGAGCGTTCAAAATGATGTCGGTAAATTTTAGTAAAAATGCCCATGTTATATCGATTAAAAATGACGACATGGTCCCAGATTCTATTTAAGGTGGCGATGAAAGAGATTCTGGATTTTTGAGACATGGTGGACAGTTTTGATATGTTCTTTTGATGATAAAAAATAAACATCTCCACAAGCAAAAACCCACAGACATAAGCCATCAGTAGGTAACGATCGAGAAAAAATCCCAAAATCAACACATTGATTGATAAGTTTAAAATCAATGCCACACCATCAAAGATGAAATCAAGCGTGTCATCAATCACAGATTTACCCTCTTGGCTGACAAAGACCGTACTTTGGGCTTTTAATTGTTTGTCGCTTAACAAAAAAGTTTTGCCACAAAAGATCTTAACAAATCTTTGCACATAATCATCTAACAACTCAAATTTTGACTTTTCCAAATAAACACTTGCCAAATAAGCAGGAACATACACAACGACCAATGACACAACGAAGCCAATCAAATTGATCAAAAAGTCCTGATGTTGAGCGATGTCTATGGCAAGCTTGGCAATGAAATAGGTGGATAAGCCGACAATCACTTGTTGTACGACCAAAAACGCAAGCGAGATGTATAATGATGGGGTGATGATTTTCATAACAAAGAATAATAAAGCCACTTACTGATATATCTACTCACCGTATGTGACTGGTTAATAAAAAAGCATGATTTAAAAATAAAGCTATTTTTTAAATCTGTAAGGATTTGATTGAGATTTGGAGTCTTTGTGAACACTCAAATCAAGTGTTAATTTAAAAAATCTACCCAAAATTGCCTTTGGATGGATTTTTTAATTAAGCCAAATTATTCGCTATCTGCCTTCGGCTCAATTCTACCTTTTTGCTCAATCGCTGTATCCAACACTTTGATAAAGTCATCAAGCGACATACTACCTAGATTCTCGCCTTCACGAGTGCGGACATTGACCGTGCCACTTTCTACTTCTTTATCGCCTAGAACTAGCATAAACGGAATGCGTTCAAGGGTGCGTTCACGGATTTTAAAGCCAATTTTTTCGTTACGCAAATCACCAATGGCACGGTAACCTTTGTCGTTTAAGGTTTTAACAGTGTCTGCCACAGCATCGGCTTGCTTATCTGTGATATTCATTACTACGATTTGTTGAGGGGCAAGCCATGCAGGGAACCAACCTGCATAATGCTCAATCAAAATGCCAATAAAGCGTTCAAATGAACCTAAAATCGCACGGTGAAGCATCACAGGACGGACTCGCTCGCCTGTTTCGCTGATGTATTCTGCCCCTAGTCGATCAGGTAGGTTAAAGTCTAGTTGGAGTGTGCCACATTGCCACACACGACCCAAGCAGTCTTTTAGGCTAAATTCAATCTTAGGTCCATAAAACGCTCCTTCACCCTCTTGTAGCTCCCATGCAAGTCCTGCAGTATCAAGAGCATCTGCTAGGGCTTTTTCAGCATCGTCCCACAGTGCATCCGCCCCAACTCGTTTTTCTGGGCGAGTGGAGAGTTTCATTTGTACTTCATCAAAACCAAAATCTTTATAGACGGCAAGAGTGAGTTTAATGAAGGCTTGGGCTTCGTCTCGGATTTGTTCATGCGAGCAGAAAATATGGGCGTCATCTTGCACAAAGCCACGCACACGCATGATGCCATGTAGTGAGCCTGATGGTTCGTTACGGTGGCACGAGCCAAATTCGGCAAGGCGTAGGGGCAGATCACGATAGGACTTTAATCCTTGATTAAATACTTGCACATGACAAGGGCAGTTCATTGGTTTGACAGCGTAATCTCGTTTTTCGCTTGATGTGGTGAACATCATTTCGCCATAATTTTCCCAATGTCCAGATTTTTCCCACAGACTTCTGTCCACGACTTGTGGCGTTTTGATTTCCAGATAGCCGTTGTCTTTTTGTACTTTACGCATATATTGCTCAAGCACTTGCCATACCGTCCAGCCATTGGGATGCCAAAACACCATGCCTGGTGCTTCTTCTTGCAAGTGAAATAAATCAAGTGCTTTGCCGATTTTGCGATGGTCTCGTTTTTCGGCTTCTTCTATGCGTTTGATGTAAGCGGCAAGTTCTTTTTTGTCCGCCCATGCCGTGCCGTAGATGCGTTGCAACTGCTCGTTTTTAGCGTCGCCTCGCCAATACGCACCGCTCATTTTGGTCAGTTTGAATGCCTTTAAAAAGCGAGTATTAGGAACATGTGGTCCACGACACATATCAATGTATTCTTGATGGTAATACAGTCCCATCGCCGTCTCATCTGGCATATCATCAATTAAGCGAAGTTTATATTCTTCGCCACGAGCCTTGAATACTTCAATGACCTCATCTCTTGGGGTCATTTTTTTGATGACATCATAATCTTGATTGATAAGCTCATGCATGCGAGTTTCAATCACTCCCATATCCTCTTGGGTGAAGGGCTTATCGCTATAGATGTCATAATAAAAGCCATCTTCAATCACAGGTCCTATGACCATTTTAACTTCTGGAAACAGTTGCTTAACAGCGTGTCCTAAAAGGTGAGCACACGAGTGGCGGATGATTTCTACGCCCTCAGCGTCTTTTGGCGTAACGATTTGTACGGTCGCATCTTCGGTGATGGGATCGCATGCGTCCACAAGTTTGCCATTTACTTTGCCTGCAACGGTGGCTTTGGCAAGACCTGCACCGATGGATTGAGCGATGTCCATGACGGTTGTTGCACCGTCAAAGTGCTTGACATCGCCATTGGGAAGGGTGATTGCGACCATAAGAGTACTCCTAAAATTGGCGTTGGCAGTGATATTTGCTACCATCAAATATTTGACCGCTACCAGTGGATTTTAAAAAAACAAAAAGATTTATCTGGTTTGCTAGATAAAAAGAGCTATTATAACAAATTTTTGAATAATAAAAACAAGGGATCTTGATATACTGCTGATGTCATCATGATATGCAATCACTTGACTAATTAAATAAAAACAGTTATTATTATCATATACAATGTTATCATTAAGAGTGCAACAAATTCAAACAACTTAAAAAAAGAGGATATATGATAAATAACAGCCTAAAAAAAATGCTCCCTGCATTCATTGGCTCGGTACTACTATTAACCGCTTGCGGTGCTGATAAGCCTGCTGAACAAAGCAAGGATACCTTGTCTGTTCAAAAGGATAAAATGATGGTTGTAACGACTTTTACCATCATTGCTGACATTGCCCAAAATGTGGCAGGAGATGTGGCAGATGTTGAATCTATCACCAAAGCAGGGGCAGAGATTCATGATTATGAACCGACCCCAAAGGACATTGCTAAGGTTAAGGAGGCGGATTTAATCTTGCATAATGGCATGAATTTAGAACGCTGGTTTGATAAATTTTACCAAGATGCCAAAGATACGCCTGAGGTGGTTGTTACCGAAGGCATCACGCCCTTGATGATTAAGGCTGGTTCTTATAAGGATTTGCCAAATCCGCACGCTTGGATGTCGCCAACCAATGCACTGATTTATGTAGAAAACATCAAAAATGCTCTGATTGCTCATGACCCAAAAAATAAAGATATTTATATTAAAAATGCCGAAGTTTATCGCCAAAAAATCAAAGCATTAGATGAACCGCTACGTGCTAAATTTGCAAGCATTCCAAAAGCTCAGCGTTGGCTAGTAACAAGCGAGGGGGCGTTTAGCTATCTTGCAAAAGATTATGGGCTTAATGAGGCGTATCTGTGGGATATTAATGCTGAACAGCAAGGCACTCCTAAGCAGGTCAGAACGCTCATTGAAACCATCAAAACTCACAAGATTCCTGTGGTGTTTAGTGAAAGCACCATCAGTGACAAACCTATCAAGCAAGTCGCTAAAGAGACAGGTGTTTCTTATGGTGGCGTGCTGTATGTTGACAGTCTGTCCGAGCAGGGTGGTAAAGTGCCAACATACCTTGACCTATTAGATGTAACAACTTCTACCATTGTGCAGGGTTTTGATAAGGCAAAAAAATAGCAAAACAATTCTAAAATTTGGCAGGATAGTAGTCTTGCCAAATTTTTTGTAATTTTGGATATTTATCGGTACAATAATCATGATTGGATTGAAAAATGCCCGATGATCTATAGCATTGTTAATTTATTGAGCTATTAGATGATTAAGTGTGTTTTGATTGATTTTTTCAATCAATAATCTTATTTTAAATAAATTTTAAAAAGTCAAACTGGTGGTTTAAAATATAAAAACCTTATTTCTGTTAGGGTTTTTTATATTTGAAAAGTTGCCAGTTGCAGTCTTTTGATGCTTTTTTTAATAAAAGAATATCGTCATTATTCTTTTTTGATTTAACAAACATGACAATCGCCGTTATGCCTGTTGCCATATTTGTTAAATTAACTGTTTTTTAATGATTTATGGAAAAAATTTCTCGTTTGGTTGCCAGTATTGATGTTAAGGCGTTAAATGTCCGTTATACCAATGGGCATCACGCTCTTGATGATGTTAACTTCACCCTAATAGGTGGTACGACTTGTGCTTTGGTCGGCGTTAATGGTTCTGGTAAGTCCACATTGTTTAAATCCATTATGGGGTTGATTAAACCTCAGACAGGGCAGATTTTGCTCTGCGGTATGCCAATTCACCAAGCCCTAAAACGAAATTTGGTCGCTTATGTCCCTCAAAGTGAGGAGGTGGACTGGCAGTTTCCTGTGTCAGTTTATGATGTGGTGATGATGGGTCGTTATGGCTACATGAATTTTTTGCGATTGCCCAAAAGCATTGATAAGCAAAAAGTGGCGGACGCTATGGTAAGAGTGGACATTAGCCATCTAAAACACCGCCAAATCAGTGAGTTGTCTGGCGGTCAAAAAAAACGAGTATTCTTAGCAAGAGCACTCGCCCAAGAAAGTCGGGTTATCCTATTAGATGAACCATTTACAGGCGTGGATGTCAAAACCGAAAAAGCAATCATGGCATTGCTAGATGATTTGCGAGCTGAAGGGCATCTGATTTTAATCTCAACGCATAATTTAGGGACGATTCCAGAGTTTTGTGATCAGGTGGTAATGATAAATCGTTCCATTGTGGCAGAAGGGGCAACCAAAGACACTTTTACCCAAGAAAATCTAGAAAAGGTTTTTGGTGGCGTATTAAGGCAAATTCGTTTATCTGGCAAGGATTTGCATGATGATGACGATAATCGCTCAGTAACGATTTTGGCAGATGATGAAGTCCCAGCGGTGTTTTATGGTATTCAGCAAGGCACGCCAGAGAGTGTCCACTGCACCGCCAGTGAGATGAGTCAAGCAAGTCAGGCGAGCCGTATTGGTCAGGTAAATATGAACCTGCCCAAAAAACCCAAAAACGACGGCGTGCAACTATTTAACCCTAAGGCGAACACAACCATATCATCAGTGACTCAAGGAGAGAATCGTGATTGAATTATTCTCCTTACTGACTGAGCCTTTTGCTTATGAATACATGCTTAAGGCAATGGCGTTGTCATCATTGGTTGGTGGGGTGTGTGCATTGCTATCTGCTTATCTTATGCTCAAAGGCTGGTCGCTTATTGGTGATGCTTTGTCTCATGCGGTTGTACCTGGTGTGGCGATTGCGTACGCATTGGGGTTGCCTTTTGCGGTGGGAGCATTTTTTTCGGGCATTTTGGCGGCTTTATCAATTTTATGGGTAAAGTCTTTAACTCAGCTTAAAGAAGATGCGGTCATTGGTTTTATATTTACTGCTTTTTTTGCTTTAGGACTGTTCATCATCTCTATCAGCCCCACCCCAGTTAATGTCCAAGAGATTATCTTTGGCAATATTTTGGGTATTTCTGATGGGGATATGATACAAGTTGGCATTGTCATGGGCATGGCACTTGTTTTTTTACTCATTTTTTGGAAAGATTTGCTTGTGGTCTTTTTTGATGAGATTCATGCTAGGTCGGTGGGGTTATCCCCAAAAGTTTATCAGGTGCTATTTTTTATTTTATTGTCAGCTTGTGTGGTTTCGGCCTTGCAGACAGTGGGGGCGATTTTGGTCATTGCGATGGTGATTACGCCAGGAGCAACCGCTTATCAACTGACCGACCGTTTTGCATCCATGCTGTTGATTGCAGGGTTTTTGGGGGTGATGACAGGTGGCGTGGGTGTGTATTTGAGTTATTATCTTGATGGGGCGACAGGTGGGATTATTGTGTGTTTGCAGACTTTGGCGTTCATTTTGGCTTTTTTGTTTTCGCCAAAGTTTGGTATCATTACTGAGCGACTAAAAAGAAAAAAAGCCCAACAAAGTGCGATACACGCCTAAAGTTTACCTAATTAACCAATTTTATTGTATAGCCTGATGACATCATGCCAATGCTAGATTTATTAACCAGTCCGCTTACCCATGCTTTTATGCAGCACGCACTCATCTCGGCTTTGGCAGTGGGGGCGGTGTGTGCCATTTTATCCTGCTTTGTGGTATTAAAAGGGTGGAGTCTTATGGGGGATGCCATCAGCCATGCTGTATTTCCAGGTGTGGTTGTGGTTGCTTGGTTAGAATTGCCGATATTACTCGGAGCGTTTATGGCAGGATTGCTTTGTGCGACTTTAGTGGGGTTCTTAAAGAATAATACTCGCATAAAGGAAGATACGCTCATGGGGATTGTTTTTGCAGGGATGTTTGCATTAGGTCTTGTGATGTTTACCAGAATTGACACTGACCAGCATTTAAAACATATTTTGTTCGGCAATCTTTTGGGTATTGATAAGGCTGTTCTTATGCAGACCCTTGCCATCTGTGGGGCAGTGCTGTTTGTGGTGCTATTAAAAAGCAAAGATTTACTACTGTATTCATTTGACCCACATCATGCAAAAGTGGCGGGATTATCGCCTAAGTTCTTGCACTATGGATTGCTTATCTTATTATCCGCCACCATTGTGGTTGCCATGCAGGCGGTGGGCGTTATTTTGGTGGTGGCAATGCTTATTTCACCAGGGGTTACCGCCTTTGTGCTGTGCAGACGCTTTTATACCATGTTGGCTGTGGCTGTGGCAAGCTCTTGTTTGACAAGTTTTTTTGGTGTCATCATTAGTTTTCACTTAGATTCAGCGACAGGGGCTACCATTGTATTATTGCAGGCACTGGTATTTATATTAGCGGTAATATATGCTAAGTTAAAACAAAAGCGTATCTAGCAGTAACTTGCCCCAATCAACTGCTTCTTAAGAAAATTAGTACACGAAACAGAAGTATAAGGAACTTTCATGAGAAATTTTGCATCGGACAATTATTCAGGGGTGCACCCAAATGTCATGCAAGCACTGGCTGCTGCCAATATCGGACATATGCCGGCGTATGGTTATGATGAATATACCGATTCTTTACAGCAGATTGTCCGCCAGCATTTTGGCGATAAAGCTCATGCTCTACCAGTATTTAATGGGACAGGGGCAAATGTAGTAGGGCTGCAATCCCTTAACCTGCGTTGGGGTGCGGTTATTTGTGCTGAGTCAGCACACATTCATCAAGATGAAAGTACTGCTCCGCAGGTTGTGGGTGGATTGAAGCTTTTAGCAATCCCAACAAGTGATGGTAAGCTTACCCCAGAGTTGATAAGGACGCAGATGTATAATATCGGCAGTGAGCACAGAGCTCAGCCGAGTGTGGTGTACATCAGTCAGACAACCGAATTTGGTACTTGTTATACGGTTGATGAAATTCGTGCAATTTGTCAGGTGGCTCATGAGCATCAGATGAGAGTTTTTGTTGATGGAGCAAGGTTGTCAAACGCAGCAGCTTACTTGGGCGTTGGTTTTCAAGAGATGATTTTTGAAGCAGGTGTGGATATGGTATCGTTTGGTGGCACAAAAAACGGACTGATGATGGGCGAGTGTCTTATCACCTTTGACGAATCGTTAGCACAGTCGCTAAAATTTCTTAGAAAAGTAGGGCTACAGACCGCATCTAAAATGCGTTTTATCTCAGCTCAGTTTATTGAGCTGTTAAGCAATGATTTGTATCTGCATAATGCTAAGCATGCTAATGATATGGCGACTTTATTAGCGGATAAATTAAAGGAGCTTGATATCAATCCAATTTACCAAGTGCAATCAAACGGCGTATTTGTCAAACTCTCAGAAAAGGCTGTTAAATACGCACGCCAAAAATATGCCTTTTATGATTGGGATACTCAAGGAGTGGTGCGTCTGATGTGTAGCTTTGATACCACAAAAGAAGATGTTGTAGATTTGGTTAATTTAATCAGGCAAAATTAGTTTTATAGTATTATATTGATGGCATTATATAGAGCTAACATCAAAAAAAACAGAAGGAATCTTAAGCAAAGTGGCTTAAAATTCCTTCTTAAATTGAAGTACTTGATAACAGTTCATTGTGATGAATCAATGGTTTGTTAAAAGAATACTGATTTTTCAACAAAAAACCCCAACAAAATCAACAACCTAAAAAATTAATTAACTTTTTTCAAAAATACCTATTGACCTTAGATGATTTCCCTGTATAATACGCACTCATTCGAACGATGGTTGGTTACAAAACATCAACAAACAACAAGTTTGAAACCAAATATAAAAGCAAGCCAAAGCAAGCCTTTTTAATCTGAAAATTGTCATTAAAAACAAATTTCAAAAATATTTAAAAAAACGCTTGACACCACAAAATAATGTGATAGAATGGTTAGCCTTGATTGATGATGCAGACGATGCATCAC